>JANNSB010000390.1:0-5143 GCA_031402175.1 Planctomycetaceae bacterium
TATCGACCTCGTCACCCGGCGATCCGAGGCACTGACGCATCTTGCCCAATGGGATCTGGCCGCCAACGATTACGGGACTCTGATCGATCAGTTTCCCGCCGGGCGCAGATGGAATTCAGAACGGAACAATTACATGCTGGAACTCGCTCAACAAGAAGAGCTGTTCGCTGCCCTGCTCGAATCTCGACCGGAGGATGGCCATCTCCGGCTGGTGCTGTGTCGGCATCTCGCCCTGTGCAGTCGCTGGACAGAGGCCGCCGAGGCAATCGACTGGGCAGCCTCGCCATCTGAGCACGACACCGAAGAATGGTTTGAAATCGGTGGTCTGTTGCTGATTAACGACGACACGGCCGAGTACCAGGAGTTGCTTAGCGCCGCCGCTCGCGAGGTCGATGCGACCGTCCCGTTGGCAGCGTTCACGCTGGCGCGCGTATATGGACTGGCGGACCAGCCCCTCGAGACAGCCGAACAGGCAGTCCGCTGGGCCGAGTCGGCTGTCGACGCAGGGAGCACAGCGTGGTATCAGCACGCGCTGGGGCTGGCGCTTTATCGTGCGGGCAGTTTCGAGGAAGCCATCGCGCCATTGGAAGAATCCAACGCGAGCGATTGGGCTGACGCAGGAAAGGCCCAGAACTGGCTCGTCCTGGCGATGATCCACCACGAGTTGGGTGACGACGCGGCAGCCGAGAACTGGCTTACTCGCTTCGACGAATGGTTCGCGGACATCATCGAGGGCGCGAATGGAGGCCGGATCAACATGCCGACCACCGACTGGTTCGGAATCCACGCACTCCACCGGGAAGCCGACGCGCTGATCAGACCCGATGGCATTCCACCCGGGCCCGAGGATGGGACACAGTAATTGGCCGAACCGGCGTGATTTCGCCTGCCAGTCGAACTGCTCCCAAAAATCGTCGTGATGGTTCGCCGCCCGCGCCGCGATTCGCACGCATGCACCTTCGCGGAGATCGATTGATAGATCGATATGGCTGGCCGCGGGACGAATTCATTGCCGCGAACCGTATGTTTGACGGCGATGGCCGACCAGCGGTCTCGCAGGTCGTTCTCCTGATTCCAGCTCGATGGCAGTCCTCAGGGATTCCCCGATGCTCATCCGCGTATCGTCATGTTCCCGATCGACATCGTGCCCAGACATGTCGAATCACTCCAAGAGTTGCCGCACGATCGATCGGATCCACTAACATGGTCTAATCGCTTCACATAACGAATTGCACATTCGTTCGGCATGCGAACAGCGGCTCCCGGAAGAAAGGTGCGTTGAGTGAGAGATTTTCGGTTTTCAGAGTGGATATTGCCTCGATCGGCTCGGCGATCGCTCAAAGAGAGATTGTCGTCGCAGGCGAATCCTCCCGTCGAACTCCCGTTACGAGCGGAGCTGTTCAGCATCGAGCAGCTTGAGCGGCACGCGAAGTCGATCGCAGCATCGCACAAGTTGGCCCAGGGCCCGGTCCAAGACAAGCTGCTGTCGCGACTGGCCGCGAACGAACGAGTGCTGGTCGACACCTACGATCTGGTGTCCGCCGCCGCGGATCAGGACCGCAGCATCGAGCCGGCCGCCGAATGGTTGCTGGACAACTTCTATCTGATCGAGGAGCAGATTCGAGCGATTCGGCGTCTGTTGCCGCCGGCTTACTGCCGCGCACTTCCCCACTTGGCGAGCAGTCCGCCCGTCAATGTTCCGCGAGCCTACGCCATCGCGCTGGAACTGATCTCGCACGTTGATGGCCGGATCGAGACGGCCAGTCTCAACGGATTCATCGCTTCCTATCAAACCGTCGAACCGCTCACGCTGGGTGAGTTGTGGGCGTTGCCGTTGATGCTGCGACTGGCGCTGATCGAGAATTTGCGACGTGTTGCGTTACGGATTGCCGCCGCTCGCGATCAACGGGATCTGGCCGCCGATTGGGCAGAGCGCATGGTGAGCATCGTGGAGCAAAGGCCCACGGATCTGGTGCTGGTTTTGGCCGACATGGCTCGTGCCAATCCACCTCTCTCCGGTGCATTCGTGGCCGAACTCACGCGCCACCTGCAGGGCCAGAACCCGAACTTCGCGCTGGCCAGCGGCTGGCTCGAACATCGTCTGGCGGACCAGAGCCTGACGACCGAACAGCTCGTGCGCGGCGAAGGCCAGGCCCAGGCAGCCGACCAGGTGTCGATGGGCAACAGTATCGGCAGTCTGCGATTCTTGAACTCCAACGACTGGCGGGAGTTCGTCAGTGAGCACAGTCTGGTGGAACAGACGTTGGCGGGCGATCCGTCTGGCGTCTACTCGAAAATGGATTTCGCAACCCGTGATCGATACCGACACGCGGTCGAGGGAATCGCGCGGCGTAGCCGACTTGCCGAGTACGATGTGGCGCTCAAGGCGATCCAACTCGCCGAGAACCACGCGCGCCAAAATCCCGACGACCGCCAGGCGCATGTCGGCTACTTCCTCATCGATCGAGGGCGGCCGGAACTGGAAAGCGCCGTTCGAATGCGGCTGACTCCCGCGACGGCCGTCGACAGGATTCGGCGTCGCCGGCCGCTGACGTGTTACCTTTCCGTCGTGGGTAGCGTCACGATTGCAACGACGCTGCTGCTGGTGTTGTGGATGACGCGGCACGCACCGGATTGGGTGACGCTGCTGCTGGCGGCGCCGGTATTGATATGCGCGTCCCAACTGGGCGTTGGAATTGCAAATTGGTTGGCGACGCAGTTGCTCAGACCACAATCGCTGCCTCGTCTTGATTTTGAGCGCGGAATTCCACCGGTCAATCGCACTCTGGTGGCGATGCCGACGATGCTCACCAGCGTTCCCGGCATCGAGCATCTGCTGGAAGGACTGGAAGTCCGCTATCTGGCCAATCGTGATCGGTCGTTGCATTTCGCGTTATTGACGGATTTCACGGATGCCGCGTCGGAGTCGCTGCCCGACGACGCGGAACTGGTGCGGCTGGCGCGCGAAGGTGTCGCGCGACTCAACGAGAAATACGCGCATGAACGACGAGATGGATTCTATCTCTTCCATCGCGCGCGGCGTTGGAACGCCCAGGAAGGCGTCTGGATGGGGCATGAGCGCAAACGCGGCAAACTCGCCGACCTGAACGCGATGTTACGCGGCGCGTCCGGCCGCTTCTCGGAAGTCGTCGGTGAGACCGCGATTCTGGCGGGAGTGCGTTATGTCATTACCCTCGACACCGATACTCAGTTGCCGCGCGACGCGGCACGCCAACTGGTGGGTACGCTCGCGCATCCGCTCAACCAGCCGGTCTTCGACACCGGGAAATGCCGAGTGGTCGACGGTTACACCATTTTACAGCCTCGAGTCGATGTCAGCCTGCCCAGCGCCACGCGTTCGCGATTCGTTCAATTGTACGGCAGCGATCCTGGGGTCGATCCTTACACCCGAGTCGTATCGGACGTGTATCAGGATCTCTTTGGAGAAGGATCCTTCATCGGCAAGGCGATTTACGACATCGACTCGTTCGAGCAGCGCTGCAGCGACTTTCCAGAGAATGCGATTCTCAGTCACGATCTGATCGAAGGCGCCTACGCACGATCGGGCCTGGTCAGCGATGTCACACTGTATGAGGACTATCCGTCGCGCTATGCGGTCGATGTCGCTCGACGCCATCGCTGGATGCGGGGAGACTGGCAGATCGCGCCCTGGCTGCTTCCCTGGGTTCGCGGTCGGTCAGGACGATTGGTTCGCAATCCGATTTCCGCGTTGTCGAAGTGGAAGATCTTCGACAATCTGCGGCGCAGTCTGGTGCCGATTGCGATGTTGCTGGTACTGCTGGTGTCCTGGATGTACTCGCCAGCCATTGCGGGGGCGGCACTGATTCTGCTGGCAGGCGTAACTCTGCTGCCGACGCTGTTGTCCACATTGGCGGAGTTGCTGCATAAACCCGTCGAGTTGCCGGTAATCACACATTGGCGAGTGACGCTGCAGTCTATGGGACCGCCTCTGGCCCAGCAGGTGCTGGCTTTCGTCTTCCTGCCCTATGAAGCATACGTCTCCGCCGACGCGATCATTCGTACGCTGGTGCGTGTCTGCTGGACGAAACGGCGAATGCTGGAGTGGAAGACCGCCAGTGATTCGGAGCGGGGTGTTGACGGCAGCCTGCACGACACATTCTTCCGCATGCGGATCGCACCGGTTTTGGCCGCCGCTGCGGGAGCGGCTCTCGCCATCTCTCATCGCGAGACTTTGCCGTTCGCGGCACCGTTCATCGCGGCATGGATGATCTCACCGCTAGTCGCATGGTGGTTGAGCCGGCCGATCCTTAAGCGCCCGGCTCGTCTGACAGAGGGTCAGCATCGCTTCCTCGAAGCGCTGTCGCGGAGGACGTGGCGGTACTTCGAGGAATTCGTCACTGCCGACGACAACTGGCTGCCACCCGACAACATTCAGGTGAATCCGCATCTTGTGGTTGCTTCGCGAACGAGTCCGACGAACATCGGCATGTCACTGCTGGCGGACCTGGCGGCCCACGACTTCGGATACTGCTCCGGCATGCGTCTCCTCGAACGCACACAGCGCACTTTCGAAACACTCTCCCGGATGGAACGATATCGAGGACACTTCTACAACTGGTACGACACACGCTCGCTCGCTCCGCTCAATCCACGCTATGTGTCGATGGTCGACAGCGGCAACCTGGCAGCCAATCTGCTGATCCTCGGCAACGGTTACGAGGAACTCAGCAAGTCAGGCATCCTTCCGTCCCGCGTGTTCGCTGGATTGCGAGACACGTTAAGCGTGCTGCTCGACGCGGCGGGAGGGATCGCGGGCGCTGGCACCGTGGTGAGCGCCAACATGCTGCGACTGATCTCGCGTCAGATCGAAGACGCGAGCCAGGCGGTGCCGACATTGACTGCCGCCGCTGGTCTATTGTCGCGGTTGAGCGCGACAACCGAACAACTAACCACTCTCGACTCCAGCGATGCGGAGTTCACATGGTGGGCGGGTGCCTACGAACAATCCTGCAAAGACCATCATGCCGACTTGCTGCATCTGGCGCCGTGGCTCCAACTTCCGGAGGCTCCCCTGGGGTTATGGGAACTTGCCTCTGGCGAACCGGAAGGACGGCTGGCCCAACTGCGCGACGCACTCGATCGCTTGTATGTATCCGCGAGC
>JANNSB010000391.1:0-10335 GCA_031402175.1 Planctomycetaceae bacterium
CTGATCTGCGATGCGAGCAGCGACATCTTCAGCCGGCCGATCAATGTTCGCAAATATGGATTGATCTACGCCGGCGCGCAGAAGAATCTCGGCCCTGCGGGAGTCACGCTGGTCATCATCCGCAAGTCGCTGATGAACTCCGGCGCGCTCGACATCCCCGAGATGCTGCAGTATCGCACGCATGCCGAGAATGATTCGTGCTACAACACGCCGCCGACGTTCGGCATCTACGTGATGGGTCTGGTCTTCAAATGGATCCTCAAACTGGGGGGCCTCAAGGAGGTCGAGTTCGAGAACCAGCAAAAGGCCGGCAAACTGTATGACTTTCTCGATTCGAGCAAACTGTTTCGCGCGACGGCCGACCCGGGCAGCCGATCGATGATGAACGTGACTTTCGTTACCGGCAACGAAGAACTCGACGCCAGGGCGATCAAGGCGGCCTCAGCGGCTGGTTTCGACGGACTGAAGGGCCACCGCAGCGTCGGCGGACTCAGAGCGAGTATCTACAACGCCTTCCCCAAAGCCGGCGTCGAGGCGTTGGTTGCGTTCCTGAAAGACTTCGAATCGAAGAATGGCTGACCCCTATTTGGAGTCCAGGCTTTAGCCTGCCCGAACAGCCTAAAGGCTGGACTCCTTATCACGATCATTGACTCCTGAAATCTAACTCCCAACTACTGACTCCTGATCCATGAAAGTTTCCATCATTGGCGGCGGCGGTCGCGTTGGTTCGTGTGCGGCGTCTGCCTTGCAGTTCGGCAAGATCGTTCGCGAGATCGCTCTCGTGGACGTGAATAAGGACGCGGCCGAGGGGGAGGCTCTCGACCTGCTGCACGGGGCCGCGCTCACCAGCGATCAGAAGATTTACGCCGCCGGCCCGGAGACATCTGCCGATGCCGACGTCATCTGCATCACCGCGGGACTGCGGCGCAAGCCCGATGAAAGCCGGCTCGATCTGATCAACCGCAACGTCGTCCTATTTCGCAGCCTGCTCGGTGACGTGAAGAAAGCCGGCTACAAGAAGGACGCCATCGTCTTCGTCGTCTCGAATCCGGTCGACGTGTTGACGTACCTGGCCATTCAGGAACTCGACTTGCCGCCGCAGCAGGTGATCGGATTGGGCACAGTGCTCGACACGACTCGCCTGCGCAGCATGCTCGCCCAGCGGATCGATGCCCCGCCGAGCCAGGTGCAGGTAACGATCTACGGCGAGCACGGCGACAGCATGGTGCCGATCTGGTCGCAGGCCCAGGTGGCCGGACTGCCTCTTGAAAAGTATCCCGGCGTCAACGCGACGCTTATTGCCGAGGTCGAAAAGCAGACCCGCGGCTCGGGAGCCGAGGTCATCAAGAAGAAAGGTGGCGCTGGCTACGCGGTGGGGGCGTCGATCGCCGATGTGATCCATTGCATCGCCCTCGACCAGCGTCGCATTCTGCCGATCTCATCTCTGCAGAACGGCGCCTACGGCATTCACGATGTCTGCCTCAGCGTGCCCACGATCACCGGCCGACAGGGCGCGCTGCAGCACATCGAAGTCGACCTCTGGCCGAAGGAACTCACCGCCCTGCAAAAGTCGGGATCGGTGCTGCGCGAAACGATCGACAAGGTGTTGAAGGGGTAGGGGTAGACGCAGGTCGACATCGTTTGTCGATTGAGGCGCATTCCGCCTGCTCGTCGCTTGAAGTCAAAAAACTTCGAACAACAGTCTTGACTCGTACGCCGACTTGATTACTATAAAACCAAATCTATTGAACCAAACATTGGCCGAACGCTGGAGTCAGGCATGGCGCGACCCAAAGCCAGGGAATTGACCGAACGCGAACTCGAACTGATGCACATCTTCTGGAGGCAGGGAGAACTTGCCGCCGCCGATGTGCGGGAGAAACTGGCTGACGAAGGCCGCGATCTCGCCTACACCACGGTCGCGACGCTGGTTCGCATCCTGATGGAGAAGGGCTTCCTGGAGCAGACGGGCCACGAGCGACCCTTCCGCTACAGGCCGGTTCGCAGTTACGAAGAAGTGTCGGGTAACCTGCTCACGGATCTCATCGAGCGCGTGTTCGGCGGCTCGCGGGAACAATTGCTCGTGAGATTGATGGAACAGCGACGCCTCACTCGCAAGGAGCGTGAAAGTCTGGAAGAGATTCTCAATAACCGGCCCGAACAGACGTAGTCCTTTCGTTCAGACAGTTCAGACCGACCCATTGCTTCCTTGGAGTGCCTCCATGTCTGCCTTCGGAATTGCGATTGTCTGGTGTGCGATTCAAGTCACGATCGTCTCTTTGATCGCGATCGCGGCCGACATGATCTTGAAGCGTCGCGGACGGGTCGGCGGGTCGACCATCCTCCTGGTCGGATTGACCGGAGCGATTCTGTTGACGGTTTTTGTCTGGAGCCCCTGGCCCCGCTGGTCGTGGGAGACGGATGTCGCTGAAGGCAGTGCGTCAAAAGAGTCGACGGCAGACAACGATTCGGCATCGCGAGTAACCGACTCTATTGCATCAAATGTTGTCGCTCCCGTGGAATCTGCAACTTCGACAATGGCCAATGCTGAACCAGTCACCGAATCTGCCTGGAATCTGTCGGCGATTGCAACGAGCGCCGGCGACGTATGGCAGTCGTGGCAGCATGAACTCAGACAATCGAAAGCCGTCGTGGAGCAAACGGCCTCCGCGACGAATTGGCCCATGTGGGTCGGCATCATCATTGCCTGCGGCATCGGTATCTCCACCCTACGACTCATTCTGGGCTGGCGCACGATTCAGCGCGACCGCCGCAACAGCCGGGCCATCAACTCGCCGCAACTCATCGAGTTGTGCGATCTGCTGCGGGCGGAACTGTCCATCACGAGTCCCGTGGAAGTGCGCGAGTCGCCGCACATGGCGACTGCGGCCACGATCGGTTGGAAGCGACCGCTCATTCTGCTGCCCCTTGATTGGAGAACCTGGCAAGCTGCCGAACTGCGTGCCGTGCTCGCGCACGAACTCGGCCACATTTCCCGGCGACACTTCCCGGCCTGGCTGATGGCGCAGGTCGCACTCGCCCTGCACTTCTATCACCCGTGTGTGCATTGGATCGTCGCTCGCTTGCGGCTCGCTCAAGAGCTGGAAGCCGACGAAGACGCCGCCCTCGTCAACGGGGGCCGGCGATCGTATCTGGAGTCTTTGGCGGCACTCGCCATACGGCAGGCGGATGCCCCTGTGAGCTGGCCGGCTCGCGCTTTTCTGCCGACACGTAAAACTTTTATGAGGAGAATTGAAATGCTTCGCAGCAATCGCCCCTTGCGGGCGCCCTCCGCGGTGATGACCTTCATCGCCTGCGGACTCGTGCTGGCCGGCGTGACTTTCGCGGCCGGCGTGAGAGATGGTGAATTGGACGACGAATCGAATTCAACAAGCGTTACAGGTCAGCTTGCCGCCGCTCAGCCAGATCGCACTCAGCGTCAACCGCATGGACAGGCACAACCTCAGGGAGCTAGCGTGCCGGCGTCTTCGGTCGCAACCGCGGCGGATGCCGGTGGTTCGATCACACTCAGCCACATTCCCGGTGATGCAGTCGTCGTGGCCGCCATTCGGCCCGCCAAGCTGATGCAGAGCCTGGCAGGAAACGAAGACTTCGCCCCCGTCCTCGCGATGTTCGCGGGAGAAGATCCCATGGTGGCGTTGTTTACCAGGGCCGAGCAGGTCACCATGACGATGTCGGCCGCGAGCATCAATCCGCCCGGTCCCAACCCGCCGTTCGCCGTAACGATCCAGTTCGCCGCGCCGGCCGACCTCGAAGCCTTCTGGGAGCAAATCCAGGCCGAAGAAGAGCGCGCGTTCGCGAACTCCAGCTATCGCGCTGGCAGTGGACAGGAGTGCTTCTGGCAGATTGACGACCGTACCGTATTGATCGGCAGAGAGGAGATCGTACAGCAGTCGATCTTGCGCGGCGCGCGGGTCCGCAGCGATCTGGTGTCCAGTGGGATGTGGGAATCATCGGCTGAATCAGCACACGCGTTGGTCGCGGTCGATGTCGAGTTCTTCGCCGGCTTGATGCCGCAAGACATGACGTCGATGGTCATGGCGCCGTTCACTCCCATTTGGGAAGAGTCGCAGACATTGACCGTGGCGCTGACGATGGAAGGTTCCTCGCTCGAGGCCGTGGCGACGCTCGACTGCGACGATGAAGAAGGGGCCGTGACTGTGCAGGAGACGCTACAGGCCGTCGTGGTGCTCGCCCGCAATGCGCTCGCGGGATATCAGCGGCAAATGGCTCGCCCCGTCGCATTCGACTCCGGCGGCCCTCCGCAGGAGCAAATGGGGACCGTGATGATGCAGATTTTCGAGATTCAGGAGAAGTTCTTTGATTCGCTGGAGCTGACATCTGAAGGCAACGCCGTCACGCTCGCGTCAGCCTATGAGATCGATCCGGCGATGTTCGCGATCTTCGCTCAGCAAGTGTCGGGTGCGCGGACCGCCGCGGGTAATATGCAGCAGCAGAACAATCTCAAACAGATCGGCCTGGCGTTGCACAACTATCACGACGTGCACGGCCACTTCCCGCCGGCGGTGATCACCGATCCCGACAGCGGCGAGACGCACAGTTGGCGGGTCGAGATTCTGCCCTATGTCGAGCAGGCTCCGCTCTACAACTCGTATCGCATGAACGAGCCTTGGGACAGCGAGCACAACAAGCAGATTCTGGCCCAGATGCCGCCGGTCTTTGCACCGCTCGTGCAGAGCACCGAGTTCGCGCCGATGGAGAACCACACCGGCATCCTGGCCATCGTCGGTGAACGCACCGGCTTCGTTGCTGAGGGTGAAGGACTGCAGATTCGAGACTTCACCGACGGCACGTCGAACACGCTGCTCGTCGTCGAATCACCGGGCGAACTGGTCCCCTGGACCAAGCCCGATGATCTCGAAGTGACCTTGAGCGGCGACGAAGTCGATCTGGGCGGGTTGGAGGGAGTCGCGTTCCAGACGCTCTTCTGCGACGGGTCGGTGCGAATGATGCCTGCCGTCGACCAGCGGACGCTCATCATTTTTATGGTACGTGATGATGGCATTCCCACGCCGGTCATCCAGTACCATGGCGGAACGACCGAGACGTTCCTCGTTCCTCAGACGCAGTATGGCTTCGGCGAAGCCCAAATCGGCGAGTTTCCCGCCACGCAGTTCGCCGAGCCTGCCGCGACAGAAGCGATTCCAGTCCCGCAGGAACGAGAAACTCCCATCCCGCAGGACGGGCTTCAGCCACCAGCAGAATCGCCGCGTCCGCCGCAGTGATTGTCAAGACCCTGTCACCTTGAACGACCGAGCCGCACATCAGCTTCAGGTGTGCGGCTCGTTGCTTGGATTAGAGCGAAGCTTGATTTGCTGTAGCGTCAGTTCTGGGATGCAGAAGATAGACCGCGGATTGTGCGGATGACGCGGATCTGCAACGTGAGAATCAAACTCCGTGTCTCTGATCTGCGGGTATCCGCCAGATCCGCGTCATCCGCGGTCCATTCCGTGACTCGTGAGAGACGCTACACCAGTTCGAGCTTCGCTCTAGCAGAAGCAGCGTCACGCCATCACGTAGACAGGTTCCTGCCCATCGAGCTGCGCGAGTGCATTCTCGGCAGCGCGCTGCTCGGCGTCTTTCTTGCACGGCCCCCAGGCGGGGGCGTAGACCTTGGAACCGATCATCGCCGCCACGAGGAAACACTTCGCGTGATCGGGCCCTTTCTCGTCCAGCATGATGTACGCCGGCGTCTCGCTGTATCGGCGCTGTGCGAATTGCTGCAAGAGACTCTTGTGGTTGATCCCGCTCACCGAGTCGGCGACGAAATCGATCTCGTCCGAGAGCATGGAGAGCACGAAGGGCCGCGCGGCTTCGAGGCCGCCGTCGATGTACATTGCGCCGATCACCGCTTCGATCACCGCCGACTCGATCGACTCCGGCACTTGACCGGATGATGAGATGCCCTTGCCGACGCGAATGAATTCGTCCAGGCCGAGCTTGCGAGTCATCCGTCCGCAGACTTCACGGCTGACGACGACCGACTTGATGCGGGTCATCTCCCCTTCCGCGGCCTCGGGATAACGATGAAACAACTCGTTGCAGACGATCAGTCCCAGTACCGCATCCCCCAGCATTTCGAGACGCTCGTTCGATTCCAGGCGCGTCCTGGCGACGGAGGAATGAGTCAAAGCCTGAGCCAACAAAGCCTCGTCAGCGAAGCGATGGCCGAGCAGATCCTGCAGTCGCTGCAGGTCGTCGGCGAGCGCCGACCGTGTAGGCACGTGAGTCGTCATGCATCACCTTCCAGCTAGTGAATGCTGGGTTTGGTTGATCATGAGGGGAGGCTCGCCCAAGGAAAGCCCGCTCTCATGACCTGTCAGAATTGACAGTCCGCATGCTATAGACGCGGCCCACCAGAAGCAAACCGGCGCAGCGGCGAAATGAGCGGAGTCCAGGCTTTAGCCTGCCCGATCTCAGAGGCGGCTCAAATTCCACAGCCTGAAGGCTGGACTCCATCACCACACGACTTCGAGTCCCAACTGAGTGCCGTGAATGATGGCATGGCCCCCTGCATCGGCATGATAGGTGGTCGGCCCCAGCAGCGAAGTGCCCAAGCCTCCGGACTGGTCGGACCCGAGTGCGACGTTGGTCAGCACCATCACCTCGTAACCCGCCATGAAGGAGATGTAGTCGGTTATGGGGACAATGGCCCGTAGCGTCGTGCTGCCGACGAACGAGGCCACCGTCGACTCGTCCGAAAGGCTACGCTGGTAGATCGAGTCATCGAGCCCGCTGCCGATGTAGGTCTCCTGATAATTGCCCCGCACCTGGTTGTGATACAGGCCCAGCTTCGTCAGCGACTCGATGACGAGCGAGTCACTGGGATAGAAGCGTCCCCCAATCACAGTCTGCAGACCGTTGAGCTCGTTCTCGGCGTCTCCGATGAACGACATCGCAAGAATGTCCGGGGCCGCGAGTGGAACCGCCGCCGCATTGTAGCCATCGGCGCCTCCACTGATGAACGTCAGTCCCGCGCCGGTCAATGAGAGGTGCGCCAGTCCATCGTTCGGAACACCGAGCGGATTGGCGTCAGCGGTGTCGATGGCGTCGAACGTGCCGCTGATGAGCAGGTTCGAGGCGTCATTGAACAACAAGTGCTGATAACCGAGTCCGATGCTCCACCAGTTGGCGGCGCGATTGGTGCCGAAATTCAATTCGACACTCTTCAAGTCGCTGTCCGAACGATGGGTCAGCGTCGCACCCGGGTTGATGCGTTCGCTTTCGGTGGTTTCATCGTTGCCGACGGCTGCAGTCGTCGAGGCGTCGAAGATCGCATTGCGAAACGCCAGCACGTTCGCCGGAGGCACGGGCACCACGACGGCGTTGGCGGCCGTGTCATCCAGAATAAGCACCGTGCCGAGAGTCCTCGAGGTGGACGAGTTCCAGTCATCAAGCTGAGTGAAGACCGCCTCGATGTCGAGGGCTTCCGAACTTCCGCCCAACGTGAAGCGGTAGCCCGACTGGAAGCCATAGTCCGCGTCATCCGCGGAGAAACTGTCAGGCCCGGTGATGAAGCTCTGGTCGCTGCCGTTGTCGCGGCTGAGATACAGCCAGTCGGCCTCGAAGCGAAACTCCTGGCTCATCGCGGTTGACGATCCGGCGAACAGGCTGATCAGGCACAAGGTCCAGACGGTTCGACTCATGGTTTCAATCCCCTGACTGCAGTTGAATTCATCGCCAGCGGGCCCCCACGCGCCGACGATCTCCCTCCCTCTGGAATCGACAATGGCAACGGTTCTCACAAGTGAATGGATTGAAACGGCCAGCCGGATCGTAACTTTCCTGACTCTTGTTCGCGTCACGGAGACAGCGTGGACTGGTGAAGCTGGGCAGACTGGTGGGTCAGCGAATCTGGCGATTAGAGCGATGGTCGAATGGATGTCGCGTTTCACAAGGTCACGGAAATGGACCGCGGATAGCGCGGATTTGGCGGATTCCCGCGGATCAGAATTGTCTCTCCGCGTTTCCAGGCTCAGTTTCAGATCCGCGAAGACCCGCGTCATCCGCCCAATCAGCGGTCTCTCTTCTCCGCCATTATATGGACGGAACAACGGCGACTTGGCGGGTTTTGAGGGGCCGCTTACGATCCCGCCATGCCATTGAACGACCCCTCCCGCATCGTCACCGTCGGACTCTCCCCCGTCTGGCAACACATTCTGGAGTTTGAGTCCTTCCAGCCTGGCGAGGTCAACCGGGCGGAGCGATCGGCCTGGTGCGCCTCGGGGAAATCGCTGAACGTCGCGATGGGCATCCGCAACTTGGGAGGAGAAATCACTTCGGTTTCCATCGCCGGAGGATCCACCGGCGGGGCCATCCGGCGACAGTTCGAAGCGACCGGAATCGACGCCCGGTGGGTCGAAACGCAGTCGCCGACTCGCGTCTGCACGACGATTCTCGATCGCGCCTCCGGCATGTCGACCGAACTTGTCGAGAACCAGCCCCCGCTGACCGACGGCGAACTCCTTGCATTGCAACGACTCGCCCAAACGGAGATCGCCCGTTCGCAGATCGCCGTCTTGAGCGGCTCGCTTCCCGCCGGCTGCCTGGAGTCCTTCTATGCGGACTTGATGCTGGACGCCGGCGAAACGCAGTTCCTCATCGACGCTCGCGGCCCGGAACTGTCGGCCTGCCTGCCGCAACGGCCGCTCCTCGTCAAACCCAATCGCGAGGAACTTGAACGCACGCTCTGCCGCGCGCTCGCCACGAACGATGCCCTCATCGCCGGCATGAAAGAACTGAACGCCGCTGGCGCGCAGTGGGTCGTCGTCACGCAGGGCGCGCAGCCCGTCTGGGTGACATCGGCCAGCGAGACGTTTTGCCTGCCGATCGTCCTCGTGAAGGACATCATCAACCCCATCGCCTGCGGCGACGCCCTCATGGCCGGTATCGCCTGGGGCCTGAGCCAGGGCCGCTATCTGCTGGAATCGATCCACATCGGCCTCCACTGCGCGGCGCAGAACGCGGGCGACTTACTGCCGTGCCGATTGCGAGCGGGCGATCTGCCGTCAGACCTCGAACGCCGGTCAGAGCCTGAAGCGTCAGCGAAGAGGCCGTGAGAATCAGCGACGCGTTGTACAATTACTTTGGACAACAGAAGGATCCGGATGGCGCCAGCCATTGGTCTTTGCGACAATGGCGGAGAGAGCGGATGCGGCAGATTCCACCACCGCTCTGAGATGAAGGGTTCAGAGAGTCCGTTAGATGAGTACTCATGGCCGATCTGGGAAACCAAAGTGCGCGACGCGAGACGACAGGCGACGGATTCACGAATCTTGTCGCGCCGACGGTTGGTGTTCCGATCTATGAAGAGTTGCTTAATACTGATCCGAGGTGGGCATTGAGTGAGGGGAGCCGCCATTTCGAGGAAGACAGCGCCGTCTTTCGGGCTCTGCACAACATCGCGGCCAGGCTCAAGGAACTCGGGATTCCCTATGCCGTCGTCGGCGGCATGGCGCTCTTCCGACACGGGCTGCGGCGATTCACCGAAGGTGTTGACCTGCTCGTCACCAAGGACGACCTCAAAATCATTCATGAGAAGCTCGAAGGACTCGGCTATCTGCCGCCGTTTGCGAACAGCAAGCATCTGAGAGACACCGAGTGTGGAGTGAAGATCGAATTCCTCACGACGGGAGACTTTCCGGGCGATGGAAAGCCGAAGCCTGTTTCCTTCCCGGATCCTCGCCAGGTGAGCTTTGAGGCCGAGGGGATTCACTACATCAATCTCCCCACATTGGTTGAACTCAAACTGGCGTCGGGCATGACCAATCCCGGCAGGCTCAAAGACCTTGCGGACGTCCTGGAACTCATCAAGATTCTCAACCTTCCCGCCGACTTCGCCAGCCAACTCAATCCATTCGTTCAGAGTGAATTCACGAGCCTGTGGGCAAGGCAAGCCGGCGATCCATCCAATGACTGACACGGAGGGTCTGGGGAACCTTCGCTATGTGCCGCTGGGAGTTGCTCAAAAAGTGTGCCACTGGTCGGCTTGTCCGCCAGTGCGAACGGTGATAAGACTCGGCCATGCCACCTCATCGCAAACGGGTCAAGCATTATCACGAGCCGGGGGACTGTCACGAGTTGACGTTCTCCTGCTACCGGCGAGAGCAGTTGCTTGTCGATGATGAATGGCGACGCAAGCTGTGCGAGAGCATTGATCGGGCCATAACGGGTCACAACTGCCGGCTCGTGGCCTTCGTGCTGATGCCCGAGCATGTCCATCTGCTGGTCTATCCGACGGACTCTGAGCCGGACATTGATGGTCTGCTGTCCGCGATCAAACGTCCGTATTCA
>JANNSB010000392.1:0-15574 GCA_031402175.1 Planctomycetaceae bacterium
AGTCACAACAGGGGGCGCGTCTTTCCCTTTGTGCCTCGGCGGCTGGGGACAGCCGCCGCTACGCTGCTTTCGCGGAGCGAAAGGCGACTATCTGCGGTTGATTGTCAACAAGGTTCGCGTGGGCCACGTCGCAACGAGGACTCGACATCGCCTCCTCATCGGACTATAATTCTGGTCAATGTCGAAGCGACCTAAGTTCACGCTGACATTTGCACCCGAGGCTGTCGAACACCTCGACTTCATCGAGTCCAAGCATCATGGACTACTGCGGCTCGCGATTAAAGAGCAACTGACGTTTGACCCTGCCGTCGAAACTCGTAATCGGAAGCCGCTGGACCAGCCAGCTCCGTTCGATGCGTTGTGGGAACTGCGCTGCGGACCCAAGAATCGATTTCGAGTCTTCTATGATGTTGATCTCGTTCAACGGCAGGTTCTGATCCTGGCCATCGCCGTCAAGGATCGAAACCGGCTCTTGGTTGGTGGAGAGGAGTACAAGACATGAGAATTGCCCCGCTTGCGGACGTGAAGGCGCGGTTGAGCGCCTACCTGGATGAATGCGGAGAAGACGGCCCCATCGTCATTACGCGCAATGGCAAACCCGCTGCCGTGCTGCTGGTTCCATTCGACGAAGACGACCTCGAACGGCTGATGCTGGCGCGATCGCCCAAGTTTCAGGCGATGCTCAAGCGTTCTCGAAAGAGCATCGAGGATGGTAAAGGCCTGCCGGAGGCCGACTTTTGGAAGGCGGTTCGCCAGCGAGCGCAGAAGAAACGGCCCGCTGCTCAGCGACGTAAGAAAACCGAATGAGCCGCGTAGAGTCGCCTTAACGCCGCTTACTAGCGTGCGCGGCTCTTGGCTACAGAATCTTCAAACTCGCGATCGCCGTAATCGCCAGCAGGGCGGAGCCGATCCAGAAGCGGGTCACGATCTTGATCTCGTGATCCCCCTGGAATAGATAGTGATTGTGCAGCGGACTGCAGGCGATCAGGCGTCGGCCCGTCAGTTTGAACCAGCCGACCTGTGCGAGGACGCTTAAGGTTTCGATCACGAAGACGCCGCCGATCAGCACGAGCAGCAGTTCCTGTCGCGTGACGAGCGCGGCCAGGCCGAGCAGTGCTCCCATGGGGAGCGAGCCTGCATCTCCCATGAAGATCTGTGCCGGGTAGCAGTTGAACCACAGGAAGCCGAGCATGGCCCCGACCATCGCGCCGACGACGATCGCCATTTCGCCGGCCCCCGGTATGAACGGAATGCTGAGATACTCCGCCAGTCCATAGTGGCCGGCCAGATACGTCAGGGCCGTCATGGCCGAGCCGGCGAAGATCATGCAGCCCGTGGCGAGGCCGTCGAGGCCGTCCGTCAGGTTCACGCCGTTCGAACTGCCGACGAGCACGAACGCCGACCACGGAATGAACACCGCACCCAGCGCAACAGCGGCATTTCCAAAGGGCCAGACGAGATTCAGTCCCCCGTCGATGTTTCGCATCGCAGTGAAGAGCCACGCGGCAATGCCGGATGAAAGAATCACCTGAGCAAGAAACTTCTGCCGCACTGTCAGTCCGCGTTTGGAAGTGTTCAGCTTCACCCAGTCATCGCAGGCTCCGATCGCAGTGAAGCCGATGACGGTGACGAGCGACATCTGCACGAACGGGCTCGAGAGGTTCCCCCACAACAGGACGGCAATCACGATGGCCGCCGAGATGAACAGGCCTCCCATCGTCGGCGTGTTCTTCTTTCCCGCATGCAGTTCGTTGAGCGTGGCCGATGCGCTGTCGATGCGTTCGCGAAACCGCGACTTGAGCCAGCGAATCGCCAGCGGCCCCAACAGCAGCGCCATCAGGAATGAAGTCACCGCAGCCACTGCCGTCCGCGCGGTCAACAGAGCGCGCGAGTCACCCGCGGTCGCCTGCTCGACTCGCTCGGCAAAGGGCAGAAACTGTTGTAGCAGCCAGGAAAGCATTGGGAAGGTGGGGATTCAGAATAGTAGCCGCGTCTGTCCCCAGACGCGGAGCACAAAAGGGACCGCGAACGACTCTGTTGCGACTCGGCGACCAGACGACGCCGACTCGCGTGGCCTCGGCGGCTGGGGACAGCCGACGCGACGAAAAACATCTCGGGCGCCGGAGGCTCGCAACTCCGGCGCCCGATGAGTGAAGTCCTGCCGCGAAGCGGTGCTGGAAGTGATCGACCCAGGGTATCACTTGTGTTCCGGCGTCCGTGTCCTTCTGCCGACACTGATCGGCACGTATCGGGATTCCCGCAAACCCTCGAAGCAGTTTCCACACTCCCCTCTCCCCTTGGGAGAGGGGCCGGGGGTGAGGGCTGTTGGCCTTTTCACAAGGCCCCTCACCCTGCCCTCTCCCGGAGGGAGAGGGTTGAAACTGCCCCTCGACACACGGCTGGACTTCTGGTTAGGCGCTGCGTTTGAGCGGAACCTCCTCGGTCTGTTGGGCTTGCTCGGACAAATAGGTGATGAAGCGTTCCATGTGCATCCCCCGCGATCCTTTGATGAGCACCACGTCCCCCGGTGCGAGCCACAGATCAAGGAGGAAGTGCGCCATCGCGTCGTCGATGCAGATGCCGATGCAGCCGGGATCCATCCCCGACAATCGCGCCTGCTCGGCGGCCAGGGCGGCTCCTTCGCCGACGACGATCAATCGGTCGATCGCCGCCCGCGAAATGAACGAGCCAATCTGTTGATGATATCCCTCGCTCTCATCTCCCAGCGCGAGCATGTCGCCCAGGAGGAGCAGCTTCTTGCCCGAGGTCCGCCAGTCGGCGAGCACGCGGCAGGCCGCCATCACCGATGAGGGACTGGCATTGTACGTGTCGTCGATCACCGTCCAGCGGCCGACCACCAGCGGCTTGCAGCGTCCCTCCACGGGACGAAAGTTCGCGAGTCCGGCGGCGATCAGGTCATCGTCCATCTCGATCTGCCGGCCCACCGCGATCGTCGCCAGAGCCGACGTCAGCAGATGTCTGCCCGCGGCGGCGACTTCGAACGGAGTCCGCCCGACTCGAAACGTCAGACGGCCGTTGTGATGCTCGACGTTCGTGGCCACGATGTCGTTGAAGGCATGTTCGCCGATGAAGATCACTTCGCAGCGCGACTTGACGGCCAGGGCGCGGCAACGCTCGTCGTCGCCGTTGATGATCGCGAAACCATGTTCGGCAATGGATGTCAGCAGTTCACTCTTGGCCTGCATCACGTTGTCGAGCGAGCCGAACTCGTCGAGGTGGGCGGGAGCGATGGTCGTCAGCACGCCGGCCTCGGGTTGAGCGATTTCACACAGAGCGCGGATCTCTCCGATGTGAGATGCGCCGAGTTCCAGCACGCAGAATTCGTCCTCGGGAGTGATCTGCAGCAGGCTGAGAGGCACGCCGAGATGGTTGTTGAAGTTCGCCGGACTCTGCACGCCGCGATTGCCCGCCGAGAGCATGGCATGCAGCATCTGCCGTGTCGTGGTCTTCCCCACGCTGCCGGTAATGCCGACGACGAACGCATCGCTGCGTCCGCGATGAAAGTGTGCGAACTGCTGCAGTGCCTCGACCGTGTCTCGCACCACGAGGTACGGCCGCCGTCTGAACGACCAGCCGATGTGCGAGGCGTGTTGTTCATCGATCACGCAGAGTGCGGCCTTGCGTTTCCAGGCGTCGGCAAGAAAGGCGTGACCGTTCTGATGTTCCCCTGCCACGGGCCAGAAAATCCCTTGCGGCTCGACCTGACGGGAATCGATCGTCACCGGCCCCGACACGATCAGCGACCGTGCCGCTCCAACCGGCCTGCCGCCGGTGGCGTCGATCAGTTCGTTGAGAGTGGTCGGTTGCATGTGGGCTTATGGCCGATGGCTGATGGCTGATGGCCGGATTGAGCGGGAGGGCGAGGCTCCTGCCGAGCCGGCATCACAGTTGACTGTCGCCACCGCATGCGGCTCCGCGGGAGCGTCGCCCTCCCGCGCGCTCCCTGCTGTCTCAAAGTGCGGAGGAGCGATCGCGACGACGGCCGCCGACGCGGCGACAACCACCGGATGCGATGATCTGCGAACTCGATGAACTTCAGCATTATCGAGCGTCGCCAGACCCAGACATTCGCGGCAGACGGCCACATCATCGAACGGGAATCGTTCGCCGGCGATCTCCTGCACCGTTTCGTGACCCTTACCCGCGACCAGAACGACATCACCAGCCGACGCCCGCTCGATCGCCCACGCGATCGCGCGACGGCGATCGGGTTCGACATGCACGTTTGTTTGTGACTCGATTCCTGACAGCATCTGTTGAATGATCTCGAGCGGCTCCTCGCTGCGAGGATTGTCGCTCGTCAGCACGATCGTGTCGGCCACCTGAGCGGCCCGCGCCATCAGCGGCCTCTTCGCGCGGTCGCGGTCGCCCCCCGCGCCGATCACGCAGATCACCTTGCCCAGCGTCGTTTGTCGGACGGTGCCGACGGCTCGCGACACCGCATCGGGTGTGTGAGCGTAATCGACATACACGGCAAACCGGCCGCCGGGATTCACCTGTTGCAGCCTGCCGGGTACGTGCGTCAACGCGGCGATGCCGTCGCGGCATTGTTCGAGCGTCAAGCCGAGGTGCAGTCCTGCGGCGATCGCGCACAGGCAGTTGCTCACGTTATGCCGACCGACGAGCGACGTTCGCATTTCGACTTCCTGAGCCCCGGCCAGCACGCGAAACGTCGTGCCTGCATGATCGAGCAGCGTGATCGTCGCATTGATGTCGGCCGACTGATCGATACCAATCGTCCTGAGCTGAGTCTGTGCCGGGACTTCGCTCACGAGTTGCGCCGCCGCCGGATCGTCCACGTTGACCACCGCCGCCCCGCCCGACTTCAGGAGTTGAAAGATGCGGGCCTTCGCCCTGCGATAGCTGTCGAAGTCGCGGTGATAGTCGAGATGATCGTGCGTGATGTTCGTCAGCACCGCCACATCCAGGTCGATGCCTTCCGTCCGTGACTGGCTGAGGGCGTGGCTCGACAACTCCATCGCGACGTGTCGGGTCTCGTGTTCGATCATGCGTCCCAGCCAGCGGGCCGACATCGCGGGTGACGGGGTCGTCAGCTTCGAGGGGGTGCACCTCGCGCCGTCGTCATATTCGATCGTGCCCAGCATCCCGCAGCGCTTGCCTGCTTGTTCCAGCATCGATCGCACCAGCCACGTCGTGGTCGTCTTGCCATTGGTCCCGGTGACGCCGACCACTCCCATGTGCCGCGCCGGGTAGCCGTACAGGGCCTGCGTCAAACGTGCGTACGCCTGACGCACATCGGCCACGACGATTTGCTTTACGGGGAATCGCGCCAGCGGATACTCCACCAGCAACGCCTTCGCCCCGCGACCCAGCGCTTCGGGAATGAACTGCTCACCGTGCGACTTGGTCCCCGGAATCACCGCGAACAGACTCCCCGGTCGGCACTCACGGCTGTCGCAGGTGAGATGCTCCACCAGCAGGTCGGCACAGCCAACGAAGCTCACGCTCCGCAAGTGCCGGCTGATGGTCACCGGCCGCGGTTGAACGTATGCGGAGTAAGAGAGAGAAAGAGGCATCCGTGCCCCGGGGGACGTTGCCCCCCGACGTCCGTGTCGTTTACTGCTTCTGGGTCCATGCCTGGCTCAGCCGACGAGTTTTGTGCGGTGAATGTTCCATCATTTGAACATCCTCCACACCGGCTGCGGCGACCCAATTCACCGCGATGACCAGGGCGGGCGGATTGTGTCGATTTTGGCCAGATGGTCAAGCGAGAGTTGCCCACACGCCCCGCGATCACGGGGGCAATTTGTAATCCTTACCAGTCGTCGAGACTCTCCGAGGCTCGCAGGAATGGTGAGAACGTGTGGACTCTACACGAGATCCCGAGAAAACTCGGCTTCCACGCGGTACCCCTACAATCGTTAAAATCCGTAGAATCGTTCCAGATGGATGTTTCACAGCCTTGATGAGCCAGCACCATTCCTATCAACGTCCCGCGTCGATGAGCCATGAGGCTCACGCTGCGCCCGGTGCCGCGCCACAACGTCCCTCCCCCACCGGCTTCGGCCGCCACGTCGTCGAGTCGCTCCTCTTTCTGACGATCGCGGTGCTGATCTGCCGCGTCTTCTTCGCCGAAGGCTTCATGATCTCGACCGGATCGATGGCCCCGTCGCTGCTGGGCTACCATCGCCAGATCATCTGCCCCGAATGCGGTCTGCACTTCGCTCGCGGAGCGCGCTATCCCGAAGAACTCAACTGGTCGTCCGAAGCCCGCGCCCAGGATCTGGCGGGAGACATGGCCCCGATCACGTCAACGATCTGTCCCAACTGCCTCGCCGCGATCGATGCGTCGGTCTTCCCGGTCAACGAAGGGGACCAGCTCATGGTCCACAAGTACGCCTACGAACTGCGTGACCCGCATCGCTGGGAGGTCGTCGTCTTTCGCAATCCCGCCGATGCCACTCAACCCTACGTCAAACGTGTCGCCGGACTGCCCAGTGAAGCCCTTGAGATTCGCGGCGGCGACATCTACGCCGACGGCCAACTGCAGCGCAAACCGCTCGACATTCAGCGCAGCCTGCGGATACTCGTCGATGACCACGACCACCAGCCGGAAGGTGATGACCTCGACCGGCAAACACGCTGGGCATCCGTGGAGGGACGAGATTCCTTCTGGAACGATGCCGAGGGAGTGCTGACGTTCGATGATGCCGGGTCTCGCGACACCGCCGCTGATGCCGTAGTGTCCGACGCGGCCCCCGACTTCGATTGGCTCGCCTTCCGTCATTGGATTCGCGACGGAGGCAGGCATCTTACGCGTGTTCCGCTCGCCGACTGGCCGCAGGACCTCTCCGTCGATTCGCTCGTCTTCGCCAACGTCACCTACGACGCCGACGGGCGCGCTCTCGAATGCCTGGGCGCCGTCTCCTGGGAAGACTGCGAGCGGGCCAAGGCCCTGGACAACTCGCGCGAGTGGCAGCAGGCATGGGATGCCGTCTTTCGCGAGTCACACTGCACCGCGATCACCGACATCTACGGCTACAATCACCCCGATGCGGCTCTCGAAGGCTTCATCGTGCGCGACATCATGGTGGCCTGCGAAGTTGCGCACGTCGCGGGGGACGGCATCTTCATTGTCCGCCTCACCGACGGCAGCGCCATCTTCGACTGCGAGTTCGACTTCGCCCATCGCGAGGTGCGTCTCTATGCGAACAATCGCCCCGATCCGCTCCGCGTGAGCCGGCTTCCCGCCGCAGCGATGACAGAAAACGCCCTCATCGAAATGTCGATCTTCGACCGCCAAGTGAGCGTGGCCGTCAATGCCGTCGATGTCTTCAAACCTGTGAGATACACCTCGCATCGTCCATCGACTGATATCACCGCCGAGATCACCGCGCTCGAACAGTCCGACGAAACATCCGTCCCCGTCGCGACGAGCGACACCCCTGCCCCGCGGCACCCCGTGCTGCTCGGTGCCGAGCGACTCTCGCTCGAAGTACGTCACCTGCAGGTCTTTCGCGACGTCTACTACACGCCTAAGGGAGACGCCCCGTATCACTACGAACTCGGCGACGATGAATTCTTCTTGCTGGGAGACAACAGTCCGGTGTCGGCCGACAGCCGCGCCTGGGACGACCCGGCCATCTCGCGCGACCTGCTGATCGGCAAGCCGCTAATGGTACACCTCCCCTCGCAACAACTTCCCCTCGACTGGGGTGGCGAAACGCACTACGTCCGCATCCCGGATCCCTCACGCATCCGGTGGATTCGGTAGGTGCAGCCACCTGCGCGATCGAAGTTCACACCCGAAACACCTTCATCACCTCGTCCCCCAGGTGGTTGATCACCTTCACGGCGATCCTGCCGGTGCCGGGCTTGTCGAACGGACGCGAGGTGTCGCTGTGGAGCGACTCCCAGGCTTCGGCGTCGATCTCGGCCTTCAGCGTCGTCTTCAGCGACTTGTACGGGTCGTTCGCGCCCAGGAAGTAGGCGTGCCGCACGAAAAAGCTCTCTTCGTTGTAGTTGGTGTCGATGAACCAGCAGGCGATGCCGTCAGCCCCGTCGCTGCGGACTTCGCCCGTGTTCGGATGGAACACATCCACGCCGTGGATAGTGACTTGTGAATAGTGAAGAGTGGTCAGTGGGGAGCGGAGAGCGATTTCATCAAGCCGGCGAGCATTTTGCTGATCTCTGCGCAAGCGTTCAATAAGTTTTCCGAGTCCGGTTGCGGCAGCAGTTCCAGCTTTGCTGAAAGCACCAAGAACGTCTCCTATTCCGCGAGCGATCCTCGAGCAATGCCAAGCGACTGCAGAAACTCCCCCGTCGTGCGCCTGGCCTGCCCTTCCGCGATGTTGGCCGGAATCGACGTCGCCGCCCGCCGCATTTGTGAGGTAATCCCAAACCTCTCGTCGGCAGGAAAGCCGCGCGTAACCGCATAAATCTTCACGCTCAAGTCGATTGATTTCTGCCAGACCACTAACTCCCGATAGGAGCTTAAAGATTTCATGGGGCGCGACCTTTCTTCCCGAACTATCCACTAACCACTCTTCACTCGCCACCGAAATGTCCGGCTCGCCGAAGATCACGAACAGGTTTCCCTTGCCGGTGTTCTTCAGGTCGTCAGCCATGTGCAGGTCGGCGTTCATGCGGGCCTTCAGCACGGGGACGCGGCCGAGCTTGTCGAAGTCGGATGAATGAGCGTCGTAGTTGAAGGCACAGGCGATCAGCACGTCGAACTGGGCATCACCGGCTTCGCGGGCGGCGGCCACAAGGTCGGGACGGCTCACGGTGCCGAACTCAGGACCGATGAAGATGCCGGCCCGCCGTTCAGTGGTTAGTGGCGAGTGACTAGTGGCTGGTGACAATCCACTATCCACTAGCCACTCTGCACTGGCCTCGAACTTCGCCTCAGCGCACACGAACCGGCCGGGCCAGGCGGTGAGCGATGTGAAGTTGATCTTGTCTTCCTTATGCGCCTGCTGCACGCCGGCCGTCTTCAGGTTCTCCAGAATCATCGCCGCGAAGTCTGACGACCCCAATGAGCGGCGGGGTTCAACCCCGCCGTCTGTTGTTGCCGCTCCCGTTCGGCGGGGATAAACCCCGCCGCTCGGGGTGCGGCGCGCTATCCACTGTCCCCTCACCACTCGCTTCGCCACTAGAGGTGGTGAAACCTGACCGCATCCGACGACCGACCGTACCACAGCAGATAGTCGCACATTCCTTCGAGCAACTTCGCGCCAAGCGGCATGAGTCGCTTTCTGAACGGGATCAATGCACAAAAGTTGCTTGCCCCAAAGATCTCATCCAAGACACTTCGAACGCGATGCACGTTCTCATCGCCGATTTGCACGAAGATCGAGCCGGACTCCGTCAGCAGATCGCGGGCGACGGTGAGGCGGTCTCTCAGATACGTCAGGTAGCTGTGGATGCCGTCCCGCCAGGTGTCGCGGAACGCCTTCACCTGTTCCGGCTCGCGGGTGATGTGCTGCGAGTTGCCATCCTTCACGTCCCGGCTGGTCGTGCTCCACTGGAAGTTCGAGTTGAACTTGATGCCGTAGGGGGGATCGAAATAGATGCACTGCACCTGCCCGCGCAGCCCCTCGCGCTCGGCCAGCGACGCCATGACCTGCAGGCTGTCGCCGAGGATCATACGGTTCGACCAGTTCTGGTCGTGCTGATAGAAGTCGGTCTTGTCGACGCCGGCGGGGATGCCGTTGAAATCGGCGAAGAGATCGAGCTGCGTCTGGCCGCGGCCCTCGCTGACGCGAGCGTGAGCGAGGGGATCGTGAATGAGGGCGTTCACCAAGAGCAAGGTGCCTTGCGGAGGGGGGATGCCTCGGTCGAATGTGCGTTGTCTCCCGCAAGCAGAGTTCGGGCTGACGCATGCGCTTGTCGTCACGCCCTCCTCGCTCATGCTTCGGGTTACCATGGCGCGTGCAAATCGCTTTGCCTCCCCGTCCCCTTGTCACCTTGTCGGTCTGGTCCCACAATCGGACCCAGCTCTGAATCACACACATTACGTGCAGAGAGGCTGTCGGTTTCGTAGCCGTGTCTGTCCCCAGGCACGGGGCGATGCACATGGACGTCATCCGGTCGCCGAGTGACAACAGGGGCCGAGTCGCCGCCCTTGATCCCGGCGTCTGGGGACAGACGCCGCTACGCACTTTCACGGAGCCAACCATGCAACGCCGACCCTTGGGCCGGACTGATATCGACCTGCCCATTCTCTCGTTCGGGGCCTCGTCGCTGGGACGGGAGTTTCGCAGCGTCGATCTCAATGAGTGCATGTCGGCCGTGCATGCCGCGCTCGATTGCGGCCTCAACTATATCGACACGTCCCCCTACTACGGTCGCGGAGTGAGCGAGGTGTTGCTCGGCTTCGCGCTCGACGGCGTGCCGCGGGACTCGTACATCCTCAGCACCAAGCTCGGCCGTTACGCACAGACGCATTTCGACTTCTCGGCGAAGCGCGTGGCCGAGAGCGTGGATGTGAGTCTGGATCGTCTGCGCACCGACCACATCGACATCATGATCTGCCACGACATCGAGTTCGTCGAGATGCAGCAGATCGTGGATGAAACACTGCCCGCGCTGCGCAAGGAAGTCGAGAAGGGGAAGGTGCGGTACATCGGCGTCAGCGGGTACCCGATGAAGATGTTCCAGTTCATTCTGGAACAGACCGACCTCGACGTCGTGCTGTCGTACAACCATTACACGCTGCAGAACACGATGTTCGCCGACCTGGTGCCGTATCTGAAAGCGAAGGGAGTCGGGATCATAAACGCAGCCCCATTCAGCGCTCGGCTGTTGTCGAACTCGCCGCTGCCGGTGTGGCACAAGGCGACGCCCGAGGTGCGCGCGATCTGCAGGCAGGCGGCTCTGCATTGTGAGCAGGCCGGCGTCGACATCGCCCAATTGGCTCTGCAATTCTCGGTGGCGAACCCGGAAATGACGACCTGCATCACGGGCAGCGCGAACCCCGCGCGCATCCGCGAATGGGCGAAGTGGATCGACGAGCCGATCGATCAGAAGCTGCTCGGCGAAGTGCAGGCGATTCTCCAGCCGATTCACGACTGGTTCTACATCGAAGGGCGGCCGGAGAACAACGACCCTCAGTAGCGCCGGCACCACTGGCCGCGGTGGATCGGCAGGCCGAGTTGACGCTTCTTGCGCTCGTAGCTGGTCTGATAGTCGAGATCGTGCTCGGCCGGACTTTCTTCGGGCGTCGGCTGGGCTTCGAAGTCGGGATGATGATTCATCAGGGCCGAGATCACGCCGAAGTATTCCTCGACATCGGTCCACGAATGCAGCCAGCCGCCCGGTTTCAGCAGGCGGGAACATTCATCGACGAATCTGTCGGTGAAGACCCGCCGCCTGCGATGTTTCTGCTTCCACCACGGGTCGGGGAAGTAGACGTGTATGGCCGACACCGAATGCGGGCGAATCAATTCGCGAAAGGCGTCGAACACGCTGCCGCCCATGATGCGGGCATTGGGTTGACGGCGTTTGTGCAATCGCGTCGCCGCCCTGCGCCCTTCTTTGAAGTCGAGTTCGATGCCGAGAAAGTTCGTATCGGGCCGCCGCTCGCTGACGTTCGTCAAGAACAGACCGCGTCCGCAGCCGACATCGATTTCGACGGGCTGGTCATTGCCGAAAAACTCCGTCCAGTCGAGCGGCTGCCCAAACTGAACGGCGACATCGTCGACCGTCAGAAACCAGGGTCGGAGATCGAGGGTGGGAGGGTGAGGCATTGATGAGGCTGTAGGCAATTGGCAGTAGGCAGTAGTTTGAGACACAGAGATGGAGGAGTGAAAACACAAATCTGCTTTCAATAGTCAACAGTAGCCGTAGGTTACCAGCCGTCAGCCAATCCCCCTACTGCCAATTGCCTACTGTCTTCCCCTCAGTGCTTCGCCGCCGAGATTCCCTTGCGAAGCGTCTGCATCATGAAGTCCAGCGGGGCAGGGCGTTCGACGAAGCATTCGAACTGGGCGGCTGCCTGACGGACGAACATTTCCACGCCGCTCACCGTGATGCAGCCCCGCTCTTGCGCCTGTTTGATGAGCAACGTGTTCTCCGGGTTATAGATCGTATCGAAGACGACCATGCCTTCCCGCAGCCAGTATTGGGCGTAGGGGCTGTCGTCGACGTTGGGAAACATGCCAGCCGGTGTGCAGTTGATGAGCACATCCGCGTACGCACTGCCGCGATTCTCCCAGGCGACGAACTGGCATTCGAGATCCTCGGCCAGTTTCTTGCCTCGCTCTTGCGTGCGGTTGGTGACAGTCAGCGCGCCGCCAGCCCGCACGACGCCGAGACCGATGGCCCGAGCCACGCCGCCGGCGCCGAGCATCACGACACGCCGGCCCTCGATCGAGTCGCTGCCGGTCTTGGCCAATCCCAGTCGGATCGAGGCCAGCGCGGCATCGTAGTCGGTGTTGGTCGCCGACCAGCGTCCGGGCGACTTCTGATAGAGCGTGTTCGTCGCCCCGATGTCATCCACCGACTGATCGTGGTAGCTCGCCAGCTTGAGAGCGAACTCCTTGTGAGGAATCGTCACCGAGTATCCCTGGAACTCGAGCGCGCCAAACGCCTGAAACGTGTCGAAGAACTCGTCCGACGGAACTCTCAACGGCAGATAGACGCAGTTGAGTTTCTCATGCTGAAACGCCGCGTTGTGCAACAGCGGACTGAGACTGTGGCTGATGGGGTCGCCCAGCACGCCGAACACGCGAGTGCTCTCGTCGATCGAATCGAACCGGTACATGTTCTGCATTTCGTCGAACGTGATCTGCCCCGGCGCGACGACCCGGTCCCTGCTGAAGGCCGCATAGGTGAACGGACTGCCGTACTTTCCGCACAGCACGCGGCTGACGATGCCATACTCTCCCATGCAGAAGCCGATGGTGGGGACTTCTGCCGCCGCGACCAGGCGCAGCATCCGCACGTTGTCGGCGGGTGTGGCGGCCGTCGTCACCAGTTTGACGATGTCGGGATCGAGCTTGCACAACTGCGCGTGAATCTGCTCGATGTTCTCGGGCGTTTCGCGAAAGTCATGATGGCTGACGATCCGCTTCGTCTTGCCGTACCGCGGAATCTTGCCCGCTATGTCCATCTCGAGGTCGACATATTCGACTCCCGAAACGATCGCCTGCCGCAGGAGCAGTTGCCGCTGGTCTTCGGGTCCATGCCAGCGGCCGCCGTCATCGGGCCGCCGGCAGGTGACGATAATTGGCGTGGGCCGGTCCTGAATGAGCCGGGGCAGGTCGGCCGACTTCGACAGCCAGTCGAGACGCAGCTCCACGAGCTTCGCGCCGCGGTCGGCCAGAGCGCGATGCTCCGCCACGACCATCTTGTGGCGCGTGCGTGCGATCGTGACACAAATCATCTGCAATTACCGCGTGAAGGCCCAGCCGAAATAAACCAGATTAACGCCGCACGCGACTATGGCTCTTCGCTGAGGACGACATCGCCTTCGCCCAATCCTTCGAGGATTTCCGTACGGGTATCGTCACTGAGTCCCACCGTCACTGTACGCACTTCCGAACCTTCGTCCGTCTGCACATGCACGATCTTCTGGCCCGGCGTCGCCGGATCGTCGAAGATCACTACGCTCGGCAACGTGAGAGCCTCGGCGGTGAAACGGGCCGTGACCGTCACTTCACACGTCATGCCGGGCACGATCTCGACGGGTGTCTCGCCCACCTCCACGGAGAACGTGGCATCGTACAAATCGTCGCCGATCGCAATCGGGTTGAATGTCTGTATCGTCGCCGGCCACTTCGCATCGGGATCGATCGTCGGCACGATGCGCACTTCCTGCGGAGAGGCCACATGCCGCAGGTTCGCCTCGGTGACATCCGTGCGGACGAACATGGCGGAGGGCGAAACGATCGTCATCAGCACATCGTCGGCGGTCACGGTCCCCTCGGGCTCCAACGATTCGAGCAAGGTGGCCGTGTTCGACCAAGTTCCCCGTTTGCATTCGCCGTACATCGCTCGGCCGGCCACTGTGGCGTGAATCTCCATCAATGCCCGTTCGGCTTGTAGTTTCGTCAGTCGCTCTTCGGTTTCGGCTTGCGTGAGCAGCAGTTGCTGGAGCGCGATCCGGCTCTCTTCGAGGGCGGTCTGCAATCGTGTCTCGGTCAAGGCGGACTCAATTTCGGCCCGGCGCAGGCTGTTCTCCATCTGGAAGCGGGTGCGCTCCAAGTCGAACTCCATGAGGTCCGCGTGAGACTGCTCGGAAGACTCGAAATAGAACTGGCTCATTTCGACATCCTGTCGGGCGCGCTTCAGAATGATCTCCTCCGTCTCTTCGGTCAGGTCGTCAGCCGCGTACATTTGTTCGAGTTGCTCGAGCTCTTCCTGAGACGCCTCCAGACTCGCCCGCGACGACAGCAAGCTCATCTCCGACGAACGGATCGATTGTTTTTCGCCGACATCGTTGTAATGCGCCATGTCCTCCTGAGTCCGGGCCAGGGTCTGCTGATCCGCTTCGAGTTCCAGCGGTGTCGTGTGTTCCAGGGACTGCAGGTCGAGCTGCGCGGCAGTGATCCCCAAACGCCCCTGCTCCACTTCATAGGTCGCCTTCTGGATTTCTTCTTCCAGATCCTCCGCCTCCAGACGGATGAGCAGATCGCCCGGCTTCACCAGACTGCCATGCGCGGCGGCTTCGACGACTTCCAGATCGGTCCATTCCTCGGTCTTAATGATGACTTCGGTCATCTCGGCTGCCTCGAAGACGCCGTCGAGCTTTACATCGACGCGAAACGGGCCGCGTTCGACGGTTTCGGTATCTGCCGCATCAGCCGCTGCATCGGACTCTTCGTCGGCAGGCTCGGCGTCGTCCGCCGATAGCGGGAAGGCCCAGAGGGCGGAGATTGTCAGAATGACAGCCGGCCAACGGACCGCGATAAGATGCAACATGAGGGAGTCCTGCGTTGATCGTTAAAAAACAAACCCGGCAGGCGTGAAGCCGGGACGGGAATCGCGAGAAGTCGCAATGGGTGAACGATAATATCAGAGACCACCGGTGGGAACACATGCGGGGAGCGAGTCGCAAAATGCAAGTAGGGAGTAGGGAAAGCCACCCGTCGTTCCCACGCCTCAAGTCCACACTCCAAGCCTGCAGCGAGCGCGCAAAAAAACCCGGAAACAGCGAGTCCCAGGGGGGGCAGAGGACTACAAGCTATTTCCGGGGGCGAATGCTTCAAAGCCAGTTGCCAAGAGGTGCCTGCTAGTCTTGCGACCCCCAACCATCCCCAAGGCGGGGGAAACTTATTGCGTCCCTCAAAAGTGGTCAATATGGCTTGCTCGGAAGTCCGCAATCGATGTCGGTAATTGCCGCCTCGGCGTGATACATCAACGCAAGTGCAATAAATAAAAGCACTTATGGATCACCACTCGGTGGCAGATTCCGCCGAACTTGCATCGGCGACCGGGACTCATTGAAGATTAGAGGTATGCACTTGACTCAACCAGCGCCTACAGGTAGTGGTGGGGGATGGTCGAGGACTATCCCAGTACACTGTTGGCGTTTGAACGGCGGTTTGTCGACGAGGGGGCGTGTCGGCAGTACCTGGAGGGTTTGCGT
>JANNSB010000393.1:0-4307 GCA_031402175.1 Planctomycetaceae bacterium
TGCTCGGCGTCGTGATCCATTCGCACGAAACGGTCGGACACCACCGCGAACAATCCATCCCCCCAATGGCTCACGACGCGGGTCGCCGCCGGTTCCAGGGGACGATCGGCGTCGTTCCCTGGGATTTCAAACCCGTTCACCTGGCGCGGCAGCACGATCGGCCTGCGAACGAGCGGCCGCGCTCGAAGACGCAGTCGTTGCCCCCGCCGCGTCGTCTCTTCCTGTTGAATTTCGGCGGCCGGTACCGTCGTGGTCCGCTCGAAAGCCGCCCGCTGAGCCGCAGCGCTCGGCACGTAATCGACCGACTCGAGCCGCCTGCCGTCTTGAATCCGCACGACGAACGATACTCCCCCTTTGTCGTCGATCAGGTAAATGACCTTGTCGAACAGATAGGCCGTGATCGTCGCAGGGACGCCGGACAAGCGCCACTGGATTTCGCCGTTCACCGGATCGAGCAGGATGAGTTCATCATCCCCGTAGCAGAGCACACCGAACGGATTGGCGTCGGCCATCAGACCGCCGTTCGGCTGGATATTTCTTGCGGTTCCCGACTGGAGGAAACTGTCGGGCGGATACAGCGGCGCCGGTGCGAATCCCCGCGGATAGCGCTGCACTTGCGTGGGATTGCTCGGCGATGTCGCCGTGGACCATTGCACATCCGACTCGACAACGGAGATGCGCGAGACAATGTCCTGATACGCTCCGTACACAGCGTGGCCGTCGGCGAACAAGCCGGGCGAATACCCGTTGTAGTTGTTTCCGTTGAGGCTGGTCGTCACCGGGGTTCCCCAGCGAACGTCGGTCTTGGTGTTGTAGAACTGCAGGCGCTGGTTGCCATTCTGCATGAAGGCGACTTCCAGCGCGATCATCGAGGGCAGCAGGTCACCCGCCAACTGCAGCGTCTGCTTCTGTTGATAATTCTGCCAGTACATCCGCTCGATCGACCAGTCATTCGAAGTGTCGACGCTCCAGGAGACGGGCCAGCTCCGCTCAGGCAGGCCGGCTGCCAGGGCTTCGATTCGCAGGGAAAGCGTGTCGCCGTGCTCAATGGGGAAGTCGCGCAATTCGGTCGGTATCTCGCGGGCGAGTTGGCGAATGTCGTCATAGAGGCCGAATTGACAGAGCAACTCGGCATAGCGCCAAGTCGCATTGGCCGCCACGTCCGGATCACCAGTTTCGCGCAGACGATTCCACTGGAGTTCGGACTCGACGAGTCGGCCCGCATCGCCAGCGTCTTCCGCGTGTCGCGCCATCAGTCCGAATGTCGCGGGATGGAAGCCAAACAGATGCATCAGCCGCGCGCGATCGTTCGCCGTTCCCTGCTCGGCCGCTGCGACAATCTCTTGCAGGTGTTGATCGATCGCGACCCGCACTTCGGGGGTGGCGGCGGTCCATAGATCCTCCATCCGTGCCGAGACCAGACGGTCGAGCCGGATTTCGACGGGTCCATCCAGAACCATGCGATCGCCGGCCAGAGCGAGGAGCGATTGATAGACATCCAGGGCCTCGGCCCATTGCTGTCGGGCCATGGCGCGGTCGGCCTCGAGCTTCAGTACTTCGATCCGTTCCTCATCCGTCTGTGAGATGGCTTCGAGTTCCATGAACTCCGCATCGCGTTCGAGAAGATTTTCTTCCACGATCTTGACGAGCAGTTGTCGACGCAACTCGCGCGAACGTCGCTGTGGTTCGGATTCGTCGTTATCGGTGTCGGCGGGCCAGCGGTCAGATGCGGGGAGCAATTCCAAAGCGCGTTCGTAGTCGCCCGAAACGAGCGCCACCTCGGCCATGCGGAGCGCCGCCTCGGGATCATCGGGGTCGGCCGACAGACGAGCATCGATCCATGACTGCAGTGTCGTTTCCAAAGGATAGCCTGACAGTCCATGCGGACTTGATGAAAGCAACATTCCCGCGTGAACCGCGATGTTGCCGATCTGGTCTCCCTCGACGACAGACGCCTGCCGGTACACGATCGCGCCATCGGCCAGGTTGAACGCCCACAATCGCCCCTCGGAGATGGGCAACAGAAAGCGATCCCCCGCGACGATTCCCCGTCCGCGCGGGAGAGCCCCGTCTTCGAGCGGGGTACGCCAAACCTGTTCCCCGGTGGCGATCGACAACCCCGCGACTACGTTCTGTCCGACCAGTATCGCGAGGTCGTCCACGACGGCGGCCAGCTGCACGAACTCGCCACGTGGTTGTTCCCATTCCTTTTCGCCCGTGTAGGCATCGAGACAGACCAGCAACGGTTCGTTGCCGATGCCGAACTCGTCCGGGATTTCGATGGGAGTCATCAGCACGCGATGGCCAGCCACGATCGGCGGCGCCATGAACCAGCGAGTGCCTAGGGGCTGCATCGACTGCACCGCCTGACGATAGATATTTCGAGAACTGCCGTCGTTGCGAGGCGTCAGCCGGTGCGACCAGACGATCGAGTGCTGCCAGCGATCGATGCCCATCACCCAGCCGAGTCCGGTGGGACATACGATCACCGAGCCGCAGACCGCGGGTTGACACGACCACAACCTGCGCACGGTGTCTTGCGAGATGCTGCTGCCCGTCGAGAGCAGTTCGCACGACCAGAGCGTCTCGCCGGTGTCGGAGTTCAGCGCCAGAAGCTGAATCATCCGGTCCTTCTCGGCGACGACGTACAGTTCATCGCCCGCGCTGACCGGCACGCCCAGAAAATATGTTCCCGCCAGGTGCGGGTCGAACACTTCGTGATTCTGCGTGCCCCCCACCGCCCAGCGCCGTTTGCCGGTGTGGAGTTCGTACGAGACCAGCCGATTCGTCGACCAGTCGCGCCCGTAAAGGTCTTCCTCGGGAGCCATGCCCCACCCGAAATATGGATTGGGTTGCTGCATCTGGCCCGAGTTGTCTTCGAGGACGAACAACTGTTCTCCATCGCTCCCGAGCAGTCCGGATGTGATGTCCTGATACACGAACGAGGCCAGCATCGATGAGTCACCCTGGTTCACCGTATACGACTGGACCATACCCATTGCGATCTGCATGCCGTTTTGGTTGACCTGGCCGCCAGCCAGATCACCCGAGAGCACGCGCTCGGGCGATGTCAATTCGTCAGTCTCCCACAAGAGCCGTCCGCTGGCGACTTCCACGACCTGAATCCCGCGAAACGTGCGCGAAATCGCCAGTCCGTCCACGGCCGTCACCGGCCAGGCAGGCATCGTCGCCTGCTGATGCCGAATGAAGTCGCTTTCCAGCAGCGCCAGATCGGTTTGCAGCATGTGCCTTGATGTCGACGGAGCATGCCACTGTCGTAACAGCACGGGTCGGCAGGCCTCGGTGGTTCCCAGATGCCTTTCATTTCCGTGCCACTGCGGCCAGTCCGTCAATCGTGAGTTTCCCAGGCTGGCTGGAGTCGCGGAACTCAGCCAGTCGGCCGCCGGCATACCGGGGGCGGTTGCCAGCATCACGGGCGCCGGGTCGTCCTGTGTGAACATCTCCTTCGCGAACTCGTTGTCGCCGATCTGAATGAAGGCGAACGCCGCCCGCTGCTTCCACGCCAGCTCGCTGGTCCAGTTCGGTCGCGACTGCCAGACACGCCGGAACCACAAGGCCGCTCCCCCATAATCCCCTTCATCGAACATCCGCGAACCGATGTAGTCGGCCGCCTGCTGACCGGCGGGCGTCAAGGGGAATCGCGCGGCCAATTCGCCGCACTGGGCGATGTCTGCGTCCTGTCGTGCTTCCGTCCACAACCGATCGGCTTCGGTATCGAAGTATTGGTGATAGACCCGCAGCCCTTCGGGAGGCAGTGTGCCGATGCGCTCCGCCACGACGTCCTGCAAAGGTCGCCATTGCCCGTCCTTTGTCGGCATGAGGAGCGTCTCGGGCCGATCGATGAGAGCCTGCAGCGACTCGACGACCTCGGGCCATTCTTCGCGGACGACGAACTCTTCGATCTCGTTGAGCCCGCGAATCACTTCGGGGTCGAACGGCGTCCGCTCATCGATGGCGTCGAAACGGAATGGGCTGAGGGAGTCGTCGTGCAGAGGATCTTCCTCCTCGACGGTTCCTTCCTCTCCGGCGACGATATCCGCAATCGCCTGAGGCTTAGCCTGCAACATGATCTGCGCCTGCAGTATCCCTGTCGGAGAGAGCATCAGGCACAGCAACATAAACCACGAAGGAAGGTTCGCGCAGCGCAAGCCGACCTGCATCCATCGCCCCAGTGGGTTCCCAATCGGACTCTTCATGTGCGCGACTTCTCCCCAGTTAGGTTCAAGGGGAAATGATATCAACCTGCACCGATTGGAGCGAAGGAAAACCCCTGATCTGGCGATTTC
>JANNSB010000394.1:0-21367 GCA_031402175.1 Planctomycetaceae bacterium
GGGCCGCCGATCTGCGGGATGGCGTTGAACGCGATCGCGTGCTTGAACGCCGAGTACGCATACTCGCCACTCGCGAGGCTGGCCTTGGTCCCCTCGAACAAATCAACCGAACCTTGCAAGCCGGCTCCGCTGACCGCCTGATAGGTGCTGACGATCACCCGCTTCACTCGCGCCGCGTCGTGCAACGGCTTGAGGGCCAGGACCATTTGTGTCGTCGAGCAATTCGGGCTGGCGATGATGCCCTTCGCCTCGATGGCGGCCTGCGGATTGACCTCGGGAATGACGAGCGCCACGCCGGGCCTCATTCGCCAATAGCCCGATTCATCGATCACGGTCGCGCCGGCTTCGACCGCCGCGGGCAGATAGTTGGCGGCGACATCATCGGGGGTCGATGCGATGACCAGATCGCTGCCAGCGAAGGCGTCTTTCGTCAGCAGTTCGACATGGTACTCCTTACCTCCGAATGTGAGTTTGGTCCCCGCGCTGCGGGCTGATGCCAGAAACTGAAAGCACTCCGCGGGAAACTTGCGCTCTTCGAGGAGCTGCCGCATAATGGTGCCGACAGCCCCGGTCGCGCCCACCAATGACACACGCTTAAACACGTTTTACGACCTTCCTTCAATTGTCGTTGAATCGCAGATTCGTCGCCTTTCGCTCCGCGAAAGCAGCGTCGACGCCAGAGAAGACCAGCCGTTCTCCAGACCACTTGGGATTCATAATGGTCTCTCGTCCCTGCGCTACTTTCGCGGAGCGAAAGGCGACTATGAATCATTTCTGACGCTGGAACCACTCCCGAGCGGCTGTGATCGTCTGATTGACATCCTCATCGGAAAGGGCCGTTGAGACGAAGTTCGCCTCGAACTGGCTGCAGGGGAGGTAGATTCCTCGATCCAGCATGTGGTGAAAATAGCTGGCGAACCGCTTCGTGTCGTTTTTCGCGGAAATGGCAAAGCTGGTGACAGGTTCGGCGTTGAAGAACAGCGTGAACATGCTGCCGACCTGAGCGATCTGATGTGGGATCCCGCACGACTTGGCGGCTTCACCCAGTCCGGCGCACAACCTTTGTGTCTTGAGTTCGAGTTCCTGATAGGGATTCGTTTCCTTGAGGACTCGCAGCGTGGCCAGCCCGCTCGCCATCGCCAGCGGATTTCCTGACAGCGTTCCCGCCTGGTAGACCGGCCCGACGGGCGAAACGCAGTCCATGATATCGGCCCGCCCGCCATAGGCTCCCACCGGCAACCCGCCGCCGACAATCTTGCCGAGCGTCGTCAGATCGGGCTTCACGCCGAAACGCTCCTGAGCGCCGCCGTACGCCAGCCGGAAACCGGTCATCACTTCATCGAAGATCAGCGCTGCGCCGGCCCGCGTGCAGAGATCCCGACAAGTCACAAGGAAGCCAGGTTCGGGCAGCACCACCCCCATATTGCCGACGACCGGTTCGAGAATGACGGCGGCGATCTGGTCTCCTTGTCGGGTGAAGGCGTCCTTGAGCGCCGACACGTCGTTGAAATCGACGATCAGCGTGTCCTTGGTGCAACCGCTCGGTACTCCGGGACTGGAGGGAACGCCGTGCGTCAACGCCCCGCTGCCGGCCTGCACCAGCAGACTGTCGACATGGCCGTGATAGCAACCGGCGAACTTGACGATGACGTTTCGCTTCGTGAAGCCCCGCGCCAGCCGAATGGCCGACATCGTGGCTTCAGTCCCCGAATTGACCATCCGCACCCTCTCGATCGACGGCATGGCGGCCACGATCATTTCTGCGAGTTCGGTCTCCAGCAGCGTGGGTGCCCCGAAGCTTGTGCCCTTCTTGAGTGCCTTCTCAATCGCCGCGACGACAGAGGGATGGTTGTGTCCCAGAATGTGCGGCCCCCACGAGCCGACATAGTCGATGTAGCGTTCCCCCTCGATGTCGAACAGGTACGCCCCTTCGCCGCGATCGATGACGACCGGGTTGCCCCCCACGCCCCCGAACGCCCGCGCGGGACTGTTCACCCCACCGGGAATCGATCGGCAGGCGCGCTGATGAGCGATGCGGGATTGATCGCGCGGTTTCATGGTTCGTCGTCTTTCGCTCCGCGATGCAGCGGCGTCAGTCCCCAGACGCCGGAGCAGAGCGATGAGTGCTCACCGCTGCTGTGATCCCAGCGACCAGTTGACGCTCACTCGCGTCGCCCCGCGTCTGGGGACAGACGCGGCGACATTGTCGACTATGTCGCCGCAGCGAAGCGGCGGGTCACTTCGTCCCAGTTCACGATGTTCCAGAACGCGGCGATGTAGTCGGGCCGGCGGTTCTGATAGTTGAGATAGTAGGCATGTTCCCAGACATCGAGTCCCAGGATCGGAGTGCGACCTTCGGAGAGAGGCGTGTCCTGATTGCCCGTGCTCTCGACGACAAGCTTACCGTCGTCGACGCTCAGCCAGGCCCAGCCGCTGCCGAAACGCGTGGTGGCCGCCTGAGCGAACTGCTGCTTGAAGGTCTCGACGCTGCCAAAGATAGTGTTGATCGCCTCGCCCAGCGGTCCCGTGGGCTCGCCGCTGCATTTGGGGCCGATGACGGTCCAGAACAGGGCGTGGTTCGAGTGACCGCCGCCGTTGTTGCGTACAGCCGTGCGGACGGCTTCCGGCACGCTCGCCAGGCCGCGCATCAAATCGTCAATCGGCTTGTCGGCCAATTGGGGATGCGACTCGAGGGCCTTGTTCACATTGTTGATGTAGGCCTGATGATGCTTCGTATGATGGATTTCCATCGTCTTGGCATCGATATGCGGCTCCAGGGCATCGTAAGCGTACGGCAGCGGGGGGAGTTGATAAGGCATGAGTTCTACTCCTGTTGTTTGGCGAAAGTCGGCGGTTCTCGGTTGTTGGACAGCAACTGGATTTTAGGCAACCGCCACCGGGATCGAAAGTCGCACGCGACGATGTTCATAAATGACAAACATTCGCGTCGCCATCGAGAATCCCCGATCACTCGGCTGCGGGATCTCCCGTGGCACGCACCCATGCGCCGCTGCGCCCACCAGATTTCTCGACCAGCCTGATCGGCCCGATCGTGATGCCCCGCTCGACGGCCTTACACATGTCGTAGATGGTCAGGGCAGCGACGCTCACCGCGGTGAGGGCTTCCATCTCGACGCCGGTACGGCCTTGCAGACGTGCCGATGCGGTGATCCGCAGGGTTGTGTCATCGACCGGCTGAATGTCGACCTCAACGGCATCGAGTCCGAGCGGATGGCAGAGCGGAATCAGTTCCGATGTCCGCTTGGCCCCCATGATGCCCGCCAGTCGCGCCACTTCGATCACATCTCCTTTGGCCAGTTCCCTGTTCAGGATGAGACGTAGCGTCTCCGGAGCGAGCGTTACGAATGCCTCGGCCGTCGCGTGGCGATCGGTGATCTCCTTGCCGCCGACATCGACCATGCGGCTGGCACCGGAGTCATCGAAATGGGTGAGGGGCATGGGAGGGATCAGGAGTCAACGAGGACGGTCTCTCAACGCTCATGCTTTCTCGGGATCGAAGCCCTTCACAAGTTCGTCATCCCATTCATCCAGCAGTGGCCAGTCAACGGCGCAGGTACCGAAGTCGGCCATGTGCGTGTATTCTTCGAGTCGGTCGATCGTGGCCTGCAGTTGCTGGTTGTCCTTGCGGAAGATCGGTCCGTGGCTGGGGAGCAGCCATTCGACGTCGCTCTCCTTGATTCGCTTCAATGACTTGATGAACGCTGGAATGTCCGAACCATGATGGGCATCGATGTTCCCCACACAGCCGTCGCGGTAGATGTTGTCTCCCGAGAAGAGCAGGTTGCCCAGCCGGAACGACAATTGAGCCGGGGCATGGCCCGGCGTGTGCCAGACGTCGACGCTCAGGTTGCCGACCTGCAGCTTGTCTCCTTCATCGATCGTCTTGTCGAGTTCGACCCGCGGCATCGGGATCGAAATCCCCTGCGCGGCGATCTCGGCATAGGTCATGATTCGCTCACCCGTCGCCAGCAGCTTGGCTGCGTGACGATGCCCCACCACGGTCGCTTGGGGCAAGATCTCCTTGGCCCGCTTCAACGCTTGAACATGATCGACGTCGGCATGCGTCGCGATGAGGTACTTGCACTGCGACAAGCGAAAGTCCATCTGCCGGATGAGGTCGATGATGTCGTCCAGCGTGTCTTCGTAACCGATGTCGATCAGCATCCACTCTTCGGCGTCATGCACGAGATAGACGCAACACCCCAGGCGCCGGCGAGCCTGGTAGTTCATTTCGATGACGTGGGGGAAGACTTCCGTACGCTGTGCCATGAATTCGTCGAGGGTCTAAGGACAAAGTTGAAGAGGTGACGGTGCGTCTCGAATGCTCGTTTTCATTCGCCAGTGACGCCAAGTGCCCTGGCCAATCCCAAGGCGTCGTTGACGGGAAGCTGACAGGCCCCTCCCTGACAAACATACACAGTCGGGTATCCCCCTGACGAGGTTCGGCCCTCAAGCCAGGCGGGATCAAGGAGTGTCGATGCATCCCCCTGTCGCCGACAAATGAGAATTGACCTGGGCAGGAACACCTCTTGGACCTGCCTCCACATGGACGTGTTCACTTCGGGCTGGCTGCCCTCGACGAATACGACTTCGCGGGTCGGCCCCAGCAACAAGTCGAACGCGATGAGGAGCTGCCCTCCGGCCCGAGGATGCTGGGAAATCAATCCCGATGCGGCCTCCAATGTCTGCCGGGCGAGATTGGACCAGACCGCATTACCTGTCAGCAGCCCCAGTCGCGCCAATGCAGTGGCCGCTGTTCCGTTGCCGGAAGGGGTGGCGCTGTCCTGAAAGTCCCGATTGCGGGCAATAAGTTGCTCGTGATCGTTCGGCGTGAAGTAGAAGCCGCCGGCTTCAGAATCGTAGTAGTGCTCGCGCACCTGGCCCGCGATGTCAACCGCGCGGCCAAGCCAGCCGGCGTCTCCGGTGGCTTCGAAGAGATCGATGAAGGCGTCGACGACGCAGGCGACATCGTCAAGGAAGGCATTGATCTTGGCCTCTCCGTCCTTCCAGGTGTGCAGCCAGCGGCCGGTGTTTCGGCGAAGTTGCAGCCAGAGGAAGTTCGCGGCGTTGCCAGCGGCGGTGGTGTACTTCGATTCGCCCAGGATGCGTCCCGCGCGGGCCATCGCCGAGATCATCAGGCCGTTCCATGAAGTGATGATCTTCTCGTCCTTCCCCGGCTGGATGCGCCGGCTGCGGGCCTCGAGCAGCACGCGGCGGCAGTCGCTTAAGGTCTGGCGCAGGTCGTCCAACTCAAGGCCGAGGATGCGCGCCGACTGCTCGTCCGTCTTGAGCTTGTTGAGGATGTTGCTCTCTTCCCAATTGCCGCGCTCGGTCACGTCGTAGCAGTAATTGAAGACCTTGGCCCGCTCTTCGCCCAGCAGCGAGACGATCTCCTCTTCCGACCAGACGAAGAACTTGCCTTCGACCCCCTCGCTGTCTGCATCCTGCGTGCTGAAGAGACCGCCGTTGGCATGCGTCATTTCGCGAATGACGTAGTCCAGCGTCTCGACGACGACCTGCCGAAAATCGTCACGCTTGGTGATCTGCCACGCTTCGAGGTATGCCGGCACGAGCAGTGCGTTGTCATACAGCATCTTCTCGAAGTGCGGCACCAGCCAGCGGGCGTCGGTCGAGTAGCGATGGAAGCCGCCTCCGAGATGGTCGTACATCCCCCCCATCGCCATCTTTTCCAGCGTGAGGACCGCCACGTGTAGGGCATCTTCATCGCCAAATCGTTGCCAGCCCCGCAGCAGAATGCGGATGTCCATTGGATGCGGAAACTTCGGGGCGCCGCCGAACCCGCCATAGGTGCGATCGGCACTCTTTCGCAGCGACTCGCAGGCTTGACGGATGAGTGGCTCGCCCAGTTCGCCACGTTCCATCGACGCGGCAGCCATCTGCTGCACCGAATTTGTCAGCGATGCGCTGCTGGAAGCAACTTCCTCCCGCCGCTGAGTCCACACTTCGTTCAATTTCAAGAGAATGTCGCGAAAGCCGGGCATCCCCATCCGCGACATCGGCGGCCAATAGGTGCCGCCATAGAACGGTTCCCCCTGCGGAGTGAGAAACACCGACATCGGCCAGCCGCCCCGCTGCGTCATCAGTTGCACCGCACTCATGTAGATCGAGTCGATATCGGGGCGTTCCTCGCGATCAACCTTCACGTTGATGAAATGCTTGTTCATCACAGCCGCGATGTCTTCGTTCTCGAAGCTTTCGCGTTCCATCACGTGGCACCAGTGGCACGCGCTGTAGCCGACCGACAGAAAGATCGGCCTGTCCTGGGACTTCGCCGCCGCGAACGCCTCATCCCCCCACGGATACCAGTCCACCGGGTTACGGGCGTGCTGCAGCAGGTACGGGCTCGACTCGTGAATGAGCCGATTCGTGTGGGATGTGTCGTGTGTCATTCGACCTTTCGCTGGCCGGCCCCGGTCCTAAAGTGTGTGAGATTCGCCCGGCTGGAGGAGCACCGGTTCAGTCCTTGTTTCGAAACGAACTCGCTCGGCCCAAGTGTCCGCGTCCTGAGCGATCAGTGGCCATGTGTTGTAGTGCTCGGGGATGACTCGCTTGGGCTGCAGTAACTTCACTGCCCGGAGCGCATCATCCGGACCCATCGTGAAGTTGTCGCCGATCGGCAGGATGGCGACGTCGATGCCGATCTCGCCGATGAGCTTCATGTCGTAGAACAACGCCGTGTCGCAGGCGTGATAGATGTTGCCATCGGCCAGCTTGAGGACCACTCCCGCCGGATTGCCGCCGTACGTGCCGTCCGGCAGACCCGACCCGTGATGGGCGATCGTGAGCTTCACGCGGCCGAAGTCGAATGCGTGCTCGCCGCCGATATGCATCGCATGCGTGTTCTCGACGCCGTGCTTTTCCAGCCAGTTGCAGATCTCGAAGTTGGCGATGACGAGAGCTCCAGTGCGTTTCGCGATCGCAATGGCATCTCCCACGTGATCGCCGTGGCCGTGGCTGACGATCATTACATCGGGGGACACATCGTCGGCAGTGACCGGTGCCGCCGGATTCCCCGTGAAGAAGGGATCGATGATGATCGTCTTGCCGGCAGTTTCGATCTGAAACGTGCCGTGGCCGAGCCAGGTGATCTTGGTTGCCATGTGCGTTCGTTGCTGGAGCCCAGGCTTTAGCCTGTCAAACCACGTCCAGACTGACTACCGGGATTTCTACCATAACCGACATCGAAAGGATCAGACAGTCGTGGCATCCGATGGCATCGAATCCGAAGGATTCACAGCCTGTAGCCGGTGGTTGAGCGAAGCGACACCACCGGACAGCCGACGAACGACACAAGCATCCCGGCAGGGATGCCAGCGAACGATGTAACCGTTCGCCGATTTGTTTCGGAGTTCACTTCCGATACACACATTGATTTCCAGAGACGCTGGCATCCCTTCAGGATGCTGGATTTCAAGACTCATTCACCGGTGGTATCGCTGCACTCAACCACCGGCTACCTGCTGCCAGCCCTTCAGGCTGTGTGAATGGCAATGCCGTCAGTGACAAAGCACGAGCAGTTCCCCTTTGCCGAGTTCGAGCATATCGCCCCAGTACCGGCGGACGACCGGATCGCACAATTCCTCCGCGATCGGCAGCCCTTGCGAACGCAAATGACTGAGCAGTATCCACAGCATCGGCGACTGCAGTGTTCCCCCCGACTTGAATGAGGGCAGCACGTCCACCGGATGCCTGCCCAGCAGGGCGATCGTGCCGCGCTTCATCCCCGCTCCCGCGCGCTGGCCCGGCTCGCCGCAGGCGACGATCGTTCCCGCGATCATCGACACGCCCGCGAAGTCGCCGATGTTGCCGCCGGCCGCGATCAGACCGCGGCGCATCGAATGCCCGACTTCGTTGCCGATATTGCCGTCCACAAAAATCTCGCCGCCCGTCATCCCTCTGCGTCCGCCGCGATAGACGGCACCGACGAGATGCCCTGCATTGCCGTGGATGTGGATCCGTCCCCCCTTCATCTCGGCCCCGACCCAGTCGGCTGCATCTCCGTTGACCAGGATCTCACCCTTCCGCATCTCCGCGCCGAGATGCATGCCTGCGTTTCCCTCGACGATGATCCGCCCCCCGCTGAGGTGAGCGCCGATGAGCTTTACCTTCGAGCAGTCTCCCTGCCAGACAATGGCCTCATCCTCGGCTGCTGAACCGGATACCTTGAAGAACTCGCCAATCGGCAACTGCTGATTGCCCCGCTGCACGAGCGTCCGTGCGATGTCATCAGCCTTCTGAGCGCGCACAGTTTCCATGCGGATCGAGTCGACCTCGATAGGTATGGACATGGGCGCGAGGAGTTCGAAAATGAGTGGCATTCAGGGTGACAAGTTCCGTTCCGGCACGCCCCACAAGTGCTCGCGGCACAACAGCGCGCCGACCCAGAGTGTAATCATCCCGCCGTAGGCGGGTATCAGGTGTTTTACGTTGATATAGCCGACGTGCCAGTGCACCATGATCGCGGCACCATAGGCGATCGTGCCAGCCAGCACGAGTGCCCACCACAACCACGCATGCCCGCGGCGAAATCCCCACAGCGACGACAGCAGCACGCACACGCCGCACGAGATCAGCATGCCGCCGAATGATGCCCGGTCGTGAGCGATCAAGGGAACCAATTGCGGATGAGCGTCTTTCAACTGCTGAGCCGTGCACCTGAGGAACTCCAGATCCTCCTGCACGAACACCATGGTGATCCCGATCGTCGAGATCACGACGCCCGCCGTGAAGATCGCGCAGCCGTGAATGACGAACAGCAGTTGTCCCCATTGCGCCATGCGCCAGGCGCGGTCGTTCGTCAGTTCCGGCGGCGCTGGATTGTCGTACGTTCCCAGGTCGGCATGAGTCGCCAGCAGCACGAGCTGCACCATCACCGCCGTCACGAACGCATGAAACGGATCGAAGTATCCGAAGCCGAGAAACAGAAAGAAACTCACAAACCCGACATAGGCTGATGCCAGTATCGTCGCCAAGGCCCAGTGCATGCCGCGACGGACGCCGTAGATCGAAATAAGCAGAAACAATATCCCATCGGCCAGCATCGTCCCGGCCAGTGACACGCGGTCGTGCCGCATGAAGTGCAGCAGGTGGTCGTTGATCTCGTGAATCTGCTCGCGGGTCAGCCCAGTCATCACTTCGTCGTACGGCATGATGACTTGCGTCGCCGCAATCACCATCGCCATCACGCCCCCCAGCAACAGGCCGATCGACAACAGGCACGTCCACACCCATGACAGGCGAGCGTGATGCACTTTCTTCGGCGGCTCGGAGTGCCGTGTCGCTCGACGCTGTTCATACAGGATCGCCTCGTTGCAGCGCTTGACGAGTCCCGGGCCTGTGAACACCAGTCCGGAATCGATACTCACTATCGATCCGCCGGCTTTGAGAACATCGAGGGCCTGCCCCGGATCATGCACACCGCCGTTGGAGATGATGACCATGCTCGGTCCAAGACTCGCCCGCAATTCGCGAATTGCCTGGAGAGTGGCAGTCAGATTCGACCTGCCGATCGTGATTGCCTCGCCCCCCGCGGACTGCGCTCCATCGACATACACGCCATCGATGAGCCGATCTTGTTGCAGTTGAGTCAGCAGCGGCAACACCACCGGCAGTCGGTCGGCCCGCACTGCCACAAGCATCAGTCGCGGCCGATCGGCATTTACCGTTTCGCGAAGTTGGCGGACCATATCGATCGATTGGTTCGCAGTCGCATTGGGCAATGCGAGAATGATGCCCGCGATCGATTCGCCGAACTGCTTCATTTCCTGCCGCGCTGCATTGAGTACAGCCGCACTGTCTCCGCCGTTCGATGTCAGATGCAGCAGCAGGGGCACGCTACCCGCACCTTGCAGTCGCTGACGGGCTTCCCGCAGTCCCGGATTCTCGCCCGGTTGATGGAGCTTGATCGATTCACCAGACCAATCAACATCGATCGCTCCTCCCGGCACTGAGTCTTCCGTGAATGGGCCGATCTCAATGAATCCGACGCCGAACGTCTCCAGGGCCCGGGTCGCCAAGAGCTGAGGATCGAAGCGTGAACTCAGCCCCACGCACGACGGGAAATGAACGACGCCGGCCTCGACGTTCAATCGATCATCCGGCCGCATGTGGCCGAGTAAGGCGATAAAGCCGCGTCCGAACGGCAGGCGAGCCAGTCGACCCATTGAAGACAACGCGAAGTCCCGTGCGGCTCCCGCGGACATCCGCATGAAGAGCGGTCGAAACACGGTCTGATAGGACCAGTCGGGCATGGGGCCGTTTCACTCGCTCGGTCGTTGCCAGGGGACGCTGCCGTAGTGCTGAATCTGTCGACGCAACGCGCTCGACAGTTCGCGGGCGACGTCGCGTTCGGTCTCGATCAGGTTGTGCTGCTCCAGCGGATCGTCGGCGAGGTTGTAGAGTTCTAATGGAGCGAACGGGCTGTTCTGCAGCAGCTTCCAGTCTCCCATGCGAACCGCCTCGATCGTCTTGCCCATGAACTGCGTGCCCCCTTCACGCCGGCGGAAGAACCACAGTTCTCGCAAGTCGGCCTGATGCTCACCCAGCAATGTCGGCAGGACGCTGACGCCATCGATCGCATCGGGAACGCTCACACCCGCCGCATAGAGCACAGTCGGAAACGTGTCCATCGTCATTGCACGCATGTCAGTCGTTGTGCCGGCTTCAATGTGCCCCGGCCAGCGAACGCACATCGGCACCTTCAGACCCCCTTCGTACATGCTCCCCTTGCCGTCCCGCAGCGGGCCATTGTTCGCGCCCGCACTGAGCTGACCGCCGTTGTCCGATGTGAAGATCACCAGCGTCGACTCGTGCAGTCCCTCATTCTCCAGACAGGCAAGCACCTGCCCGATGCCGGCGTCCAGATGTTCGATGAGGGCCACCAGCGCCGCGCGGTGCTCACTGATGTCTGCCTCGCGATCCTGCACTCGTGTGATCCATTCTTCGGGCGGCTGGATGGGGCCATGCGGAGCGTTGTACGTCAAGTACAAAAAAAACGGCTGCTCGTCGTCGCTGGTCGAGATGAAGTCGCACGCCCACTGCGTGAACAGATCGGTCGCATGCCCTTCGGAGTCGATCTCGTCGCCGTTAAGCCGCAGGTAGTTGATGTCGTGCCGGAGATGCGTGTAATAGTCGTCCATCATGTCGCCGAGAAAGCCGTGAAAGTGCTCGAACCCCCGCTCGTTGGGCAGGTTCGGCGATTCGAGACCCAGGTGCCACTTGCCGACAATGCCGGTGCGATAGCCTGATTCTCTCAGCAGTTCCGGCAGCATGGCGGCCGACGGCGACAGATAGCCCCAGTTGTCTTCCGGATGCGTGCGAATGACGCCGGGCACGCCAACCATGTCGGGATAGCGCCCTGTCATCAGCGCCGCCCGCGTCGGCGAGCAGACGGAGCAGTTGGCGTAGAACTCCGTCATCCGCAGGCCGTCGGCCATCAACCGGTCGAGGTGCGGCGTCTGCATGTCCTCAGCCCCGCAACAGGCCAGATCGCCGTAACCGAGGTCGTCGACGAGGATGACGAGGATGTTGGGACGGTCGTCGGCAAACAATGCTGGCGCTACCGTGCACAGCAGAGCTGCGAATGTGAACGGACCCTCGCACAGGAGCTTTCGCCTAAACATGAATCACCATTGCATGGCCAAGGATGAGTCGTCGAGTCTATGCCGGATGATGATGTGAGAACAGGAATGTCAGTGGGTGTCTCTTTGAAAGTTGATAGTTCCCCTCTCCCCCACGATCGAATCTGCCAATCAGAGAGGAGTGGATTCTGGGGGAGAGGGAAGGGTGAGGGGACCAAACGGAGCGGCTTCTGTGCCCCTCACCCCGGCCCTCTCCCCCGCTGGAGAGTTGAATTTGTTGTAGGAAGGTCTGCCGCGGGGGAGAGGGGGAATTGACTCGAATTGCGCCTCTGCGCAGTCGCATTCCGCCTTCATTGCATGGCGAGACAACTTACTTCCGGTCATCATTCGGGTTCATTGGCTCCAACCGACCGCATGCCTCCCCACACCTTTCGCCTTGTCCTCATCGTTTCGTGCGCCCATGCGATGGTGCATACGTTCGAGCATGCGCTGCCGGCGGTCGAGCAGATGATCGGCGACGAGTTTCACGTCGACAAAGACTACACGGGGGCCTTGGGGACGGTGTGGCGGTTGCCGTTCGGGCTGTTGGCGATGCTGGCGGGTTGGCTGGCCGATCGGCATGGGGCCAAGGCGATGCTCATCGTCTATCTGCTCGGCTGCAGCGTGACGGCGGTGCTGTCGGCGACAGCTCCGTCGCTGGCAGTGCTCTTCTGCTGGATGTTCGCGATGGGGTGTTTCGCGAGCATCTATCATCCGGCGGGATTGTCGCTCATCTCTCACGAAACGACCGCCGCCAATCGCGGCAAGGCCCTCGGCTGGCACGGCATCTTTGGTTCGCTCGGCATCGCGGCCGCGCCGTTTCTCGCGTCGCTGGTGTTCTCGACAGGGCGAGTCGGCTGGCGGGCGTATTACGTGTTGTTGACGCTACCGGCAATGCTGATCGTGTTGCTGATGACACGGTTGAAGGTGACGAGTGAATCTGGGACGCCGGTCGTCGCGTCGTCGGATTCTGCATCAGCCGCCAAGAGCATCGATCCCATTCCGTGGCGACCTTTCCTGATTCTGGTGACTGCCGGGTCGATGGGAGGCTTCATCTACGCGGCGATCATGCACTTCCTGCCTCGCTACCTGAGCGAGACGGGACTGCGCCCCAGTGACTGGCCGGATGCGAGCTTCCGCACCGCGCTCGCCACTATGGTGCTGGTGTGCGGGGCGGTGGGGCAGGGCATCGCCGGTCGCATCGCGCAGCCTCAGAAGCTCAAGTCGCAACTGGTGACAATTCTGCTCGCGAACGCACCCTTCCTGTTGTGGATGGCGTTCGCCGACGGCGTGTGGCGTTTCGTGGCCGCCTGCGGGTTGGCGTTCGTGCACTTCATGCATCAGCCAATCTATAACAGCATCGTCGCGCACATCATACCGCGCAGCCGGCGCAGCCTGGGTTACGGGTTCAGCAACATGATGACGTTCGGCATCGGCGCGATCGGCCCCATCGTCGCGGGCAAATTGACCGATCGTGTGGCCTACGCGAGCCTGGCGGGCGTGGCACTCCTAGCCGCGACGGTGGCCGTGATGTTACAGGTGCCGGAATCGGCTGATGGATGATGGCAGAGGACAACGGTCGAAGGATGACAAATTCCCAATCGAAATGACCAATCGATCATTGGCTGTTTTCCCCGCGTGCCTGTCCGCGTAATGTATCTGTGAAGAAGTTTCAGAACCCTCTCGCCCCCAGGAGAGGGCAGGGTGAGGGGCGATGTCAGTGCGGCGAGACCCTCACCCCCGACCCCTCTCCCACAGGGAGAGGGGAGTATTGAATACCGGCGAGGTATCAGCATGCCCCAGGCGATTGGGAATCCGGAAGAACTCAGGGCGTTCGCCTTGAGACTCAAGCAGTTCAATTCGACGCTCAGCGATCAGGCGGCGATGCTGGCGACGCAGCTCGATTCGCTGAGCGCGACGTGGCGGGATCAGGAGAACAAGAAGTTCGCCGAGCAGTTCAAGGAGCACATGCGCCTGCTGGCTCACTTCGTCGAGGCCAACAACCAGCACATCCCCTATCTGATGCGCAAGGCGGATCGGTTGGATGAGTATCTGCAGCAGAGGTAGGCGGGAGGCTACGGGTTTCAGGCTTCAGGAACGAGTCAGCCAATCAATGAACGTCAAAGTCACCTCCATCGAATCGCTTGATGCGCTGAGGGTCGCGCTCAATAAGTTCGACGACGAGGCGATCTCGGCCGTGCGGGTGATGGCACTTACGCTGCAGAAAGCGATCGACTGGGTGGAGATTGACCGCCCTGCCTACTGGAAGACGCAAACCAAGCTGGCCTTCGACCGAGTGTCCGCGACGCGAACGGCCTTGTCGACCTGCCACATGCGAACCGTCGCGGGACGGCATCCGTCGTGCATCGAGGAGAAAGTTGCCCTCGAAAAAGCAAAACGCCGATTGCAGTTCTGCCAGGAGCAGATCGAGCGGGTGAAGAAATGGGGAGTGAAGGTTCGCCACCAAGTCGACGAATTCCGCGGCCGCCTCGCCGCCCTGCAGAAGTGCCTCGATGGCGACGTACCGAAGATGGCGGAACTCCTGAGCCGATCGATCGCCGCATTGACGGCGTATGTGGAGGGGAATCTGGGGGAGGAGCAGCCGACTGCAAAGTCGGAGAATGAAGGCAATCCTTCGGCACCAATGCCGGGTTAGAGTTGGTCCGCTGTTCAAGAGTCGACGGGATTGATTCGCCGCTTCCGGAAGCCACCGCGACCTGGCTCACTTCGCTCCCACGGCACATCCTGCCGGAACATCTCCCGGCCTCCGCCATTCCCCCAAACTTCCACAAGTATCGATCAATACCTCTGGAACTTCTGCGAACATCCTCTTAGAATCCGCAACCTATGCGGGTGAAGGGTTTGCGCCGATCTGTCAATCGAGGACAGTTCCCAGAACCACGAATGTACCGCTCGTTAATGTCTCATCCACTGTCCTGTCGGTCCTTGCCCCCCTTTCCACAGGAGCGATGACTTGGCTACGATCATCGATCCTCGTGAGTCTTCCGGCTCTCCGCTGTTTCGTGAACATCGCTCGATGACGACGCTTCGCACCAATTCACTCCTGGGCGTGCAGGTAGTGGGATGCGGCTCCTACGTCCCCACCCAGGTGGTGACGAACGCCGACCTCCACGCACGCTACGGCTTTGACCCCGAATGGGTCGAGCAGCGCACAGGCATCGTCGAGCGCCGGCACGCACCAGCCGACATGGCCACCAGCGACTTGGCCGCCGAAGCGGGGCGAAAGGCGATTCGTCACGCCGAACTCTCGCCCGAAGACATCGACTTGTTGGTAATCGGCACCTTTACCCCCGACTATCACTGCCCTTCGACCGCCTGCCTCGTGCAGGACAAGCTGGGCCTCGACTGCCCGGCCTTCGACGTCGCTGCCGCCTGTTCGGGTTTCATGTACGCGATGGTGACGGGGTCACAATTCGTCGCCACTGGCAACGCCCGCAATGCCCTGGTGATTGGGGCCGACTGCAACAGCCGGATCGTTGATCCTACCGACCAGCGGACGTACCCACTCTTCGGCGATGGCGCTGGGGCCGTCGTGATCAGCGAAGGGGATCCGCATCAGGGTTTCTTGTGCTATCAGATGGGTTCCGACGGCAGCGGAGGCGGATTGCTCGACCGGCCAGCCGGCGGTTCCAAAGTGCCGCTCACTCCAATGGCTCTTGAAGCTGGCGACCATTACCTCAAGATGGATGGCCGCAGCGTCTTCAAATGGGCCGTGCGGCTGCTGGCCGAGTCAATCGATCTGATGCTCGCTAAGACCGGCATGACCGTCGAGGACGTGTCGCTGTTCGTGCTGCATCAGGCGAACATTCGCATCATCCAAAGCGCGGCCGAGCAGTTGGGGATCCCGCAGGAGAAGTTCTTCATCAACCTGCATCGCTACGGCAACACGTCGGGCGGGTCAATTCCGCTTGCTCTGGATGAAGCATTTCAGCAGGGTCGCATCAGTTCCGGCGACAACGTGCTGATGTGCGGATTCGGCGCTGGGCTGACTTGGGGCACCGGGTTGTTCCGTTGGTAGTCGGAATCGCATTGCCGTCGATTCGATGGCGTTGGTGACGGTAGCCGAGGCGTGCATGATCCCGGTTTGCGTCCCCCAATTGACTTCCGACGGTCGCCCGTACACGTTCGTGCAATGGCTCGCCGACCTAGGCTCTCATGTCGATCAGGGAGACTGGATTGCCGAACTCCTGATTGACGGCGTGCTGTTCTCGCTGGAATCCCCTGCCACCGGCCGAGTGATAAAAATCGATGCTTTGCCCGGCGCGCTCGTATCGGCATCTCGGCAGATCGCATGGATCGCAGCGGATGACGAGTAACGCAGCTGCAATCAACGATCACGCATCAATACCCTGCCGCGCAGCCGTCTTTGCGTGGGTCGGTACCGCCGAATAACGTGCCGAACTCGGGATGAATCATGATTCCCTGATACCCGCCGTGTCCGCCGGGGGACGGCGTTTCCGCCGGCTTGTGACCGCGCTCGACCAGGGCGGCGATTGTCTCGGCTGAGATGCCGGATTCGCAAACAATCATGCCGCCACCTTCCGTCGCCGGGTCGCCGTTGGGTGAGGCCGATCCATCATGCCGTATGCGAGCCGCATCGCCGGCGGCCTGCACATTCATGCCGAAGTCGATCATGTTGATCAGCACCTGCACCTGCCCCTGAGGCTGCATGTCGCCTCCCATCACGCCGAAGCAGAGCCAGGGCTTGCCGTCCTTGGTGACCATCGCCGGAATGATCGTGTGAAACGGCCGCTTGCCGGGCGCGAGGCAGTTGAGATGTGCTGGGTCCAGCGAGAACAGCGCCCCGCGATTCTGCAGTGTGAAGCCCAACGTGCCGGGAGTCATCTTCGAGCCGAACCCGTGAAAGTTGCTTTGAATAAGCGAGCAGCAGTTCCCCTCGCCGTCGACCACCGACAGATAGACCGTGTCGGCTGTGTCCATGAGCGGATCGCCCGCAGGGACATCGACGGCCGCGACATTGGGATCGATGCGTCGGCGCTGGACATCCGCGTAGTCACCCGAAATCAGCCTCTCGGTCGGCACATCTGCAAACGCAGGGTCGGCGTAATAACGCGCCCGATCGGCAAACGCGAGTTTCTTGGCTTCGACCAGCAGATGCAGATAGTCGGGACTGTTGTGCCCCATGGCCGCGATGTCGTAGGCCTCCAGAATGTTGAGCATCTGCAGGACGGCAATCCCCTGTCCGTTGGGCGGCAGTTCCCAGACGTCATAACCACGGTAGTTCGTCGAGACCGGTTCGACCCATTCCGAACGATGTTCGCCGAAGTCCTCGAGTGAGAAGTATCCCCCGTTCGCCTCGCTGAACGCGACAATCTGCTCGGCAATCGGGCCGCGATAGAACGCATCGGGGCCTTGCTCGGCAATCAGTTTGAAAGACGCCGCGAGGTTGGGATTGCGAAAGACTTCACCCACCGCCGGGGGCCTGTCGCCGGGCAGCCAAGTCGCGGCCGAATCAGGATACACCGCCAGCGACACCTGCGCATCGACCCAATGCGAAGCGATGATCTCTGAGACCGGGAAACCTTCCTCCGCATAGTGAATGGCCGGCGCCAGCAATTCGGCGAGGGGCTTCGTGCCGAAACGCGAGCGCAGTTCTTCCCAGCCGTCGACGCAACCGGGCACACTCCACGAAAGAGGGCCGTTCAAAGGGATCGTGGTGAGTTGTTGCGCGGTGAAGACATCCAGCGAAATGTTGCGCGGCGCGCGGCCCGAGGCATTCAGGCCATACAGTTGCTGCGTCTCTGCATCCCAATAGAGGACAAACAGGTCGCCGCCGATGCCACAGCTCATCGGCTCGACGACGCCGAGCATGGCGTTGGCGGCAATGGCGGCATCGACTGCGTTGCCGCCGGCCTGCAGCATTTCGAGTCCCGCCTGCACCGCCAGCGGCTGGCTGGTGGCGACCATGCCATTCTGTGCAACGACCATCGACCGGCTCTGATGAGGCGTCGCGCCCGGTCGATCAAAACCTAAATCAGACGCGGCGCGAACAGCCATCAGCAGCAGGAAGATTTGGACCAGCCCCAGGACAAATCCCAGGCGGCGGTTGGTGTTCGGTTGAGAATCTGGCGGGGTCATGTGGGCATAGGCATCTTGAACCTCGGCGGATGGACTAAAGCATCCGCCGCAGAGCACCAAGATTCAACCCTGGAAGTGGCCGATCGTCAAGAGAATGATGGATTCGTCATTCAGTCAAAACAGGGTGAGAGCGACGATGATATGCCGCCTCTCGTCAAGGCGATGACCTCTCCCTTTGCTTCGTCGGCGATTCTCACTAAAAGGCTCCATCTGCCTTTTGCACTCACAGAAGTGCGAGTTTCTCCTGTGCTGAGCAACCATGTCCTCACTTCTTCGCGTCGGCATCATTGGTCTGGGAACCGTCGGTTCGGGGGTCGCCCATCTCCTGTTGAATGAATCTGCGCGCCTGCAGCGCCGCGCGGGCCGACCGATCGAACTGCGGGCCGTCGCGGTGCGAGATGCCGCTAAGCCGCGGGGCGTCCAGTTGCAGAAGAACGTGTTGCTGACCGAGAACGCAAACGAATTGGCGACTCATCCGGAAGTCGACGTCGTCGTCGAACTGATGGGGGGCGTTGAACCTGCTCGCCAGTACGTGCTCGAAGCTTTGAAGCATGGCAAGGACGTCGTCACCGCGAACAAGGCACTGCTGTGCGAGGCCGGGGACGAGCTGTTCCAGACCGCCCGCAAGCATGGCCGATCGATCGGCTTCGAGGCCGCCGTCGCCGGCGGGTGCCCGATTATCCAGATTCTCGGGCAGGCGATGTCGGCCAACCAGGTCACATCGATGCAGGCGATCATCAACGGCACCAGCAATTTCATTCTCACTGAGATGTTCAATCGTGGGTTGCCCTATGCCGCCGCTCTCGCGGAAGCTCAGCGAATGGGCTACGCCGAGGCCGACCCTTCGATGGATGTCGACGGCACCGATGCCGCGCAGAAGTTGTCTCTGCTGGTGAAGCTCGCCTTTGGCACGGCGGTGTCGCCCGAAGACTTCCCGGTGCAGGGGATCGACACGATCGAACTGGCCGACCTCAAGTATGCCGATGAACTGGGTTATGCGGTGAAACTGCTGGCGACCGCGAAGCTGATCGACGGCCAATTGGAAGTGCATACCCAGGCGACGCTGGTAAGGCACGATCGACCGCTCGCGCAGGTTGACGGCCCGTACAACATGATCGCATTGACCGGCGACGTGGTCGGCAAGGCAGTGTTTTCGGCCATGGGAGCCGGCGAACAGGCAACTGCGTCGGCCGTGATGGCCGACATTGTCGATGTCGCGGTGGGCCGGGCGGGGTTGACGTTTCGCGCTCTCGATCTGTTCGGCGACAGTGAGCCGTTGCCACTGCAGCCGCAGGAGAAGATCTACCGGCGGTATTATCTCAGGTTCAACGTGCTGGACCGCCCGCATGTGATTGCCGACATCACCGACGTGCTGGGGCGCAAGGGGATCAGCCTGGCATCGGTCATTCAGCATGAAGTGCCCGAAGTTGAAGAGACTTCGGCGACTGAAAACTCGGTGGTGCCGCTGGTCATCATGACGCACCGCACGACCGAGGGCCAAATCCGTCAGGCCGCCGCCGAACTCGACCGCATCGCTGCCCTGCGTCCGCCGAGCGTGTATATGCCGGTGAGTGGGTGATTGGTTGACGGCTTTGGTCTTCGAGCGAATGGGGATTTCTTCTAGACTTGTCGTTGGTCCCTGGTCATTTGCGTCGGCGTCGGTGAAAACTCCTGGTAACCCGACGCGTTAGCGAGGGGGACGTGAGCTTTCACGTTGATCACGTTGATCAAGTTGAAGCGTGCCTGCGGAACAGCGATTAGAAACTGCCTCCCAGAACCTGTTGCAATTCCCTGTGCCGCAAGGTGAGGTTCCATTCGGTTCAACGCGATGACTCACGGCCCCCTCGCTAACGCGTCGGGTTACAATGAACGCAAAATGACATCCTGACATTATGGCCAAGAACTCACCCAACGCTTCCCATAATCGCTACTGGCTCTTCAAGACCGAGCCGGACTGCTTTTCGATTGACGATCTGACGAGGGCTCCCAAACAGACCACGTTCTGGGACGGCGTCAGAAACTATCAGGCTCGCAACATGCTGCGGGATGATGTCAAGACGGGGGACCAAGTCTTCTGCTATTACAGCAGTGCCGACCCGCTGGCCATCGTCGGCGTGATGGAAGTCGTCAAGGAAGGCTACCCCGACCACACGGCCTTCGATCCCAAGGAAGGCCACTACGATCCCAAGAGCGACCGCAAGTCGCCGACGTGGTTCATGGTCGATGTGAAGCTGGTGCAGAAGTTCGCCCAGCCGGTGACGCGCGATATGCTCAAGGCGTGCAAAGCCTGCGAGAAGATGATGCTGCTGGCGAAGGGATCGCGGTTGTCGATTCAACCGGTGACCGAGGGTGAATGGAAGGCAGTCTTGGAGTTGGCAGATTGAGAGAGTCAGATCCTCACTCCTGACTCCTCCGCACATGGAGACAAACGTGGCTTCAGGGAAGCGAGCCTTCTATCACAGCCGGCTGTTTCAACTGCTCGTCGGCGGCGCCGTCACGGTGGCATGCCTGGCGCTTGCGTGGTGGCAGATGAGCCAGGGGGGCGGCGGGAAGAACGCATTCGAGGAAATGAAACGGGCGTTCCGGTCAGCCAATTACAACTGGCTTCCCGCGATGCTGCTGTCGATCGTGCTCTTCTACTGGATCAAGGCCTGGCGCTGGTCGCTGCTGCTCAGACCGATCAGGTCCTGCAGCATTTGGGAAGTGACGCCCGCGATGATGATCGGGTTCGCGTTCAACAACATCCTCCCCGGACATGCCGGTGAATTCGTGCGGGTGGTTGTCTTTTCCCGCAACAATAAGTTCCCCTGGACCGCCGTCTTGTCGACGGTGGCTCTGGAACGGGTGCTGGATATCCTCGCGATCCTGGCCTTGTTGGGAGTGGGATTGGCGCTGGTCGATATCCCGAGTAACGACGTGCGCAGCCTCGCCTGGGGATTCGCCGCCGTTGCCGCCCTCGGTGTCGGCGGCGCGCTGCTCTATCTTTTCTGGACGAAGCCGTTTGTCAGTTTTGTCGAGGCGATTCTGGCCAGGATGAAATTCTTACCGAGTGGCTTTTCGAAGAAGGTAGCCGAACTGATGGAAGCCGGAGCGTCGGGATTGGCGGCGCTCAAGGATCCCAAACTGGTCGGACTCCTCGTGATTACCTCATTGGGTCAGTGGATCCTGAACGCCGTTCTGGTCCATTTGTCGCTGCTGAGCTTTGGGCTCGATGTTTCGTTTCTCGTTTCGTTTGTGGTGATGGGAGTCGTCGCATTCGCGGTGACAATTCCATCGTCGCCGGGTTATTTCGGTGTCATTCAGTATGCGTTCGGCATGTCCGCAGGCGTGTTCGTCACCAAGGAGTTGGTCCCCGCCGTCTTCGCAGCCAGCGTGTATTACCATTTGGTGCAATGGATCCCGGTGACGCTGATCGGTCTCATCTTATTTCAGCGATCCGGCCTAAGTATGAAGGCCGTTGACGAAGAGGCGTCGCACCTGGGCGAAGAACTGGAGGCTGTCGAACCCGAAAAGGCACGGGAAGAAGCCCCAGGGCCGGTCAGTTTGTGAAGTGGGGTAAACTGTAACGCCTCGCCTTTTCGACGTAA
>JANNSB010000395.1:0-4442 GCA_031402175.1 Planctomycetaceae bacterium
CCTCCTTCTTCTTCTTCTTCCGCCGGGACATGAGCCGCAGGGGAAAGTTCGATTCCAGGCCTCGCTGCCGCTTTGTTGTGTACCCCGCTTTCCCGCCGTATCATCGCCTTTCGGTGCATCTGTGTTCCTCAACTTTGGGAGGTCGGCCGTGCGTACTTGGATCTGTCGTTGGGCGTTGCTGCTGTCCGTGCTGCCTTCGCTGGGGGTGACGATGAGTTTCGTGCCACGGGAATCGCGGGCGGGGGACTACATTGTCTATGTCGGCACCTACACCGGAGGCGAAAGCGAAGGCATCTATCGCCTGAAGATGAACGGCCAGACCGGCGAACTCACGATGCTGGGGGTCACCGGCGGCGTGACGAATCCCTCGTTTCTGGCGATTCATCCCAATGGAAAGTACCTGTACTCGGTCAGCGAAGTGGCCGATGCCGACGGCGGTTCCGGCGGAGCGATCAGCGCGTTTGCGATCGATCCCGAGACGCATGAGCTGACGTATCTCAATCATCAGTCGTCCGGCGGCGCGGGGCCGTGCCATGTGACGGTGGCGGGGAATCATGTGCTGTCGGCCAATTACGGCGGCGGCAGCGTGTGCGTCCATCCGATTCGCGATGACGGCAGCCTCGGCGAGGCGACCGCGTGCGTGCAGCATGAAGGATCGGGCGTGGACCAGTCGCGACAGGAAGGGCCGCACGCGCACTCCATCAATGTGGCCGCGAACGGAACGCTGGCCGTGTGCGCCGACCTCGGTCTCGACCAACTGCTGCTCTACGATCTCGATGGTGAAACCGGCAGCTTGACGCCGCGCGATCCCCCCTCGGTTTCGCTGGCCCCGGGCGCCGGTCCGAGGCACTTCGCGTTTCATCCCAATCGGGCGCTGGCGTTCGCGATCAACGAACTTGATTCGACGATCACGTCCTTCGAGCTGGACGAGGATGCCGGCCTGTTTCATGCCGTGCAGTCGATTTCAACGCTGCCCCATCCGGTCGAGGGGAATTCAACGGCCGACATTCATGTACATCCAACCGGCAAGTTCGTGTACGGCTCGAACCGCGTGCACAACAGCATTGCCTGCTTCAGTCTTGATGAAGCGACCGGCCTCCTGACGCTGATCGAACACGAATCGACGCAGGGAGAGATCCCGCGCAACTTCGGGATCGATCCGTCGGGAAAGTTCCTGCTTGCGGAGAACCAGGATTCCGGCACCATCGTGGTGTTTTCGATCAATCAACAGACGGGTGAACTGACACCGACCGGACACTCGATCGAAGTGCCGATGCCGGTGTGTGCGGTGTTTCTGGCGGCAGACGCAGACAACGGATGGGAGCGCGTGCAGCTCGACGCCCGTTTTCGTTCGGAGGGATCGGCCGCGGCCGACCTGAATAATGATAAACAGATGGACGTTGTTGCCGGCGACGTCTGGTACGCCGCCCCCGACTGGACGGTGCACGAGATTCGCACGCCCGGCGAATTCGTGGCCGGCGTCGGGTACAGCAACAGCTTCGTCAACTGGACGTTCGACATTAACGACGACGGCTGGATGGATGTCATCATTGGCGGCTTCCCCGGCGCGCCGTTCCACTGGTACGAGAACCCCAAGGGGGAAGAACGGCATTGGACCGAACACCAAATCTGGACGAGCTTCTGTAACGAGACGCCGCAGTTTCGTGATGTGACCGGCGATGGTCGCCCCGATGTCGTCATCGGCTCGCAACCCGAATCGCAGATGGGGTATCTGGAGATTCCGACCGGTGATGCCGTCTATGAAAACTGGACGTTTCATCCCATCAGCACTCCTGGCGACCCGGCGGTCAACGGCACTTTCATGTACTACCACGGTCTCGGCGTCACCGATGTGGATGAAGACGGGGACAACGATGTGGTGATTCCGCACGGCTGGTGGAAGAATCCCGGCGATCCAGCGAGCAAAGAGCCGTGGGATTTTTTCGAGCACCGCCTGTCGCCCGCGCCCGACCAGGCTCCGCTCACCGGGGCCGACATCTATGCCGTCGATCTCGATGTCGACGGCGATAACGACCTGGTGATGAGCTGCGCCCACGCCTACGGCGTCTGGTGGTTCGAGAACATCGGCAACGATGATCACAGCGAGTTCGTCTACCATGTGATCGATGAAAGTTTTTCACAGACGCACGCCATGTGGTTCGCGGATATCAACGAAGACGGACAAGAGGATTTGATCACAGGCAAACGGTACATGGCCCACAACGGTTCAGACCCCGGCGAATACGATCCGGTGCTGATGTACTGGTACGAACTCCATCCGCGCGAAGGCGGCCCGGAGATTATTCCGCACCAGATCATGGCGGGTCTCGGCACCGGCGTCGGCACGCAGTTCACGATGGTCGACATGGATGGCGACAGCCAGATCGATATCGTGCTGTCGAACAAGAGTGGCGTGAACATCCTCCTGCAGCGAGCAGCAGGTTCCGAGACGCAGGACTCGAACTGACCATCGAGGTCGATGCCGCATCGGAGCCAAAGGACGCGCTGGTGGACCAGAACACTGTCAGGATCACGACGGGGTCGCGGCTCCACTTTGGCCCACTGTCCTACCTGCCCGAGTCCGGCCGGCACTTCGGCGGCATCGGGATGATGCTCGACCGGCCCGGCTTTGTCGTCGAAATGCGGAGATCGGTGCACGACGACGTGGCGGTGGTTGCGAATGAGCCTGCTCTTTCCGAGGCGGCCGAGCAGCAGATTGTCGTCAAAGTGATGGAGACGCTGGAGGCTTGTTGTAGCACATGGTCGCCTGGGCGCGGGTCGCATTGTCAGGTGACGGTGTGCCGTGGAGTTCCTGCACACGCCGGGTTCGGTTCGGGAACGCAGTTACGGCTGGCTGTTGCGCGGGCCTGGCGCATCTCGCAAGGTCTCGGTGCCGGCTCGCCAGAGGAACTCGCCAGAGTCTGCGGACGTGGACGGCGTTCCGCGATAGGGCTCTGGGGCTTCGAATGGGGCGGCTTGCTCGTCGATGCCGGACAGCGAGCGGCAGGCAGCCTTGGAGACGTTGCCGTGCGCATGGACTTCCCGGATGAATGGCGCGTGCTTCTCATCTCGCAACGTGAAGCGGAAACGATTCACGGGAGTCGCGAGGAGAATTGGATGTCCCGGCTCTCGCCCATGCGGCCGGAACGCACGGGCGAATTGTGCCGGGTTGTGCTCACCGAGATTCTGCCCGCGCTTCGCGATCACGATCTAGTTAGCTTTCGTGCCGGGCTGCAGACCTACGGCGACTTTGTGGGCGACTATTTTGCCCAGGTTCAGGGGGGGCGGTTCTCTCATCCTCGGGCGAATGCCGTGGCCGAAAGCCTGCAAGAGATGGGCGTCACCGGCGTGGTGCAATCATCCTGGGGACCGACACTCTGTGCCTTCTTTGCCGACGCTGACACCGCGAATGCCTCCGCCGACTCGCTCGCCGGCCGATTCAGTGATATGACCTTCACGGTTGCATCGGCCAGAAACTATGGTGCAGATATGGAACTGCGCTAGTTGACATGGTGGAAAGCAATCACGACCGATGAACTCCGCGGCGGATGCATCTGAGAATGTCCTCAAACTCGTGGTGGGATTGGGCAATCCCGGCCGCAAGTATGAACGCACGCGCCACAACATCGGGTTCGAGGTGCTCGCGGAACTGGCCCGCAGGCACATGGCGCCTGCGGCGAAGGTGCGTTTCGAATGCGCATTCACGGAGATCATACTGAGGGGCAATCGTGTGTTCCTGGCCGCTCCGCAGACTTACATGAACCTCAGCGGCCGCGCGGTCAGGCAGATCATCGACTTCTATCGCATTCCCATCGGCGAGCTACTGGTGGTGTGCGACGACATCAATCTCGACACCGGCCGAGTCCGGCTGAGAGCCTCGGGGACAGCGGGCGGACAGAAGGGACTCAACAACATCATCCAGCAATTGGGAACAAACGACTTTTCGCGGCTACGAATCGGGGTGGGCCGGCCGCCCGGACGAATGGATTCCGCCGACTATGTTCTGTCGAAGTTCATGAAGTCCGAATACGAGACGATGGAGCATGCCGTCATCCAGGCGGCCGACTGCGTCGAACTCTGGGCCAGGGAGGGCGTACAGGCCGCCATGAATGAAGTGAATCGCGGCCCCGCGGACCGCAGCGAGCAGAACGCAACCGACATCACTCCGACTGATTGATGCCGTGTCCCAGGTCCGCTCATTGTCGCTGCGTGCATTGCTCTACCTGAGCTGGAGCTGCGCCCTGACGTGGCCGCTCGCGAAATACCTTTTCACCGCGTTTCCCCTGGGACTCGAGAGAAGCAGCAGCGTTCCGCAGCTCAACATGTGGACGATCTGGTGGAACGCCGACCGTGTATTGCACGGCTGGCACGACTACTGGCAGGCGCCGATCTTTCATCCGTTCCAGGATGCATTCGCGTTGTCGGAGCCGCAGCCGATCACG
>JANNSB010000396.1:0-20490 GCA_031402175.1 Planctomycetaceae bacterium
CCAGGGACGAGGGAGCGAAACGGCTGACGGCCAGAAGACGTATTTCCCTCATCCCTTATCTCGTCCCTTGACCAAGTCCATGGCTCGTTGGCCCGATCAGTCGCGATCGAACAGGACGGTGTTTGTGCTGATTTTCATCGCGCTGCCGCTGTTGTGCGGGCTGGCGTGGTGGTTTGTACAATGACCTGCATGCAAGATCGCGAGATTGTCATCGGCGTGTGCGGCGGGGTGTCGGCCTACAAGACCGCCGCCCTGACGAGTTCGCTCGTGCAGAGCGGTGCGCGAGTGACCGTGGTGCTGACCGAGTCGGCCAAGAAGTTCATCGGGGCCGCGACGTTCGAAGCGCTCACCGGCCGCCCCGTCTACTCCGACCTGTTCGAACCGAAGGAGCACTTCATCGGTGAGCACATCGGACTCGCGCGCCGGGCCGAACTGCTGGTGATCGCGCCCGCAACCGCGCAGACGATCGCGCGCCTGGCGCACGGCTTCGCCGACGACCTGCTGACGACGCTGGCGTTGGCGCGAACGTGTCCCATGCTGCTGGCTCCCGCGATGAACGCCGAAATGTGGTCTAAGCCCGCAGTGCAGAGGAACGTCTCCCAACTGCGGGAGGATGGCGCCCACTTCGCCGAACCGGGTGAGGGCTGGCTGAGCTGTCGCGTCCAGGGAGCCGGGCGCATGGCGGAGCCGATGGAGATTCAAGCCCGAATTGCAGACTTGCTGGCGGAGCCGCGCTGATGTAGCGCCGAAAACCCTCACCCCCGACCCTTCTCTCAGGGGAGAGGGGGGATTGAAGTTGCTACCGCTCACTTCGCCTTGCGCGCCTCGATCTGGCGAATCCGCTCCTCCAATCCGTCCAGCTCATTGTTGATCGCGTCGGCAACTGCTGTATCGATGACGGTTCCGCCGAATCGCACGGAATAAAAGCAGTCGGCAACCCTCGCGGGGAAGTCCGTGGGCCAAGTCGCCGGGTCGGGCATGGTCTGGAATCTCTCGCGGACCTGAGCCGCGAACTCGAGTTGAGTCCTGGCAGGGTCGCGCGAGAGCTTCAATTTCTCCAGCAGCGACTCGAACCGCGCGTAGAAGGGGACCGAAGTGCCGCCGGCGTCCCTGGCTGCACTGAGTTCGCGTCGTCCTCGAATCAACATGATCAGGAGCCTGATGAGTTTCCAGACGCCGACCACGATGAGCGCGATGACCAGAAACGCCAATCCACCCTGCCAACTGAACCAGCGGGACGGATCTGAAAGAAACCTCTGCAACGCTCTCCAGAATCTGTGTGATCCTGTCCCCGGACTCTGCAGCACCTGCCAGACGGAAGTCAAGTTGTCCCGGACCGGGTCGTAGATCAATTCGTCCTGGTCTTCCATCGACCACGTCAAGCCGCTGTTCCAGAAGCTTTGCAGCCGATGGAGCCAGCGCTTCCAGAGGCCGCCGGACTGGATCTCCGCGACGACGGCGAGTCTGGCGACCGGCGTGGGGTCGAGTTGCAACCATTGTTCATCGATCCAGGCTTCGACCCAGGCATGGGCGTGCAGCTGCTGGACCTTGAGGACATCGGTCGCGGTATCGGCGGTGCCTCCCTTGAAGCCGCTCACCATGCGGGCGTGGATGCCGGCGGAGCGGAGCATCATCGTGAGCGTGGCGGCGAAATACTCGCAATGACCCGACTTGCGGTTGAAGAAGAAATCATAGATGGGATCAGCATTCGGATCCGACAATGCCAGGCTGAGCGTGTAGGAATACTCGCTGGAATCGCGCAGCCAGCGATTGAGATACTCGGCAATGTCGCGTTGGGATTGCACTCCTTCGGCCTGCGCCACGACCTCGCGCGTGCGCACGGCCAGATCCCTCAATCCTTCCGGCACCTGCAAGGTGACGGGCGGTCCGTCAGGTCGCCAGGAGGCGCTGGGTGGAATCGCTGAAACCGACTCGTCGACCCGCGAGAGCGCGAAGTACCGAAACGTCGTCTGCAGGTTCGCATTGGAATCACGAGCAAATACACGATCATAGGAATTGAGATGAATGTTCTCGACCGGGTCTCTGGCGATGCACGCGTTTGGATTGCCCACGGCAAACACAGTCTGGCTACCGATCGGATGCAGCTTGATTTCCTGCCGGAGAAAATCCCGAGGTCCGAATCGTCTCGAGACGATCCAGAAATTGCTGTTGGAGGCGATCCAACTTCCATTCTCATACTCCTGGAGCACCACTCCGCGAAAGAGAGGTTCCGCGGTTCGTTGCAGTTCGAACGCCTCCTGCAAAGATAACTTTCGTCCCGAAAGGTTGTCGTAGAACTCGACATCCATCACGGGTTCGTTGCTTTCGAGAATCTGGCCCAGATCCCCCAACCGAACTTGCTGCGCAAAACCTGTCAACGCCTGCGATCCGGGCAAGGGAGAGTTGTCGAAAATCTGAAACTGACCGACCCAGACCCGCGGCACGAGCAGAAATGCCACCAGAGCAAACAGGAGAGATGCGGTGATTACCGCCAGCGATATGCCGATAAACCGCCCGCTGATCCCGGTTGCGCCCTCCGGACTCGTGGTCGGCGGACGGGAAACAGGAGACGGATCGATCGGAAACCACAGTGTGGACTTCAACGCGCGCAGGCGTTTTGCATGCGACTCCGTCGTAACGGCCTCCATGCGGTACATCGTGAATACGCACAGCGCCCACAGCGCCACGAAGATGTAGACCACCAGTCCAAAACCGAGCCAATGGCTGTTCGTGAGGAGCGATCCGATCGACACCTGCAGAATCGAAAGCGCTGCCAGCATCCAATACTGCCGCCACACCTTGTGCTGCCACAGGACGATGCATGTGAGGTAACAAATGAAGTGTCCTCCCGACAGCAGCCTGGCTTCGATGTCGCCGCTCACAAACTCGATGAACGCGGCGAGCATGCCGACGATACCGAGAAACCCTGCCCAGAAGTTCGGCAGACTGAACCAGCGCTGGCGGTCGACGGCATACAGGGCGAACGGAGCCATTGCGCCCGCGATCGCGGGAATCGGCCCGCCTTCCGCCGCCGCCAGAATCACGCCGGCCAAGACCACAGTCAGGCATTGGCTGACGAGGAATGCGTCCCGAAGTCCTCCTTCCGCCAGTAGATCATTGCCGAATGGAGCACCGCCGGCATGCACGCCGTTGCCGGCGCTTGCCTCGTGCGATCTCACCGGTAGCGACAACTCAATCGACATTGCGCCTCAAGCGACTGTGCAAACGAGTTTTCCGAATGTTCGAGGGGACTTGAATCTCCGGTTACCAGACGACGTACTCATTGAGCAGCGCTTCCTCCGCGGGAATCACGTAGATGTCGTCGAGACCCGTGGAGCGGGCTGAGCTCTCCTTGCGTTTGGCGTCGAGCGCCGCCTGCGCTGCGCGCGGCCTCGGCGTGATCAGAATCGTTCGATTACCCACGGGACTATGACGGGCCGCCGCCTCCAGCAGCAGACGGTCCAGGCTCGCTTTGGGTGTCGGCTCCAGCAGAGCCAATAGATCGAGCAACGGCTCGGTGCGCCGATTGCCTGCCGTGGTCCAACTGGTCAGGATCGTACTCGTGACGATCAGTGTCACGCCCCCTTCCCTGCTGCGTTTGAGCTGGTCCAGGCACGCCGTCGCCGCAAAACTGATTCCGAGTTCGATCCGCCGCCTGTCGTCTTCGGTGCCGGTAGTGGGCACCCAGGCGTCCAGCAACACCACCAGGCTGCGGTCGCGGCTCTCGCGGTACTCGCGGACCATGAGTTCATTGCGCCGCGCGCTGGTCTTCCAGTGGATGGCCCGCGGATCGTCTCCGGTGCGGTACTCTCGCAACTTGTGAAAGTCGTCGTCAAACGGACCGGAGCGCGGCCGATTCTCGGTGACGAGTTCCTGGGCCTGCAGCAGCCGACGCCGCCATTTGGGATGCAGTTTCCCGATCCGAGGGTACACCAGCAGCGAGTCGACGGCAGGGAGCACAATGCCCCGTTCGATCAACCCAAAGGGAAACGTTGCATGGACCGTCACTGGCCCCAGGTCGTACCGGCCGCGCTGCGTCAACAGGCAGCGATAGCGTTGATGCCCTGTTCCCGAGGGAGGGACGCGCGGAAAATGGACATCGGCGGTCATCCGTTCTGCACGGGACATGATCAGGTCAGTAACCCGCATCATCCAAATCGAGAGCCACGTCTTCTGGTTCTTCAAACGCACTTCCACCGTGAAGGAGTCGCCGGCCATCACTCGGCCCGGGAGCACCCGTTCGATCGCGAGGTGCTGCAGCATCGTGAAGGCAGCCCAGCCATTGATGACGAAGGGGCCGAACAACAACGAGAACACCATCATCAAGGTGTTCGATCGACCAAGCAGCGCGCCGACGAAGCAGACGATCATAATCAAAAAGAATATGCCCCCCTCAAACGGCACCCCAAACTTGTTTCGCGCCACTCCCCGATTTCCGAGATGGGGATACCAGCCGGCGATGAGTTCCTTGAGTCCCCAGATCGAAAAGAACAAGCCGCTGCCGACGATGAGATATCGGCCCGCCTGTCCCAACCGGTCGAGAATGAAGCCCTGCGCGAACTCGACGACCACCATGCCGAGCCCGACGACCACCGCCCATAGCCCGGGAAACGAAAAGCTTCGCGGTGGTGCGCTGCGTGGCGATGAGGGAGGGATGGTACGGCTCAATTTGAGGCTTTAGACGATAGGCTTGAGGCTTTGGGAAAGACTGCGCCGATTGCCTCAGCCCAGCGTGAACTTCGGCAGGCGGACGATCTCGCCCCCCTTCTCGGCTGACTGATGCGCGCAGATCCCCACGCAAGTCCAGTTGGCCGACTGCGTGGCGTTGGGCCACGGGTCGCGGTTCTCGACGAGGGCCGACACGAACTCGTTCACGAGGTGTGGATGCGAACCGCCATGCCCGCCACCCTGGATGAACGACAGATGCTCCGTGTCGTGGATCTCCGACGGCAACGTGAACTTGCGGATCGGCTCCGGGAGCAGATGTGCGAAATCGGGCACTTCCACCTTTGTGGGGATCTCCGGTTCTGGCTTCTTGGCGGTGTGAATCACGTGCGGCTCATGTTCCACCAGCGTCCACTCGAACGCCTTCTTCGTGCCGTACACGTCGAAGCTCTCGCGGTATTGGCGGGCGACATCGTACAAGAACCGCCAGATGTGGCAGGCGACATCGCTGTCCTTGATCTTGATGTGGCAACTCTCGACGGCGAACTTGTTGCCCGACTTCTTGGCGATGTCCTCTCGCACGGTGCCGGAGCCGAAGCAGCTCACGTACTCGGCCACGCCGTTGACGAGTCCCAGGCATGGGCTGACGACGTGGGTCGCATAGTGCATCGGGATCATCTTTTCCCAGTAGCTGGGCCAGCCGTCCATGTCCTGCGGGTGCGACGCCGCGAGATACTGCAACTTGCCCAGTTCGCCGCTGTCGTACATCTGCTTGATGAACAGAAACTCACGGCTGTAGACGACGGTTTCGGCCATCATGTACTTGAGGCCGGTGTCGGCGACGGCCTGACAGATCTGGTCGCACTCCGCGATCGTCGTGGCCATGGGGACCGTGCACATCACGTGCTTGCCCGCCTTGAGGGCCTGCAGACTCATCCAGGCGTGGTCGGGAATCGGGCTGTTGATGTGGACGAAATCGACCTTGGGATCTGACAGCACCTGGTCGTACGTGGTGTAGCCGACGCCGATGCCGAAGTCGTCCTGGACTTTCTTCAGCTTGGCTATCCCGCGCTGGCAGACGCCATACATGTTGGCGTTGGGGTGGGCCTGATAAATGGGGATGAACTCCGCCCCGAACCCGAGGCCAATGATGGCGACGTTGACCTGCTTGCTCATGGTTGCCTCCGCGAGTGCTGACGAGATGATGCGACGATTCCAGGGAGGGTGATGATAGGAGGGACGAGGGTCGAGGGTCGAGCGTCCGCGCGAGCAAGACCGATTGACGCTTCCACGACCTGCGATTTCGGTCTTGTGTCGCGAACCCTAGAATACGGAGCGGATGAACGCATCGGCCGCCGGATGAATGCATTTCATGGAGAACGAACTCCCCAGGAATTCGCCTTCGGATGAGTACCTGGTCGGTCAGGCGGCTCAAGGAGATTTCGCGGCGTTTCGGGATCTCGTAGCTCGTTTCCAGGCGCGTGTATTCGGAGTCGCTTTTCGCATCGTCGGGCAGAGGCAGGATGCGGAAGATGTCACGCAGCAGACGTTTCTGAGTTTGATCGAGAAGATCGACACCTTTCGGGGGGAGTCGTCGGCTGCTACCTGGATTCTGCGAATCGCGACCAATCACGCTCTCAAAATACTGCGAAAAAAACGCGGTCTCCCGACCGTCTCCTGGAATGGGTCTTTGGACGAGGACAGCTATTCCTCGATTCCCCACCCCGAGTTCATCGCCAGGTGGAGTGCGTCGCCGGAGACGCTCGCACAGCAGGCCGAAACACGCGAGCAGATCGAAGCCACGTTGAACAGCCTGGATGACAAGTATCGCGTCGTCTTCATCTTGCGTGACATCGAAGGGTTATCTGTCCGTGAGACCGCTGAGTCGCTCGGCCTGACGGAAGGAACGGTTAAGGTCCGGTTGCTGCGGGCCCGGCTGATGCTGCGGGAGCAGTTGACCCGGAAGTTTGGCGATGAGGCGACGCGTTTGTTCCCCGATCACGAACACGGTTGACGATTTGTTGTAACTTTTTGAAGGCCGCCGGATCCGTCTCCTGGTGGGCTTCACCGAGAACTGTGCCATGACCTGCGAAGAACTGCTCAAAGCACTGAACGAATACGTCGACGACGAGACGGCCCTCGCGGTCTGTCAGGAGTTCGCCGAGCACCTCGCCGGGTGCAATCCCTGTCAAGTTGTGGTCGACAACATCCGGCAGAGCATTGCCCTGTTCAAAGCGGGGGAACCTTATCCCATGCCTGCGGATTTCGAAGCTCGGCTGAGGAGCAGCCTGCAAGAACACTGGCAGAAGAAGTTCGGCAAAGTCAGCTAATCTCGCGCCCGTGCGAATCGATCGACGCCAAACCCCGCTGCCGCCAGCGGGGTTTTCTGTTTCGCGCCCCTCAATCTCTCGGCGAGTGACAGAATAACCTCGACGGATGCCAGTCCGTCCAGGAAGCGTTGTAACTTTTTGGCTGGTCGTGGATCAGTGTTTGTGAGGCCCGTCACGAAGCTGGGCCATCCGATAACTCTTTCTGCAGGACTATAAGAATGACCGTCAACACAATCTCTCCCAAAGAACTGCACGACCGCACGACAGCAGGCGAGTCGGTCGAGTTGATCGACGTCAGGACTCCGCTGGAGTTTCAGGAAGTCCATGTGACGTTCGCACGGAACATCCCCCTCGATCAACTCGATCCAAAGCAACTCGCGAGTTCGCGAAAGGGCGTGCCGTTGTACGTGATCTGCCGTTCGGGAAGCCGCGGAAAACAGGCCTGCGAGAAGCTGGCTGCCGCCAGCTTGAATGCCGTGAATGTTGACGGAGGCACGCAAGCATGGGACCAGGCGGGCTTGCCAGTTGTTCGCGGCCAGAAGGTGATGTCTCTGGAGCGTCAGGTACGAATTGCGGCGGGCACGCTGGTGGTCATCGGTGCGGCCTTGGGTGCGTTCGTCAGTCCGTACTGGATTGGTTTGGCGGCCTTTGTCGGTGCAGGGCTGGTCTTTGCCGGCATCACCGACACATGTGGGATGGGAATGCTCCTGGCCCGCATGCCGTGGAACCGCGTGCCAATCACCGCCAGTCAGACCGATGTAACGGCAGATTCATGTTCGCCGAAACTCACAGAAACCTGCTGTCGATAGCCTCGCTGTCCAGGCCGTAGTTTGTCAGTCAGATTCAACAAAGAGATCCTGCCATGTTACTCAAGTACTTCTATGACCAGTCATTGGCCCATGCCTCTTACCTGGTCGGTTGCCAGCGCAGCGGCGAAGCGATCGTTATCGATCCCGGCCGCAATGTGGAACCCTATCTCGAGGCCGCTGCGGCAGAAGGGCTGAGAATTGTCGGTTCAGCGGAAACTCATATCCATGCCGACTTTGTTTCAGGATCGCGTGAGCTGGCCGACCGTGTCGGTGCGAAGTTGTATCTCTCCGATGAAGGACCGGCCGACTGGAAGTATCAGTTTGCCGATCAGCACGACTCCCGGTTACTCAAGAATGGCGACGTGATCCGCGTTGGCAAGGTAAAACTCGAAGTGATGCACACGCCGGGTCACACGCCCGAGCATGTGTCCTACCTGCTCACCGATGAAGGGGGCGGTGCCAACGTTCCGATGGGGATCTTCACCGGCGACTTTGTGTTTGTGGGGTCGATTGGTCGACCGGACCTGTTGGAGACGGCCGCTGGTGTGGTCGGCAGTGCGGAGTCCGGCGCACGGCAACTGTATCACTCGATGCGGCGATTCCGTGAACTGCCCGATCATCTGCAGGTGTGGCCCGCACATGGTGCAGGGAGCGCCTGTGGCAAGGGCTTGGGAGCGATTCCGTCCAGCACCGTCGGCTATGAGAAGCTGTTCAATCCCGCCTTGCAGTTTGACGATGAGCAAAAGTTCGTTGACTACATCCTCGCTGATCAACCCGAGACGCCCTTCTATTTCGCCGTGATGAAACGGGTGAACAAGGTCGGCCCGGAATTGATTCACAATCTTGCTCCGGTGAAGTCTCCAGCGCCCGAGTTGCTGCCAGCGATATCTCGCAAGGGATTGACCATCGATACGAGCCCGGCTGCCGAGTTTGTAGTCGGACATGTACCCGGCACGATCAACGTGCCGGTGAACATGCTCGCGCAGTGGGCAGGCTTCTTCGTCGATTACGAGCGACCGTTGCATCTCGTTGCGGACTCCGCAGCTCTGCCGGACATACTGCGTCGACTGCGTTCGATCGGGATCGACAACGTGTGCGGTTCGTTCGATTCCGCGGCAGTGAAAGCGGCGGATCTGCGAACGGAGTCCTATCGTTCGGAAGAGCCCCAGCAACTCCGTCAGCGAATTGGCAGTGGCGAAGTCAACGTGCTCGATGTGCGCGCCGCGACAGAGTTCAGCGAAGGGCACATTCCCAGGGCCGAACATCGATTTCTGGGCAAGCTGCTGCGTGAAGTGGATGGGATCGATCGGTCGAAACCGGTGGTCGTTCACTGCCTCGGCGGCGCACGGTCTGCGATCGCGACGAGCATCCTGCAACGGGCAGGATTCGACGTGACCAACATGTCGGGCGGTTACAACCGTTGGGTGGCCGCTGGACTGCCTGTGATTGCCTCACGGGCATGACGGGTCGGTACACCTATCAGATACGAAAGGAGCAAATGGAAACCATGAACACGAAAACAGAGACGCAGAATCGTGCCCTGAACACGGTTCGTCTTGTGGAACGAGTCACAGATGACTGCACAGGAGAGGCCTGCCCGTTGGGCGTTTGCTCGCCTTGCCTGATCGTCTGGGGTCTGGTCGGCGTGTTTCTCATCATCTCTGCGTTACTGCAGGCATTCTCATGAATTCCGACTGGCCTCCCCGCGAACCAGGAACCGTTCATGCCGACTCTGAGCTTACTGTTTGGAATGGTTGTCGGTCTGTCGCTCGGACTGACTGGCGGAGGAGGAGCGATCTTCGCCGTGCCTTTGCTGGTCTACGGTCTGGGTATGCCGGCACGCGAAGCCGTGGCCGTCTCACTTGCCGCTGTCGGCACGACGTCGCTTGTAGGTTTCCTGCATCGCTGGAAACTTGGTGAAGTCGAGATCCGGACTGGGCTGTTGTTTGCAGGGGCGGGGATGCTGGGAGCTCCGGTTGGAGCTTGGCTCGCCGGACTTCTGCCGGAACCGGCATTGTTGCTCGGATTTGCCGGTCTGATGGTGGTCGTCGCTGTGCGACTCTGGCAGCAGGCGTCTCGTCCACAGCCCGATCCTGAGGCCTGCCCGAATCCGGAAGCGCAAGACGGTCCGACGTGCCAGCGGGACGCCGGCGGAAAACTGATCCTGACTTCACATTGCGCCATGCTGCTGCTCGCTCTGGGTGTCGGAACCGGAGTCTTATCGGGACTGTTCGGAGTGGGAGGCGGGTTTGTAATCGTTCCTGCCCTGGTGCTCTTCAGCGGCATGTCGATGCACCGTGCCGTTGGCACGTCATTGATGGTGATCGCGCTGGTCAGCGTGTCGGGAGTAACCGCTCAGATCCTGGCGGGTCGTGAGATCCCTCTGGACGTGACGGCACTCTTCGTCGTGGGGGGAATTGCCGGTCTGTTCACCGGCCAGCAGATTGGTCGCCGCCTGCCGGCACCAGTCCTGCAAAAGGTATTTGTGGTTGCCATCCTCGCTGTCGCGGCGTTTGTCATTTTCCGAAACCTCTATGGCTGAGTCGGAGTGAGCATGGGAAGACATTTTCGGACCGCGGAGGTCATTGCCGCACTGACCCCGAAACCGAAAGCCTATTGCTCTTGCCCGAATCCCAAAGATGGGGATAATAGGTTACGAAGGGAGAGATGTCGGTTCTTCATAAGGAATCCTGCTCCCCGTCTACCAAGGTCGGGGGGCCTTGATTCTCTTCTGGCGGGCTCGGTCTCTACCGACGGACCGGAGGGCAACCTCCGGCGACTGAACTATTCACAACCTACCTTCGACCATGGACGGTCGTCTGCCACTCGCTCTTTGGCTCTCTTAACAGCTTTCGCTGAATCCCTCAGCGTTTCCTGCTGCGCGGAGAGTTCGTTCACAGTCAATCATTGAGCCTAAAGCGCATCGACAATTGAAGTACGTGTTTCTCCCCACCGGAGGGAAACGCCACATTCCAGGAGTATCGTCATGAGCACAGGACAATCGCTGCTGCACGGCATCTCGGCCCGCCAGGACTCCCAAAAGTTTCGCCAGGAGAACTGGCAGGGGAGCTATGCCGAGTATCTCGACAACGTCAAGCAGCATCCGCAGCTCACGCGCACCGCGTACCAGCGGGTGTACGACATGATCATGGCCGACGGATCCTATCCCATCGAGGGTTCGCGCGACATGGTGCGCTACCGCTTCTTCGACGATCCCCATGAGGGAGGCAAGGATGCGATCTTCGGTCTCACCCGGCCGTTGATGGAACTCGTCAACGTCTTCAAGTCTGCCTCCCTGAAGTACGGCACCGAACGCCGCGTCCTGCTGCTACACGGCCCGGTGGGCAGCTCGAAGTCGACGATCGCCCGGCTGCTCAAGCAGGGTCTCGAACGTTACAGCCGTACCGAGGAAGGCGCCCATTACACCTTTGGCTGGAAGGAAGACGACGGCTCGATCATCTGGGATCCGATGAACAGCGAGCCGTTGCAGCTTGTTCCCGAGAAGGCGCGGGGCGAGGTCTGCGCGTTCCTCAACGAAGGGCGCGAACCGAACTCGTATCAAGTGGAGATCACCGGAGACGTCTGCCCGTTGTCCCGCTGGTACTTCCGTGACCGATTGCAGAAAGCCGACGGCGACTGGGCCAGAGTCCTTGAGGGAGTCGTCGCCAAACGGCTGTTCCTGAGCGAGCAGGACCGCATCGGCATCGGCACGTTCCAGCCGAAGGACGAAAAGAACCAGGACTCCACCGAACTCACCGGCGACATCAACTACCGCAAGATCGCCGAGTTTGGCACCGAGTCGGACCCCCGCGCCTTCAACTTCGACGGCGAGTTCAACGTCGCCAATCGCGGACTGATCGAATTCATCGAAGTGCTCAAGCTCGATGTCGCGTTTCTCTACGACCTGCTGGGCGCTTCGCAGGAACACAAGATCAAGCCGAAGAAGTTTCCGCAGACCGACATCGACACCGTCATCGTCGGGCATACGAACGAGCCGGAGTACAAGAAGCTGCAGTCGAACGAGTTCATGGAGGCTCTCCGCGACCGCACGATCAAGATCGACATCCCATATGTGTCTGTGCTCAACGAAGAGATCAAGATTTACCAGAAGGACTACAACGAGCAGCGAGTGCGCGGCAAACACATCGCGCCGCATACGCTCGAAGTGGCCGCCATGTGGGCGATACTCACCCGCCTGGAGCAGCCGAAGCATCACGGCCTCACGCTGATGCAGAAGCTCAAGCTCTACAACGGCAAGAGCCTGCCGGGCTTCACTGCCGAGAACGTCAAGCAGTTGCGTCGCGAAGTGAAGCACGAGGGGATGGAAGGCATTTCACCTCGCTATGTGCAGGACAAAATCTCGAACGCCCTGGTGGTGAACACCGATGCCACGAGCCTCAATCCGTTCATGGTGCTGAATGAACTCGAGGGGGGATTGAAGCATCACTCGCTGATTCCGTCCGAGGAAGCCCGCGAGCACTATCGGCAACTCATCTCCGTCGTGAAGGACGAGTACACAGACATCGTCAAGAACGAAGTACAGCGTGCCATCGCGGCTGACGAAGACGCCCTCACCCGTCTGTGTGGCAACTACATCGACAGCGTCAAGGCCTATACCCAGCGGGAGAAGGTCAAGAACCGCTTTACCGGTCAGGACGAGGAGCCGGATGAACGGCTGATGCGCTCGATTGAGGAGAAGATCGATATCCCCGACTCCCGCAAGGACGACTTCCGCCGGGAGATCATGAACTACATCGGCGCACTGTCCCTCGACGGCAAGAAGTTCGACTACAAGACGAACGAACGGCTGCACAAGGCCCTCGAAATGAAACTGTTCGAGGACCAGAAGGACACGATCAAGCTCACGAGCCTCGTCTCGAACGTGGTCGACAAGGACACGCAGGAGAAGATCGACGTGGTCAAAAGCCGACTCATCCGCAACTTCGGCTACAACGAAGAATCGGCCACCGACGTGCTGCAATACGTAGCCAGCATCTTCGCCAGGGGTGATGCGAAGCAGGAGTCGAAGTAGTCGCCTTTCGCTCCGCGAAAGCAGCGTCGGGCGCTGTAGCCGTGTCTGTCCCCAGACACGGAGCAACGCGAGAGGACGTTTCCGGTCGCTGAGTCACAACAGGGGGCGCGTCGTCTCCCTTGGTCTCGGCGTCTCGGAGAGCCGCCGCTACGCGACTTTCGCGGGAGCGAAAGGCGACTATGCGAAGCACGAGTCAGCGTGATAGGATGGCTTACCAGGTAACACTCATATGAGCAAACGACTGACAGCAGTGATTCAGCGTGAAGGAGACGGCTTCGTCGCCTTCTGCCCTGAGCTAGATATTGCCAGTCAGGGCGACACAGTTGAGACCTCGCGCGAGAACTTGCGTGAAGCCCTCGAACTGTTCTTCGAATGCGCATCGCCCGAGGAACTTAGCCGACGACTAGGCGAGGAAGTCTTCGTCACCCATGTCGAGGTCAACATTGGGTAAGCTGCGAGTACTTTCGGGCAAGGAGGTCTGCGCCATTCTCGAAAAGCGAAATAACGGCCCGTGCCAAGGATCAAGTGGGAAGGATAGCGTCGAGTTAAGCTTGGGATAGGTGGCACAGACATTCCTGTCTGTGCGATCTCAGGGGGACGTTTGGCAAGGAGGTCGCGATGCGAGCGAATGGACTTTTTCTGTTGGTTGGTTTATTCCTGGGCATCGCGCCTGACGGCGGCTCTCTCACTGCTGACGACAGCGCTGACGCATCGGAATCTCAGGAGGTGCAGCTCCACGCGATTGAGGAATGCGCGAACATCCTGGCGCGACTTTCTGCGGGCGATTTCGAGCCGACAGTTTTATCGCAGGCTCTGCAAACGCTTGTTCAAGGCCTCTTCAGCGAAGATGAGAGCGTGTCGGCAGCCGCCATCGCGGCACTGGAGCGGCGTGTGCCGCATCCCATCATTTACGGTTCATTTCCTTGGGATCAGGGAGGTTACAGAATTGAAGATCCCCGGGCGCTGGGGCTGATCCGGGCCGTCATGGTGTACAACTCAATGGGTATCGATGCAGGCCACGTTTGGCGTTGGTGTCGGCCACGAATTTTGATGGACAACGCCGATATGCGCAAAGCGGGCGCGTGGACGGCGTTGAGAGACGATCCTGCATCGGCAATTCTCTTCCTGCAGGAGTTGGTCCGAGACGAGGACCACGAGGTGCGCTTATGCGCGATGCACTTGTTGGGCTTTACGTGCCTTTACTATCGGGGGATGGTGTTCGAAGACTACGCCGAACTCGGAACATCAATGCTGCAGGAGAGAGTCGGTGACAGTCACGAACTGGTGCGATCAACGGCGTACCTCGCCCTGAGCGGCTTCGTGTATTCGCACTTCAAACTCTTTCCGACCCTGCCCAGGAACGCATTTCGCGCCCCTCGATCGGGGAGAGGGTCGGCATTCACTCGCAGACTGATCGAGATGGCAGAGTCCGATGTCGCAGAGGATCGATTCCATGCATTGAACATGCTGACGTACTTCGACCAGCATGATCGTGAATCCGTCGACGTCATCGTCCGAACACTGGAGGAGGCCGCGGCAGAGTTGCAGTCCGGCGAGGTGTCGGATGTTGAATCGGTGCCGAGTGAGGCGAACGATTCATGGCCCATCATTCGGTGGCCCAGCGGCAGCGACACCACCGCTTACGAGATCATCGATGAGTTGCACTCCGATGTTTGTCGGATGCTCGACATTGCTTTGACCACGCCCGAGGGCGTTGCAGCCATTCACCACCTGCGGGATGCCGTTAACAACAATATCCGCTTGCGAACGCGATGTACGGTTGCACTCTTTTGCAGCGGCCATCTCGCGTGGGATGAGTGTCGAGACGAGATATGCGATGCAATTACAGTCACAGATGAATGGTTCACACAGGAGATCCTCTCGGAAGTCGTCACTTCAATGGACGATGCCTCGGCCGCAACCTTCCTCCGCGACATCGATTCGCAACTGGGCACACGACATGCAGACGAAGTGACTGTTCCCGAGAATGACCTCGTGTTGCTGGTCGCGGCGCTGCAGTCCCCCTTTCGTCGGGAAACCGAACCCGCCCTCGCGTTTCAGAAACTGCAATTGCCCGGCGAAATCGACCCGTTGATCGAGTTTCTGAATCAGCCGATTCGATCTTTCCATGACGGAGACCCATCGTTGATGGTGGCCGCATTGGAAAAACTGTCGGAAGCGGGCGAAGCATCGGCGGCAGCGATCCCTGCGGTGATTGCAGTCTCTCAATTGCCGATGCATACGGTGGAAGCCTACCCGCGGGCCCGTGCCATCCGCTGCCTGGGCCACATCGCCACATCCGACAATGCAGAAGCGATTGACACCCTGCGCCACCATTTGCGCAACGGCGGCCTGAGCATCCGCACCGAGGCGGCCTTCGCCCTGGCGCGCTTGGGGGTCGTCGACAACGAAGTGCTGTCGGAACTCGAATGGCTCGAAACGAATGGGCCGTTTCAATTGCGGGAGCAGTATCTGGCGTTGCTTGATTCGCTGGCCGACGAATCTGAATAAACTGACCTTCCGTACAAAAAACGAGCGGCAGCATCGCCCCCCTGGGTTTGGATGCTGCCGCTGCTCAGTGGCTAAGACGTTTTGGCTGCACGTCAGGCCGTAGCCGATACAGTCGCGATCCTCTTGATGCCGCGACGAATGCGAGTCACGATCTCCACGGGGTTGAGAGGCTTCTGGAACCAGTCGTCGATGCCATCGGGCGCGCCGACGGTCAGGCCGACGTCCATCGGCGTGCGGCCGCTCACGCCGAACACGAGCAAGTCCTTGAGCTGCGGATTCGCCCGGATGCAACTGAGTGTTTCAACTCCGTTCACGCGCGGCATGTGCATGTCGAGCAGCACGACATCGGGTCGCTGCTCGACTTCGGCGAGATGGTCGAGGGCGTCGACGCCATCGCCAGCGGTGGCGACTTCGCAGCCTTCCATCCGCAGTAGCCCCGCGAGCAGTTCGCGCTCGTTGGCATCGTCCTCGACGACCAGCACATGCGACCCAATCGCCGCAGGCTCCGACGTGGCGAAGGGAACTATAGGCTTATAGCTGGCATCGAGCTGCTTGAGCTTGTGCAGCATTTCGAGATAGGTCTGATGCGCCTTGTCCTCAAGGCCGCGCTCCATCTGCAACTGGAACATGCGCGTGGCGAGCACCAGGCCGTTGAGTTCGTTCCGCAGCTTGTGGTCGGCTTCGGATGTGCGGCGTTGGCCGTCGGTTTCGCCGACTAGCTCTCCGCGAATGACATCAATCTCCTCGGGAGCATTGACTCCCAGGCGGACGCGATTGCCTTGCATCCGCAGAACTTTTACGGTGATTCCCAGATTGGGAAACAGAATTTCTTCGTCACAGCGGCGCGACATGACCAGCATGGTGGTCTCCTTTCCCCCGGAACAACACTCTCGAGCGTCTGTTCCTTTTGCCTGATTCCCTGGCGGGAGGTTTCCGTTACCCCCCTACTGCTCCCTATGCGTCCTTCTCGCCACGAACCCTCGTTTGGTGGGGTTGGAGCGTGAATCGCAGACCTATAAAATCGTGGACGGCACTCACTCTGTCAAGAAAAAACTTGGATTCCGACGTGGATTCCTGAATCCGGCACGGATGTAAGTCGTTGCCAGACAAGCGAAAATGGTTCGGACTTAGGCCCGCACCCAATTGTCAGTCCCGCTGATGAAAGCCGTTCTGAAACACGATTTGCTGGACATTGAGATCGACTCGGAGAGCGACATGGACGACTTGGGGCGAGCCATTGCCGACCAACTCCAGCCGGGTGATGTCATCTGTCTCGACGGGCAGTTGGGGGCAGGCAAGACTCGCCTTGTCCGGGCCATCATTGCGACGCTCGACTGCCGGCAGCTTTGGGCAGGCAGCCCGACGTTCGTACTGGTTCAGGAATATGAAGGCCGCTTGCCCGTCTATCACATGGACGCCTACCGGCTGAAGGACTCCAGCGAGTTTCGCAACCTGGGGGGCGAGGACTACCTCTGGGGCGACGGCGTCTGTCTGATCGAGTGGGCAGAACGCATCGCCGATGTCTTGCCCGCCGACGCCTTGCGGGTGACGATCGATGTGGTCAGCCCGACCGCGAGACTAATCAGGATCACTGCGGGAGGACGCCGGTCGAGGGCACTGCTCGGGGCGCTTGCAAAGGTCATCGTATTGCCGATCAACCTTTGAAGATTAGCACGCCTCCAGGGCGAAGCCGCGTAACATCCCGAATGGCATTGCTGACCATTCGGGATGGCATCGTCGCGCGGCCACTTGCCAGAGAACTGCGTGACGATCGCGGCTGGTTGGCTTAAACGTAGCGGAACTCGCAAGTAACCCGAAGAAGATCGTCTAATTCCCGACATGGGAGGAGCCTGCGATCAACACCGAAGCGTGCGAGTTCCACTACGCGATATTGTGGAGTGAGGGCGAAGTCTAGAACGGTCCCACGACTTCCTTCCCGTAGTGCGTCCCCAGCGCCCGCCAGATACTGAGGTCGATGTTTTCATTGATGACGCGGGCCGCGCCGTCCATCAACACGACTGTAACGACTCCTTCGTGATAGCTCCGCGAGGTGATGGCCGCATATGTCGGCCGGCCGTTCACGCCGTTGCGCCCTTCCTGCCACGAGTTGTAGTCGACGTCGCGTTCCTCTCCGTTGATGACGTAGGGCACATAGGTGTTCGGTCCGAGCGCAGTGGTGAAGCCCGTGTGATGCACGCGTCCATCAGGCCATTCGGTGTGCCCGGTGTCCTTGAACTCGGCCGACATCGCGACCGCTGCGACTACGTCATTGACCGACGTGGGGATGTTCGTCGAAGGGGGACCGCCGTTGCGGCCGTAGTAGGTCCAGGCCTTCACCTCGGCGGCCATGATCGTTGTCGACGTGCCGTCCAGGAAGCTGGCATCTGTGAGATTCGAGTTGGGATAGAACGCGCCGTCTCCTCCACGGCCGGTTATGGGGTCGAAAATGAACCAGGTTCCGTAATTGAATCCGTAGGTTGTGGGATAGAGCAGCACCTTGCCACCGCCGGGATTGCGAATCTGGTCGGATCCGGGATCGCTGGGACACCCATAGACCGGCACCTTCAGACCGCTGATCGGGGTCTGAAAGTCCCACCCCATCGTCAAGTCGACGTTGTTGTAAAGATTGGCCTGATCAAGATACGGAAGGATTCGGCCATGCACTCCCCACGAAACATTGTTGGCGGTGACTCCCGGCGAAAGATTGAGCGCGGCTCCCATCGGGAGCGCCCCGTGCGATTCAAGATAATTGTGCATCGCCAGTCCGAGTTGATGCATGTTGTTCTTACACTGCGTTCGTCGTGCCGCTTCGCGGGCCTGTTGCACCGCCGGCAACAGGAGAGCCATCAGAATCCCGATGATGGCGATCACCACCAGAAGTTCGATCAACGTGAAGCCGCGTTGACGGGAGGAAAGTTGTTTCGAAATCCGCATGCAGTGCTGCTCCAATCGTTCCGTCGTGTGAGTCGGGAGAAGTCTTGAAGGACTCTCACTGCCATTGAAAGTGGGGTTAAGAACGAGTGCACGCTGCAACCCTCATGCCGGGTGCGAGGATCGTCACAATTCGCCGAAAGCACACCCCCAACGCAGACCAGAAGCCGGATTGGTGGCGGCGTTTCCGCCACGCTCGACGGGTAATTCGTCAGAGTCCTCCTGGCTCGCGTCGCCTTGTCCCAGTGTCCCCCTGTCGCCATATTGGCATTTCCATGTCGTTCAGCACATTGCCTCTCAGTTATTGCACGAACGTCCACCCCGGACAGACGGTGGATGAAGTCGCCCACGGCCTGGCGCAGTACACGGCCCCGATGCAGGCGAAGCTCGGCCGTCCGGTGGCCGCCGGCCTCTGGCTCGCCCGCAGCGTGATCGATGAAATCGAACCGGACCCCGCCCGTCTGACTCAGTTGCAGCAAGTGCTCGCCGAGCACGGCCTCGTCTGCTACACGCTCAATACGTTCCCCTACGGCAACTTTCACAGCGAGAGAGTGAAGGAGCAGGTCTACGTCCCCGATTGGACGACCGATGACCGCCTGCACTACACGCAGGGCTGCGCGCGAACTCTCGCATCGCTCATGCCCGAAGGGGTCGAAGGGAGCCTGTCGACGGTGCCGTTGGGTTTCAAGAACCTCGTCTCCAAACCGGGTGAAGTCGCGACTGTCGTGAAGTTTCAGACGCGCTGCATCGAACAGTTGCTGAAGCTCGCCTCACTCCTCGATGAACTGCACGACGAGACCGGCAGGGTCATCCGTCTCGCGATCGAGCCGGAGCCGTTGTGCCTGCTCGAAACGACGCTCGAAACGGTCGCCTTCTTTCACGAACTCTACAACAAGGCAGAGGCCGCCGGCCTGCTCGCCATCGCCAGACGGCATCTCGGCGTCTGCTACGACGTATGCCATCAATCGGTCGAGTTCGAGGACGTGCAGGCATCGATTGCCTCACTCTCGCATGCTCTCGTGCGAATCAATAAGGTCCACATCACCTGCGCTCTACAGGTGCCTCGGCCGATGGACTCTCCCGACGCCCGCGATGCTCTCGCGGCATTCGTCGAGCCGAGATATCTGCATCAGACGCTCGCCCGATCGAAGAAGGGCCGAGTGATTCGGCATCTCGATCTCGATCGCGCCTTCTGTGAATCGCCTCCCGCCGACTTCGCGGAAGCCGACTGCTGGCGGGTCCATTTTCATGTCCCGGTCAACGCCGAACGCATCGGGCCATTGGAGACGACGCGAGCCGATTTGCGGTCGGCTCTGGTTGCCGTCGGCAAACTGGAGTACGCTCCTCATCTGGAAGTCGAAACCTACACTTGGGGCGTGTTGCCCGGCGAACAGAAACCCGATCTCGTATCGGGCCTGACGGCAGAGATGTCGGCCACGCAAGAGTTGCTAAAGGAATTGAGTTAGCACAGCAATCAGCCCTTCAAACATCCCTTGACCCAAGTCCCTCGACTCTAGTCCAACCCTCAATTGGCCAATCGCCTGATCATCCGTTACGGAACGACCCGCTACCTGGGAGAGTTCACTTCCCGGGGCGATCGCGATTTCGCGCGCTCATCGCAGGTGATCGTTCGCACTCATCGCGGCACCGAGTGGGGCGAAGTGCTCTGCGAAGCCAACGAACGCACGCGGACCTACCTCGGCAAGGAAGACTCCGTCGGCAAGATTCTGCGCGAGGCGTCTCCCGAAGACGTGAAGACCCGTGATGAGATCTGGGCCAGGGAATTCGACGAGTTCGAAGGCTGCAAAGACGAAATCACCCGCGTGCCGTTGCCGATGCAACTGGTCGACGTCGAGCATCTGTTCGGCGGCGAACGGGTCATCTTCTACTACCTCTCCGAGAACCGCGTCGACTTTCGCGAACTGGTCAAGGTGCTGGCCAAGCGGTTTCATTCACGCATCGAGATGCGGCAGATCGGCGTCCGCGACGAAGCCAAGCATTTGGCCGACTACGGCGACTGCGGCAAGCCCGTCTGCTGCAACACGCATCTCGCCGAAACCCCCCCGGTATCGATGAAGATGGCCAAGCTGCAGAAGGCCACGCTCGACCCGAACAAGATCTCCGGCCGCTGCGGCCGCCTCAAGTGCTGCCTGCGTTATGAGTACGACACCTACACCGAGTACCAGCGCGAGCTGCCGGCCGTGGGGAAGAC
>JANNSB010000397.1:0-3083 GCA_031402175.1 Planctomycetaceae bacterium
GGAAGGCAAGATGCTGCTCATCACGGCCGAAACGGAAGAACTACAGCAGTTCATCATCTCTCACTCTGATGAAGGGATCTTCGTTAATGATGGCGGTGAGTTCGGCTGGTTTCGACACGATCCCTGAGTCCGCTGTGCGCATTGCACACGCCAGCCACCAACCAGCCGGTGCCTGCGACTGGGCGTTAAGCGAGCGCTGGTCGTCGCCCATTGACCCCTAGACGCTCGACGCTTGACCGTCGTCCAACTCAGCCGCAGCGCAGGTGAACTCCAGCCGGCACGTCGTCGCGCCAGCGATCTTCGCCGTTCCCTTCAGATAAAAAGCATTGGCCAGCGTGTCGGTCAGTTCGACGAAGAGATCAAGCGTTTCATCGGGCCGAACCATGCGGCGGAACTGCACGTTGTTGACGCGAGTGACGACGGGAACGGCGTCCCCGGTCATGGGATGATGCAGCGCGATCAGAATCGCTCCCGCCTGAAAGATCGCCTCGCATTGCAGCACGCCGGGGAGCACCGGGAAGTGCGGGAAATGGCCGCGAAACACATCGAGGTCGGCCGGGAGATGCTTGCGGGCATGTAGCGTCGTCGTCGTCGACTCGATGACTTCATCGATCCATAAGAACGGCTCTCGGTGCGGGATGAGAGTGGTGATGTCCATTTCGGGCTGCGGCGAATGATCGGGCCGGCGATCTCAGTAAGAATTCTGGCGAAGAGCCAGACTATCGTGGATGGTCGTGATCCGCACAATGAATCGAGCGGGAGGGCGACGCTCCCGCGGAGCCGCACGAGGTAACGACGCTCATCCGTGACTTCGGCTCGGCAGGAGCCTCGCCCTCCCTGACTGGCAACTGACTCCGAGCACTCGCTGTCCGCAATAGCGGCGTCACGATAAGCTGCGTCCACGATCCTTCAACTGTAAGCAACTCCCGATTCAGCAAAACCCTGTGGCGCGATTCGTGACTCATCGGCGTGTGCAGTTTCACGAGACCGATATGGCCGGCATCGTGCACTTCGCCAACTATTACAAGTGGATGGAACAGGCCGAGCACGAGTTTCTGCGCTCGCTGGGGCTGTCGATCATGCAGAAGCGCGACGACGGAACTTACGTCGGCTGGCCGAGGGTGTCGGCTCAATGCAGATTCGCCGCGCCCTTGGTGTATGAAGACGAGATCGAGATCCACTTCGACATCGAACGAATCGGCTTCAAGTCGGTGACGTACAACGTGTCGTTCTTCAAGCAGGGGCAACTGGTGGCCGAAGGTTCCTCGAAGGCGGCGTGCTGCATCTGCAAGCCCGATGGCAAACTCGAATCGATCGAGATTCCCGCGAACTACCGCAAGCTCCTGGAGGGCGAGACGTGATGCGCACGGCACGGACGGCCTGCTTTTTGTCGATCGCGCTCGTGATCGCGGGCTGCAGTGGTGATTCACCGACGGCGCAGGAGGTCGACGAAGACACTTCCGTTCCGCTCGCCCCCTCCGCTGGATTGACGGTGGAGCAGTTGCGACGCCAGCTCGGTGCCAATGACAACGCCCACTTCACGAAGGTGCGCGGGGAGTTCACAGAAGCGTTCCTGGGAAACTCCGGCGTCACTGATCTGTCTCCGCTGGCGGGCATGCCGTTCACGGCGATCGATGTCTCGAACAACGAGGTCACCGACATTTCGCCATTGGCCGGGATGCCGCTCGAAACTCTCAGTTTGTTGGGCACGAAGGTCGTCGACCTGTCACCACTTGCCGGTATGGAGACGCTCGCGACGCTGTCGCTCATGCGATGCCCTGTTTCCGACCTGACGCCGTTGGCGGGGTTGCCGCTGAAGTACCTCGACCTGACCGAAACCGGCGTAGCCGACATTTCGCCACTGGCCGGAATGCCACTCGAAGAACTGTATCTTGAGGCATCGCGGGTATCCGACATCGGTGTCGTGCGCGGCATGCCGCTGCGGAATCTACGCATGGAGCATTGCCCCGTTTTCGACATTTCGCCGCTGGAGGGGATGCCGTTCGAAGAACTCAATTTGTTCGACACGCAGGTCACGAACATTGAGGTCGTGCGGACGATGCCGTCGCTGGGAACATTATGGATCCGGGGGACTCAAGTGAGCGATCTGTCTCCGCTGAGAGAGGTTTCCCTGACCAGTCTGGACGTGCAGGACACGCAGGTGAGCGACCTTTCGCCGTTGAGCAATCAAGGCATGCTGCAGAGGCTGAACATCGCCGGGTCGCAAGTGACCGACCTGACCCCACTGGCCGGCCTTACGCTCAGGCGACTCATCTTCACTCCCGAGAAGATCGAACAGGGTCTCGAGATTGTGCGTTTGATGGCGACTCTGCAGGAACTCGACATCCAGTTCGAACCGGACGGCCCCCCCGTTCGCACGCCGGCGGAGTTCTGGACGGCGTATGATGCGGCACGGGAGTAGTGGGGCCAATTTCAGTCGGGAGGGCGAGGCTCCCGCCGAGCCGCGCGAAGTAACGACATTCATCTGTGATTTCAGCTCCGCGGGAGCGTCGCCCTCCCGTTGGGCGCAGGTGCCTTTGCTTGCAATGACAAGTGCAATTCCTGCCGACAGGCGACAAGTGCCGTTTCACTTGAGGCCCACTTCTGCTACACGCGGCGGCATTCTCGGGAGCAGCCATGTCGATTCCATCAAACGGCCTATTCGCCATCCTTTTGGTTGTGGCATTGCAGGGCTGCGCGAACTCGCCCTTTTCGCCTTGGGCGCCGATCGAGCGGTCGCTGGTTTATCCCCGCGTTCCGTATCCGATCGGGGACTGGACGCCGGACGCCATCACCCCCGAGGACGCTTTCTTTCAGGCGGCCGACGGCACCGAATTGCATGGCTGGTATCTGCCGCATTCCGATCCGGTCGGAGTGGCGCTGTATTGTCATGGGAACTCGGGCAATGTCGCGATTCATGCCGACATCTTGCGAGAGTTTCGCGATCTGCATCGGCTGAGTGTCCTCGTCTTCGATTATCGCGGCTACGGTCGCAGTGAAGGCAAACCGAACGAAGCCGGTCTGCTACAGGATGCCCGTGCTGCGCGCGCCTGGCTGGCGAACAAGGCCGGGGTGCCGGAGAG
>JANNSB010000398.1:0-5698 GCA_031402175.1 Planctomycetaceae bacterium
CACCAAGCGCGAGCAACAGCGGGAGTTTGTCGCCTCATTGTTGTCGTCCATGGGCGAGAACGACCGATTCCGGCTGGCGGCATGCGATGTGGAAACCGTCTGGTGCGTCGACAGCCCCTCCGCGGCGACTGATGATACGCGAACTCAAGTCGCGAACTTCCTCGATGCCCGCAAGTCGCTCGGCTGGACCGATCTCGATCAGGCATTCGCAGCGGTCAAGCAGGCGACGACGGATGATGCGGGCACCGTGGTCGGCGCACGGCCGCTGCAGGTGATCTACATCGGCGACGGCATTGTGTCGGCCGGCGACACCGACCCGGCTGGGTTCGTCAATCGGGTGCAGCGACTGTTCGGAGACGACAGTCCCGTTACGTTCCATTCGGTCTCTGTCGGCAGCAGTTATGAATCAGTCGCCCTGAAGGGCATCGCCGCCATCGGCAGCGGCTCCATTCGCGCCATTGGCGGCGACATGACGCCCGCGATCGTGGCGTTCGAGTTGCTCAACGAGATCGCTCAGCCCGGACTGCGGGATGTGAAAATCGAATACTCCCCCGGCCTCAAAACGGCGGCGGTCTATCCCGAAACGCTCCCCAACGTCGCGGCCGGCACTCAGCAGATCATCGTCGGGCGCTATCTGCCGGAAGGGATCGATCAACAAGGCGAAGTCGTCATCACCGGCATCCTCAACGGAGAACCAGTGCGGTATGCGGCTCAAGTGAGCCTGCCGAACGAAGAAGCCGGAAACTCGTTCATCCCGCGGTTGTGGGCGCGGGCGCATCTCGATTCGCTGATGGCGCAGGGCACATCGCAGTTCATTCAGGATCAGATCATCGCACTGTCGGAAGAGTTCCACATCATCACGCCGTACACGTCGCTCCTGGTGTTGGAGAGTGACGCCGACCGCGAGCGGTTCGGAGTCATCCGCCGATATGAAATGCGGGACGGCGAGCAGTTCTTCGCCGAAGGTCGCGACAACGCGAAGTACGAACTGGTGCAACAGCAGATGCGCCGGGCAGGGGACTGGCGGATCGAATTGCGCCGGCAAATCCTCGCGCAACTGGCCGCGCTTGGTCGATCGGGCGAGATCTTTCAGCAGTATAACCCCGACGCGAACGGACCCTATTCGGATTACTCCCTCCGCTCCCGCAGCCTGATCAGCGCCACCTTCGGCCGGTCGGGCGGCTTCGGCGGTGGCGGTGGCGGAGAGAGTGACCGATGGGGCAGGCCCATGTCAGGACCGATGGGGGGCGGCATGCCCTACGATTTGGGAGATCTGGGCGACTTCGGTCTCAACGGATCGCTGCGCGAACGGGGAGCGTCGCCCATGAGCGAATCGCTCTCGTCATTAGCGAGCGACGAAAACATGTCGGTTGCGAATGGTCCGGTCGCTACAACGAGTGGCGGAGCGAATCGGCCGATGGAACCCGGCATGGTGATGGATCGGCTCGAGATGTTCGACACCCTCGCGGAAAAGGCCACCGTGTGGGACTCCGACGGTTCCGAGTATGACTACGGCGTCTCCGATTTTTCATCACTGGCGCTTGAGCCTTTCAACGGCCGATACGAGGAATCGGCTCGGCGGCAACTGAGAAGCATACGCCCAGGCCTGCAACAGATGATGCTGTCCGGGGGCGGTTACGATGGCTATGGCTACGGAGGCCGAGGCTACTACGAGCAACCCGACTACTTCGGCTGGATCGATCAGATCTTCCCGGGACTGTCGCTGGCGGCCGAACCATCGACCGAGGCGCCTGCTCAAGCCGACTGGCCGGCCGAGGTGCGGGCGATCACCGATACGCTGCATCAGGTTTCCACACTGCAGCAGATGGAAGGTGGCGTTCTGCTGCGGAACGTGGTCGATTCCCGCGATCCGGTCTGGGATCGCGACACGGGTCATTCGGAATCGATCGAGATCTATTCGCCCACACGCTGGTTGTCGCGACCCGACGGAGTGGGGCCTGCCCGCATCATTAACTGGTGCGATGCCGAGCAGTGCGGCGTCTATTCCGCCACGCTGGGTCTGGGCCGCGTGCGCGAATCTGTCGAAGCCGACTGGACGGACAAACGCATCGGGGCCGGGGGCTTCGGCAATACGCCGATGCATGAAATGTTCCACTACATGCTGGCCGAACTGGTCTCGAACGAGAACGGCCAGGCGGTGATCCTGTTCACCTGGGCGTCCGATCCGACGCAGTCGATCCGCTACACGATCGATACCGCAAGACATGTCGTCATCAAGTCCGAGGGGCTGAGCAACGGCGAAGCCACCTCCACGACGACCTACGAGAATCATGTCGAAGTGGCCGGTATCTGGTGGCCGACGCGAATTGTCAGCCTGAATGCCGACGGCGAGGAAACATCAACCACGACACAGGAAGTGACCGCGCTGACGGCTGATGAGTTCTCAGCCCGCCTGACAGTCGAATTCAGCGGCACGCTGGAACCGATGGCCGAAGCAGATGGACGCACGAACGTCATCCCGCGCAGCCAGGTACTGTTCCTCGAATTGCCGCTGAATGAGATCGAGGCCGCGAAGCTCGCCGTGGCCGATGGGTCAGCCGACTGGAACGATCACCTCGTCGAAATGCTGCACTTCATGCAGACGCAGCAATGGAATGAAGTCGAGGACCGCCTCGAATCCATCGACACATTGGAAGCCGACAAGCCCGGACTCGTCTGGCTGCACGCCGCGCTGTGGCAATACATCGAGACGAAGGGGAATGCCGCCGTATTGACGCTGCTCACCGAGCAGGCCGGGGTGCTGGTCGCTCAGCAGCGCGTCGATGAATGGTCGCTGGTCGAACACATTCGCTCGGCCGCCTATCCGATCACCAGCTGGCCGGAGTATGGCGTGCTGCTCGGACTCGTAAAGCCGATCTATTTGCGGCAGCCCGAGTTCATCAATGCCAAGTGGAGCTTCGATCAACACTGGTTGTCGGTGTTGCAGAATCGCAGTCAGACCGAGGCCGCCCTCGATCTCGAACGTCAATTGGCCGAGCAGGCTCCGTGGGATCTGTATCGCCAGACTACGTACGCGGGCAGCCTGGCGAGTTCCGGCCGTCACGAAGAGGCGTATGCGTGGCTCGACGCGCTGCTCGAACGCGAGCAGCCCTTCGAGACGTATGAACTGCAGAATGTCTACAACATGTACGACAACCTGATGAGCGGCCAGGGTCACTACGACCGGCTCGTCTTGCTCATCGAGAAGTGGCTCGAGCGGCAGCCGACCGAGGCGGGATACGACCCGTATCAGCGATTACTGGGCGCGCTGGTGATGGACGATCAGATCGACCGGGCGCACGAACTCGTGCGTCAATGGGTCGCGGCTGGTCGAGTGGAAGGCAAGATTCCCCCCGAAGTGCAGCATCCGCTCGATGCGGCCGTCAACTTCATGCTGGGGCAGGCGCATTACATCAACTGGTATCGCGTCGACGCCCGCTGGCTGCCATTGCTGAAAGAGACTGTCGAGTTCCATCTGCATCATCCCGACAGCTTCCAGGTGGCGAACACGATCATGTCATCGGGACAGTTTCAGGACTCGGACGAATACAACGCCCTGCAACGGCTGGCGCTCGACACGCTGCTCGAGGAGGGCGCGACCCGCGATGTCGGACAATTGCAGAGCATGCTCTCGTGGCTGCAATGGGGCCAATCGGGGATCGAGATTTCACAGAACGACTGGCAGCAACTGGCGACCCTCCTCCGCACGCGGTGGGAAGGTGAAGCCGATGTGAACATCAAGTACACGCTCAGCGAAATGCTGGCCGGCATCTACTCGACCAAATTCGCCGACACCGAGTATCTGCCGTTCCTGCGACTGCGCATCGAGACGGCCGACAAGGATCATCGAGGAACCTATCACAACGCGCTCTTCGAGGCACTCTTGACCCGCGAATGGACGGCCGAGATCGAGGCCGAACTGTTCAGCATGCTGCCCGACTTGAATGCCTCCGTCGCTTTGTTGCCTTGGGAAGCAATCGCGGCCGACGACGTGCAGTTGCAGCAGAGCCTGATCTCGCAATTGCTGTCACAGTTGATCGCCCTCCACCGCGTCGTGGACCGCATGATCGAAGCCCGGGTGCAGGCGGCGAATGACGCGTTTCAGGCCGAGGGGAAACCGGAAGATCTCGATCGGAACGCGCTGGCCGCCAAGCAGGCTGAATTCCTCACTGCCGCCCGGCAAGGCGTGCTGCTGAGCCTGACGCAGGCGCATTCGAACTGGTCGACCGTGGAGGAAGTCCGCCCGGAAGGCGCGCCGATGACGATCATTCTGGCGACGTTGTCGGAATGGGCGTCGATGGAGGCCGTCTATCTGCAGGTGGTGCTCGGGGAACAACTCGACATGGCCGCCGCGCATTGCTGGAGCATTCTGGGTGATGAGCCGCCGCGTCTGGCCGAGCCGCCCGCAGACGCCGACGATCCGCCACAGACGCTCGCCACACCGATCGAATGGACTCAGGAACTCCTGGCGGGCGTCCGCAGGCATCGCGCGCTGATGACGTTGCTCAACCTCGGCGCGCGCCGATCAGCCGACCCCGCGCTGGTCGACAGACTGCTGGCGTATCTCAATGCAGGGATCGAACATCATCAGGACGACGAAAGACTCTGGAAGTCGCTCAAGTACAACTACCTCATCGCCCTCGACCGGCCCGATGAACTGATCGTGGCCCTCACCGATTGGATCGCCGAAGAAGAGTTCACCGCTCCCTGGAGACTCGCGCTCGGCAAGTTGCAGGCGGAACGCGGCCAACTGGATTAAGCCATCCGGCTGTACGAAGCCGTCAAGAATCTCAATGAACTCGGGCCCGCCGACTACCGCATGCTGTCGGACTGGTATCAGGTCGTCGATCGCCGCGAAGACTACGAACGCGCCCGCGTCGACTCGCTGATGGTGATGGACGAATGGCAACTGCAGCAGTTCGTGCAGCAGCATGTGTATGAATGGCAGAACGCCACCGGTCCGCGCGGGAATTACGTCGAGGATGATGTGCTGTTCGCGCTCCAGGCCCTGTTCGAGAAGACCGGCTCGCCCGGCAGCTACGCCTATCTGGCGCAGCAGTTGTACGAGGCGTCGGCCGATTTCCGAGTGCTGGAGATCCTTCCCGACTCCGTATTGGGGCGCACGCCGCAACAGGTCTATCCGTATCTGGAATCGATCCGCTCGGTGATGGAAGTCGTCCGCAAGGAAGCCACATCCGACAAGATGCTGGAGACCGTGGCCCGGCTCCGCGAGGGGGAACGCAGCGCGATCGACCTGCGGGCACTCGACCTGATCGAAGCCCTGATCGAACGCCGGGCGTCCGAAGTCCTCAATCAGCCGGGGCCGCACATCACGGCCGCCGTGGCCGCCATGCAGCGGGCCTTCGACCGCGAGTGGGGCGAAGGGGAACGCCGGCAGATGGCCGACTTCCTGCACAACATGAGTTTGATCTCGCAGCCGGAACTCAACGCAGAGCGCATGCGCGAGCTGCGGGAACTGGCCGCGATGAGCGACCCCGCCACGGATGACGGCTTCTGGGTGGTCTATCGCCTGTGCCGCACTCTGTGTGACTACGACAACCACATGGACGAAGGCCTGGCGCGCTTCGAGCCGGCGATCAACGCCTACTCACAGGCCCATCCCGAGGGCTGGCCCGCGCACATGAACGAGCCGCTGGAAAGCTATCTCCTGCTGATGCAGGGGCAGTCGCGCTTCAGC
>JANNSB010000399.1:0-5334 GCA_031402175.1 Planctomycetaceae bacterium
AGTTGGCTCTTCAAGAGATCGGTCACCAGCGGCAGGCAGCCGCCGCAGCCCGTGCCGGCGCGAGTGCAGCTTTTGACGGCCGCCACCGAATCAAGTTCCTGCTCGCGAATGGCCGTGCAGATTGTGCCCTTGCTGACGTTGTTACAGGAACAGACCTGCGCCGAGTCGGGCATCGCGTCGAGACCGATCGCCGCGCCGCCTCCCTTGGTACCAACGATCAATTCGTGAGGTTTGCACGGAATCGGGGCCTCGCTCTTGGCGAGCATCGACAGCGTGCCGTAGTCGGAGGCGTCCCCCACCAGCACGCCGCCGACGAGCCGTTTGCCGTCTTTCGAGAAGAGCAGCTTCTTGTATTCGCCTCCGAATGGATTCTCGAATGCCAGCGGGGTCGCGCGGTCAGCCGGGGCCTCGTAATCCCCGAAGCTGGCAACGTCGACCCCCATCAGCTTGAGTTTCGTGGAGAGATCGGCCCCACGGAATGTCTTGTCTTGTCCAGTCAGGTTGGCGGCGACGCACTCCGCCATGTCATAACCAGGTGCGACGAGTCCGTAGATCATCCCGCCGTGCAGGGCGCATTCGCCGATGGCGTAGATATCGGGATCGGATGTTTGCAGATGGTCATTGATCTCGATCCCGCCGCGTGCGCCGACGCTGAGGTCGCTGGCCTTCGCGAGATCGTCTCTCGGCCGAATGCCGGCCGAGACGATGATCATTTCGACGTCGAGCGATTCACCGTCATTGAACTCCATGCGTTCGACGCAGCCGTTGCCGTGAACTTCCTTCGTCGACTTGTTGAGATGCACCCGCACGCCGAGCGTTTCGATCTTCTGCACCAGAATCCGCGAGCCGGCGTCATCGATCTGCCGGGGCATCAGCCTCGAAGCGAACTCGATGACGTGCGTTTCGAGTCCGAGATCATACGCAGCCTTGGCGGCTTCCAATCCGAGCAGTCCGCCGCCGATCACCGCGCACCGCTTGGACTGTCCGGCGTACTCGATGATCCGCTGCAGATCTTCGATCGTGCGGTAGACGAACACCCCCCGCTTGTCGATCCCCGGCACGGACGGTACGAACGGAAACGAGCCGGTCGCCAGCACGACGTGGTCATAGGCGATCTCGACTCCCTTGTCGGAGCGCACGACGCGAGAATTGCGGTCGATTGCGGTGGCCCGGTCGCCGAGATGCAACTCGACGCCATGCTCCTGATACCACTCCAGCCTCGCAAGCATGAGCTTTTGCGCATCGCGGTGAGCAAAGAACGAAGTCAGCCCAACGCGGTCATACGCCGCCCGCGGCTCCTCGCAGAACGTGACCAGCCGATAACGCTTCTCTGGGTCGAACTCGACGAGCTTCTCGCAGAATCGCAGGCCGACCATGCCGTTGCCGATAACGACTACTGTTTGTTGTTCCTCGCCTGCATTGACTCCGTACCTCATGCCCCCACCGCTTCCGGTTCCAGCTTGATTGGCGCTGCGGCGCGGACGACTTCCGATGTCAATCGAGCTTCCGACTCCGCCGCTTCATTGAAGTTGACCGCGAACGCCGAGAACGAACAGCAGGTGACGATCGCCCCCAGAATAAAGAGCGCCGTCGGCCAACTGATGGCCTCGGACTTGAACAGGAATCCCGCGAGCACCGCCCCTGCATTACCACCGGCTCCGACGATGCCCGCGACCGATCCCAGCGCCCGCTTGTTGATGAACGGCACCACGGCATACGTCGCGCCATTCGACATCTTCACGAACAGGCCCATCAACAGCATGGCCGGGACCGCCCACACGAGTGCGCGCATCTGTGAGAACAGCATCAGGGCCAGTCCCTCGCAGAAGATCGCGATAAACAGCCACTTCACTCGGCCCGACAGTCCCCACTTGGCTCCGCACTTGTCTGCGATGATGCCTCCGAGTGCGCGGGCAAACAGGTTCATCGCACCGAACAGTCCGGCGATCAAACCAGCGATCTGCAGGGCATCGACGGTATCTATCGTGTTGAAGTACTCGAAGTGGTCCATGAAGTAGAGAGCCGCGATATTGTCGAGGGTCAGCTCCAGACCGAAGCAGCAGCCATAAAGCACGAACAGAGCCCAGACGCGCTTGTCTCGGGCCGCTTCCTTGAATGATCCCCGCGTCGCTTTCTTGTCAGGCATGCGCCCCTGTGCGCGAAGCTCCGCGAAGTTGCCTTCGGGAGTGTCTTGAGTCAGAAAGTAATAGGCGACGCCGGTCAGCGCGCAGACCACGCCGGCGATGAACATCGCCGCCCGCCAGCCGAATGCAGCACTGAATCCCAACGTTATCACGAACAGACCGAACAGCTGCGGCATCACCATCTGGGTCACGCCGCCGCCGAGATTCCCCCAGCCGGCCGCAGTCGCATTCGCCGTTCCCACGCAATTCGGAGCAAACATCACCGAAGTGTGATATTGCGTGATGACGAACGATGCCCCGATCGCGCCGATCAACACGCGAAAGATCAGAAACGTCGTAAAGTCGTGGGCGAACCCGATTGCCATCACGGGAATCGACCCCAAAAGCAGTAGCCAGGTATAGGCGATGCGCGGCCCGATGCGGTCGCACAACCAGCCCATCAGCAAGCGGGCAATTATCGTGATGGCCACCGAACCGATGATGCACCAGCCGACCTGGTCCTTCGTCAGCGACATTTCGTCGCGAACAACGCTCATCAGCGGGGCGATGCCGAACCACGCGAAAAAGCACAGGAAGAAGGCGAACCACGTCATGTGGAACGCCCGCATGGGGGGCGATGTGATGTCGAACAGGCGAATCCGAGTCGCCTTGGCAGTCGGCTGCATGAGTGTCGTTGACTTTGGAGTGTTGAGCGCGAAGGAGCGCCAACGCGTTGCCAGCCACTACAGGCAAGACAGATACCGAACTTTCGTGAGACGTGGTTTTGTTCGGTAATCCGAAACAACCAGCGGAAATCGAGACTCAAATGGAGTTCGGCTTGCGCGATTGCATAGCAGGGTTGTGCGCTATATTGGCACGGCGAGGCGACTGATTGGCAATATTTTCAGCGATTGCTCACTGGTCTAAGCGGAAACTCGGCATCGGGCACGATTCGACTTCGACCGGAATGCCGTTTCCTAATGAGTGGTTGCTTCCCCACTGGGAAGCGAACCTGGACTTCAGAAGATGCGTGTCACGCTTTCATTGCCCGTGCTTAGGACGAATGTCGACCGACTCGCAACTCCAGCCGACAGTTCATGTCGTGAATGCGGATTGTGAAGCGCGGCAGTCACTCGTCGATTTCCTGTCCTCGCGGGGATACACCGTTCGAGGATTCCCATCGCTTTCGGCATTCGACGTAGAGTACGCCGACGATACTCCCGGCTGCCTGATTCTCGACGTTGAGCTTTCCGAGGGATCGGGTCTCACGCTCTACGAGCATTTCGTTCGCGCAGGCCGGCATTTGCCCGTAATCTTCGTCTCCGCCGATGCCGACATATCGACGGCCGTCGCCGCGATGAAAGCCGGCGCGGTGGAGTTCCTCGAAAGACCGATCGACTGGTATGCTCTCACCGAACATATCGCCCGAGCGTTCGAACTGGACGCTCAATGGCGATCGCAGCGCAACCAGTTCGCCGAACTCGATGTACGAATCAAGTCCCTCACTCGAACTGACCAGGAAACGCTGCAGCTATTGCGCCAAGGCCTTTCCAACAAGGTAATGGCGACAAGGTTGGGACTGACCGAACGAGCGATCGAATTGAGGAGACGGCGGTTGATGCAGCGACTGCAGGTCGGCTCGCTCGCTGAACTCCTCGATTTGGCGATTACTCATCAGGTCTTCTCCGAATTGTGCGATCTTTCGAGAACCCCTCTCATCCCGGAATGATCTGTGTCCGACCACCAATTTCTCTGCCTGAGCCCGATTCCGTTATGGACTAGCGTTATTTCCAGTGCAGGCCCCTCAAATCGAAGAGTTATTGGGAAATTGGCACCCGACTGCTATCCTTTTCAGCGGCTACAAGTGCCCAGGAGAATTCAAGACACTTTCAGGAGTTGCCATCGATGCCTCGACCGTTCGTGAATTCACGTCTATTGCTGGTGCTGGGATTCGTCACAGGCTTCGCCACGATGGCGCAGGCGGATGACGATCGACCCTGGCCGCAGTATGGGGGCCCCAACCGGGACAACATCTCCCCCGATACCGGACTGATGCCGACGTGGCCCGAAGGCGGACCGCGGCTTCTCTGGACAGCCCGCAACCTGGGCGAAGGCTATTCGTCGGTTTCGATGGCCGACGGGAAGATCCTCACGATGGGCGGAATCGGAGACAATGAGTTCATCATCTGCCTGAACGAAGAAGACGGCAGCGAACTGTGGCGGGTCCGCAATGGCAGTAACCGCGGGGACGGTGCGGGGGGCGGACCACGCGGCACACCGACCATCGTCGATGACCGCTTTTACGCCCTTGGCGCCAATGGCGACATGGGCTGTTACGAACTCAGCAACGGCGACCAAAACTGGGGCGGTAACATCCTCGAGAGGTTCAACGCCGGCAATATCGGCTGGGGCATCAGCGAGTCGATTCTTGTCGACGGCGACAACGTCGTCTTCACCCCGGGCGGCAAACATGCGACGATGGTCTGCAACGATCGCGAGAGCGGCGAAATCAAATGGCAGGCGGCCGTCCCCGGCAATCCGGCCGCGGGCTACTCGTCGGCCATCGTGGCCGAAGTGGGAGGCATTAGGCAGTATGTCAACTTCACTCATTCGTCGGTCGTCTCGGTGCGGGCCGACAATGGGGAGTTTCTGTGGAGCAATAACGCAGCGGCCAACGGCACGGCGAACTGCTCGTCGCCTCTGTTCCATGACAACATGGTCTTCGCATCCTCCGGATATAGCACCGGAAGCGCGTGCGTCCGGCTGAGCGCGTCTGGTCGTGGAGTGTCAGCCGAGCAACTGTATCACACCCGCGAGATGGAAAGTCATCACGGTGGGATGGTCGAAATCGACGGCTACGTCTACGGAACAACCGATGACGGCGTACTGAAATGCCTCGACATCGCGACGGGCGAAGTGGTATGGGAGGGCCGCTCGGTCGGCAAGGGAGCGGTCGTGTATGCCGACGGTAAAGTCATCCTCCGCAGCGAAGGGGGCGAGGTGGCGATGTTCGAGGCGACTCCCGAAGAGTACCGCGAACTGGGGCGATTCAATCAGCCCGAGCGCGCCGATCGACCGGCATGGGCGCATCCCGTCATCGCCGGCGGCCGCCTGTACTTGCGTGACTGGGACAAGCTGCTGTGCTTCGACCTGCGTGGCGATGACGGCTGAGCGCGCTGTTGGATCGTACTTGAAGAAACTCACTTAGCCC
>JANNSB010000400.1:0-1594 GCA_031402175.1 Planctomycetaceae bacterium
CGCGCTGGGATCAGGATGACTGTGCCTGGAAGGAGTTGCTCGTCGAAGATCGCCACGCGACACCGGCCGACCTGGCCGCCAGCCGAATTGATTTCGCGGCATTCATGGCCAGCCTCGGCGCGCGCACCCGCAGGATCGCCGAATTGCTGGCCATCGGTGAAACGACCAGCCGGGTGGCGGAACTCGTGGGCGTGACAGCCGGTCGCATCAGTCAGCTTCGCCGGGAACTGCAGGCTGCCTGGGAGGCGTTTCATGAGCCGCGAACCGAATCCGCGGCCGCGTGAGCCTGAAAATGCTCAGCTACTGGAAGGCAACTCGAGGTGCGCTAGGACGACGTGAACGATAAGCTCGCTAATCACGAATTGCCGAGTGAGGTACAGCGCGCTCCGTTCTGGGCCGATGCCCGCATGCTGGCCGAAGTCATTCGGGTGCTGACGGCCTCCGCCGACATGGGCCGCGACCATTACCCGACGACGCTGTTCCCGCAAGCGGAGGCGCAGACTGGCGCGTGCACATCGCGCGATCTTCACGGCGATGATCGCGGCGGGGTTGCTCGTGCATCAGTTCACGCGCTGGCTGCGGGGTTCCCGACGGCGGCCGATCAGTCGCTGAACCTGTTGAGCGGCGAGCTCGTCGAGGTGTGAGACGAATTGTGTGTTGTAGTGCGGGGGATCCGGGACGGTCTCGGATCCCCTGCGTTGAGTGGCGTAGAGCAGTTTTCCGTCAACACCGTATCCTCTCAGCGTGCATTGCAATCAAGCCGAAGTCACCAACACACGGAGCCCGGCGACAGACATCGCTCAATCGCAGTCGACATTCCAGAATCTGAGTTTGACCCGGCGCGAGGAATGCCTTGAAATGACTTCGCAACTCTCGCTCCTTCGTTCGTCGCAGGTCCTGTCCGCATGTCAAAAAAGAGAAAACCATCCCCGGTGTCTGAGGTGTTACCGGACCGCGGTTCGAACTCGCAGACGCCTCCGTCGAGATTCGAGTACACACTGCCTCCGCGATTGCTCGATCTCGTCATCAGCGAGATCGGCGAGCAGAAGTTCGAGACTGCGGTGCTTCAACACGAACGCGATCTAATCGCCGGAAACCGCATCGAAAATCAGATCGGTGTTTGGGGGCGGTATCCCGTCATCAGTGATCTGCTGCAAGAAGAATCTTTCGCCCACGATCCGAAGCAAATGAATGCCAACGACCTGGGAGTTACAGAGGCAGAACTGAAAGCGGCCGTTGCGTCGATGAACAAACGATTGGAAACTACCGAGTTTGCGCGGAAGGGCTATGCCGGATGGCTCATGACGAATCCAGATTTCATCGCGCAGCATGACGCACTTCTGCGGACGCATGGGGACCGGATCCGCGTCAATGGGTTTCCGGTACCTCACAATTCCCAGAATCTGCATGCCCCACTCGAGTATCGGTGGCCACACCCGACTCTTCGTGACGGACAGTTTTTGCCCGAGACCTGGATAATCCCGGAGGACGAATGGCTCCAGGAGTACAAACAGTTTTGCGAACGTTGGCGATTGAGCCATCTCTCGGGGCCCAATCTCCCAGAGCCGTGGCTCCCGCTGCTCCCGGCCTGGAA
>JANNSB010000401.1:0-11243 GCA_031402175.1 Planctomycetaceae bacterium
GTCGACCGACAGATGAAGCGCTACAAGGTGCCGCGGATTGCGTTCATCAACAAGATGGACCGCACCGGAGCCGATGCGTACAAGGTCACGAAACAGGTCAAGGAAAAGCTCGGCACGACTCCCGTGATGCTGCAGATCCCCATGGGAGCCGGCCCCGATTTCGAAGGGGTGATCGATCTGCTTACCCGCGAAGCGTGCTACTTTGACGGTAGCAAGGGGGAGGATGTGCGCCGCGAGCCAATTCCCGCCAAGTATGTCGACGAAACCGAAACCGCCCGGCACGAGTCGCTCGAGACGCTGTCGATGTTCAGTGATGAACTCATGATGGCGTTGCTCGAAGAGAAAGAGACCGGACTGGATGTCATTCACAAGGTGGTTAGAGACGCGACGCTCGCGCATCAGATCACTCCGGTCTTTGTCGGCAGCGCGTTCAAAAACAAGGGCGTGCAACTGCTGCTCGATGCCGTGTGCCGCTATCTGCCATGTCCGCTGGACCGCGACATTTCGGCCACCGACATCACCGCGACCGAGCGTGGTCACGCCGATGAATCGATACCTGACACGGAATCAGTCCGCGTGGCACTGAAGCCCGACGACTCGCTGCCGCTGGTCGCCATGGCCTTTAAGACGGTCGTTGAGCAGTTCGGGCAGTTGACGTACATGCGGGTCTATCAGGGAACGCTCCAGAAGGGCGAAAGTTACACCAACGCCCGTACTGGCAAACGAATGCGATTCGGGCGCCTTGTCCGCATGCACGCCAACGACCGCGCAGACATCGATGCGGCCGGCGCGGGAGACATTATGGCCGCAGTCGGCGTCGACTGCGCATCGGGCGATACATTCTGCGGCGGCGACCTGCATTACGCACTGGAAAGCATCTTCGTCCCCGAGCCTGTCATCCGGTTGTCGGTCGAACCGAGTGCCCGCGACGGAGCCGATCGGATGGGCAAGGCTCTGGAGCGGTTCCGCCGCGAGGATCCGACGTTCCGCGTGTTCACCGATCAGGAGACGGGCGAAACGATCATCGCCGGCATGGGGCAGTTGCACCTCGAGATCTATGTCGAGCGTCTGAAGCGCGAGTACCGCTGCGAAGTGCGCGTCGGCGAGCCTAAGGTCGCGTACAAGGAATGCATTACCAAAGAAATCGAGTTCAACTACAAGCACAAGAAGCAGACCGGCGGTTCGGGTCAGTACGCCCACGTCGTTGGCCGCATCTTCCCGCTTGAGGCTGACGCGCCCGAACCTTATGAGTTCATCGACAGCATCAGCCAGGGACGTATTCCCTCGCAGTACATCCCCGCCGTGGATGACGGCTTCCAGCGCGCCCTCGTCAAGGGTCCGCTCTGTGAATGCGAAGTCGTCCGCATCGGAGCCGAGCTGCTGGACGGCAGTTATCACGATGTCGACTCGTCGGAACGTGCCTTCGAGACCTGCGGCTGGGCGGCGATGCGCGAAGCGCTGACGAAGGCCGATCCGGCGCTCTTGGAGCCGATCATGAAGCTCGAAGTCGAGGCCCCGGAGGAATTCCAGGGCGCGATCACCGGGCACATTTCCAGCAAGCGCGGCATCATCACCGATACGTCATATCGCGAGGGGAACTGCGTGATCATGGCCGAAGTGCCGTTGGCCTCGATGTTCGACTATGCCAACGAAGTCCGCTCGATGACGCAGGGCAAGGGTGGCTTCACGATGGAGTTCGCGATGTACCGCCAGGTGCCCAAGAGCATCCAGGAAGAAGTCGTCGACCGCCGCCGGAAGGAAAAGCTGCAGCGCCTGGCGACGGCGTAAAAAAAGAGCCGCGCACGATAGTAAGCGGTAGCAGGTTGCCGCTTACTTTCGTGCGCGGCTCTTACTCGAACGACGCTTTTGCCCGTCGGCAAGCTGCATCACCCGCGGCACGTCTTCCTCCAGCAGATACCCCCGCTCCACCAGCGATCGGGTATGGGCCTCGAATCGCGTGCGGTAATCGTCGAAGCCTGCATACCGCGACTCGATTGATGGACGCGAATCGCCGCTGGCCAATCGTTCCGCCTCCGTGCGGGCGAACGGAATGTATCCCCCGGCGAGACTCAGCAGTTCCGTCTCGGCCCCGATCTCGTGCGGGCGCAGATACCAGCCGGTGAATGATCCCAGTGGTACCGCCACGGTCGGTAGGATCAGGCAGCCGCGCTCGTTGTTACTTTCGTCGAAGCCGGGGATCCGTACGGTGTAACGATCGATCAGACGCGGCGGATGCACCGTGATACGGCGAAGCGTTTCGAACTCGGGGCCGCGATCGACGAAGTCAGGCTGATGGATCACCTCCGGGTAACGCACGTTGGGCAATGGCCGCCATCCGCTTTCCGCCCCGCCCCAGCCGACCAGCGTGCCGTCGGCGATGCGCGGATAGACGCTGGCGGGTGGTTCGATTCCATCCCTCACCCAGGCATCCAGCGCGAGCAGCAGCGCACGCAGCAGCGGCCGATAGTCGGTCGGGTTGCGCGTCATCTCCCCTGCCCCGCTCGCGTCTGGCGTTCCCGATCCCGCGCCGTGCTGCGCGCCGCCGATCGTGTATATGCGGACATCATCGGGAATGACGGCATCTCGCGTGCCGGCAGGATCGGTGTGCACCAGCGATCCCGCGCGATGCCAGTACTCGGACGAAGTTTGCACATGCATCACCTTCGGGACGACGTCCGCTTCGCTCGCCCGCCGCAGTATGCCGTCCACCTGACCGGTGAACGGATCGGTCTCTTCACCATAGGTGAATGGAAAGACATCGGCCGGAAACTGATGGTTGTCGTGCTGGCTGTTGTGCCGCGTGGGCGACGCGAAGCGATGATTGAAGAACCCCATCCCCGCACCGGCGACATGCGGGATCACGCCGTCGAAGACAATTCGCCCCTGCTCGTCGGCGTTGAAGCCGTCGTACAGAAACTGCCGCAGACATCGGCCGCTCTGCGAGACGCCGAAACCGTAGGCATAGTCTGCCGCCGAGTCGCCGGCCGCATTTACGGGGTTCTGCGTGCCGTCATCATGCTTCAGAAAGCTGATCAGATCGCGAATCCCCGCCAGCCCCACTCCCTGCACGATCGGGCCCTGCGCTTCGTAAATGAACTCATAGATATACCCCGCGCGAATGCCGCCGGCGACTTCGAGTTCGATGAGCGGCAATGCCGACCTGCGGCCATCGGCCTCGATGACCTGCTGATGCAGTGTCCATTGCTCTCTCGGAATCGCCACTCTCGCGTCGCGTTCATTCATCCGCCAGGTGAGTTGGGCCGACTCCAGTCCGCGCGAGGTCGGCTCGAAACTCCCCTGATTGCCGAAATGGGCGATCGAGTAGCGATTGGTGTTGCTGTCGGAGACGAACTCCGCCGTGACCAGTCCCGTGATCGGCTCGCCGTTCTGTGTGGCGACCGGGGCATCGAGAATCAGCCTGCCGTCGCCGGGGAGGATTTCGGCGATCCAGCCGCTCCAGGCGATGATGAACCCCTGTTCCATCAGGAAGCCGTCGGTGCCATCGTTGAACATGCCGAGAGCCAGCCGATTGCCGCGATTGTTCACGTCGTACAGCACCGCACCATTGGCATTGGCGAGGTTCGCGGGCTGCAGGATTTCGACATCTGCCGAGAACTCGACGAGACCGGCGTCATTGCGAGGCGCGAATTCGAGATCGACGATCATCGCGTTCGCGGCTGCCGCGGGATCAATCGCAAAATGAGCCTTGCCCTTGAGCAGTTCGTAGGGGCCGACATCGCCGAATGTCTGGCCGTCCTGAAACGGTTCACGGCTCGTGATGTCGAGCCGCGTCAGTGCGGCTGGCGCAGCCGAAGCCCAGAACGCTACGATGAAGAATGCACATCCCAGGCAGCGCGTCTGCATCAGGCGTCGTCCATTTAGGAATGAAGAAGGTCAGGGATTCGATTGCACCGGCTCCGGCGGCTGGGGAGGGCTGATCATCGGCGTTGCGGCCTCGGCGGCATAGTGATCGTAGCGCGTTCGCAGTTCAGCCACTCGCTCGGGATGCGAGGCGGCCAGATCGGTCGTCTCGCTCAGATCAGTCGCCAGATCGTAGAGTTCCATCGTCTCTTCGCGTCCCGGACGGCCGGGACGCATGTTGCCGGCACGGTCGACGCGCGGCTCGGTTGGCTGGAGGGCGTGATGGATGACGAGCTTCCAGTCCCCCACGCGGATGGCTCCCTCAGAGGGAGAAGCGTTCAGCAGGATCTCTGCATGCGGCGTGGGAGCGGCATGGGCGATCGTATCCCACAGATCCAAACCGTCGATCGGCCGCTCCTGTTCGAGCGACCCGCCCGCCAGTTGAATCAGCGTCGGATACCAGTCGACGATATGCAGCATCGCGTTGTTGCGGTCCCCCGCCGGCAGATGGCCGGGCCAGGAGGCAAATGCACAAGCTCTCACGCCGCCTTCGTACAACGTGGCCTTGCCGGCCCGCAGCGGCGTGTTGTCCGCAACTACACCTGGCTGATAACCGCCGTTGTCGCTCGAAAAGATGAATAGCGTCTCCTCGCGCAGACCCTGAGCGTCGATGGCGTCAACGATGCGGCCGACGGCTTCGTCCATCGCGGCAAGCATGCCGGCCATGATGCGACGCTTCTCCGGCAGGCCGGCATACGGCGCGAGGTATTCGTCGGGAACCTGCAGCGGCGTGTGCACCGCATTGAACGGCACATACAGAAAGAACGGCAACTCCTCATCGTGAGTGTTGATGAACCGCACGGCCTCGTCTGCCAGCAGATGCGTGGTGTAACCCTCCTCTTCGATCGGTTCGCCGTTGCGGTACCAGTCGAGCTGTTCGTCGCGAATGTGAGTGAAGTAATCAACCGCTCCGAAAAGCTGGCCATAGGCGTGATCGAATCCGCGCGCCCCAGGATGATACGCCGCGTCGAAGCTGCCCAGATGCCACTTGCCGCAGATTCCGGTGCGATAACCGGCAGCGCGAATCGCCTCGGCCAGCGTCCGTTCCTCCAGCGGCAGCCCGTACTCGGCCCACGGCCGGATGACGCCGACCTGCAGTCCCAGCCGGATCGGGTAACGCCCCGTCATCAGCGCCCCGCGGGTCGGGGAACAAACCGGCTGCACATAGAATGATTCGAGCACCACGCCCGATGCAGCCAACGCATCGAGCCTGGGCGTCGCAATCTCGGTCCCGCCATTGAAGCCGCAGTCCGTGTAACCCAGATCGTCGGCCAGCAGAAAGACGATGTTAGGGCGATCGTCGGCAGTGAGTGGCCATGCGAGGAATAGGAATACGCAAACAATGGAGTGCTTCGTGACCTCGTTCATATGCAAACCCTATTCGTCACAATGCTTGGATCCCTCTGATTTCCACAACGCCCGGCCAGCGGGAGTCATCTCGAACCAAAACTCAATGGGATCTGCAAGGACCATTTCCGGTGTAAGCCTCTGATACGGAATGCGTCCCATTTCCCGAATCAACCCCTCTGAAACCAATTCGACAAGCAGTTTCGCGATTTGAAATCGGTTCGTCACGCTGCGGAATCGCTCAACTTGCGAAACGATTTGATCGAGCGACTCCCAGTCGTCAGCCATCGCGTTCATCGTTTCCCAAGTCAGAGCATCGAGGGAAGTGCGCATGAAGGCGTAGTCTTTCGATTCAAATCCGGTCCAAACTATCCACCCAGCGCGCCATCGTCTCCACGGTCTCTTCCGGCGGATAGCCGGGGAGTTCCTGCTCGAACGGGACCAGCGATGTGGGCAATTGCATTTCGCCCAGTAGCGTGTTCGTCTGATTCACCAGTTCGGCTTCGGGGCTGCCCGTTACGGTGAGGAGCAGGAATTGCGGCACGCTGCGAGACTCGCTTTCCGCCGGCATCTGCCGCATGGGGGCCGAGATGATCATCCCGGCGGCAAATGTGTCGCGGTGACGGAAGACGAGATCGAAGGCCAGTTCACCCCCCTGCCCCATGCCATGCGCGACGATACGGTGCGGATCGATGCGATATCGCGTTCGAAACAACTCCACCAGTGAGCCGATGTAGTCCCCCTGATCGCTCGACCAGGCGACATCCGGCGCCATGGGTGCGAGCAGGATGATGCCCCTGCGGTCGCAGTGCAGTTGCCATTGCTGAAAGACGTCGGCCTCCATTGTTTCGCGGTCGGGATGCAGCCACACCACGAGTCCGTATTCGTATTCCGGGTTGTACTGGTCGGGAATGTACGCCCAGTAGCGGCGTTCATCCCCCGGCAGGCTTTCGGTGATGCGACCGACAGCGAGACCCTCAGGCCGACTCCCTTCGACGGGAGTCGGAATCTCGGAAGACGACAGGTCTGCAATCACTTCGGCCGGATACCCACTGACCATCACCTCGCACGAGTTGGGAATGCCGTCGCGCACGAAATCGATCGCCAAGGCTTCGCCTCCGGTCGCTCTTGCCAGGCGCGAACGCAACTGGTCGGCATCAAGAATGTCGGAACCGTTCACCGCGATGATGCGGTCGTTCTCCATAAGGCCGGCTGTGGCCGCGGGGCCGCCGGGAACCACTTCGCGAATCGTGACTCCCGGTTCGGTTTCCGCAATCGACATGCGCTGCGGCAGAATGCCCAGAAACCCGATTGAGACAGCCTGCAAATCGCCGCTAAGCGTAACGTCGGCTTCGATCGTCACTTCGCCGCGACGGACGACAAGATGTACGGTGTCCCCCGCATAAAGCGCTCCGAGCAGATGCCTCAACAAGGGAACACGCTCCACGGGCTGGCCGTTGAACTCGATGATGACGTCATCGACCTTCAGCCCCGCTTGGTCGGCCGCAGACAAAGGCCGCACGATCTGAATCTTGGCTTCCCCGGCCAACGGCCCTTGGTCGACGAAGCCGACACCGAGCAGTCCCGGTTGCAGATTCTCGCCGTTCTTCAAGCGGTCGAGCACGGCATAGATGTCGGCCATGGGAATGGCGAACCCGATGCCGCCGTCGTACCAGTCGACGCCCGCCGTCTCGCCCGTGTCGTCCGGCTGCAGCGGCACGAGAATTCCCAGACATAGTCCGGTGACATCAACGAGCGGGCCACCGTAGTTGACCGGCGACACCTTGGCATCGGTCTGGACCGCGCGGCCCCAGATGCGGCCGACGGCGCTGATAATGCCGACACTGATGTTGGGAAACGTGTTCTCATACGTCCGCCCCAAAGCGATCGACCACTGGCCGACAAAGATCTCTTCCTTCGGCACGGCCTCGAGCGGCGTGAGGCTGTCGGCTTCGATCTTGAGCAGAGTCAGCATGCGGGCCGTATCCTGCGCGACGATCTCGGCGGGAAAGCGGCGCTCATCTGGCAACTGCACCAGCACCGACGCCGGCTGAGACACGAAGTTGAACGAACTGGTGATGATGTAGCCGTCTTCACTCACGACGACGCCAGTCGTCGGCCCCGTCCCGGTAAGCACTTCGCCGACCAGATCGAGCCCGCCGACCGTTTCGATGCGCACGATGGATGGATCCGCCAGCGCCGCCGCCTGCTGAAACGCCTGCTCCTCGAGCCGCTCGAGTTCGCCGCGATCGAGCGCGGCGGGGGCGTCGTCTGCCCCCAGATAAGGACAAGGGAAGCACACCAATAAGCTCGCCCAGACGATGTATCGCACAGACGTGAAGGACCGAAATATCATGTTTTGATTCCAATAGGCACGGCGGGCGTCCGAAGGCACTTCACATTGTGACAGATTCCGCTATCACTCGTGAAGGCTCGGGGTCGGTTGCAGTTGTCTGGTCTACGGGTGAGCCGTTCGGCACTTGGATACGGCTGAGAACTTGTTGCTAGTCCGTTTGATTGAAGGGATCCCATGACTTCCCGAACACTCGTACCCTGCGTTGCCGTCTTGATCCTGTCGGGAACCGCAGTTGAGTTGGTGGCCGACCAGATGCCGCCCGAAGGACTGTACATCGCCGGATATACCGACCAGTTGAGTTGCCTCCCCGGAGATCTGCTCGGATTCCATGTTTCAACGAATGGAGAGCGATTCTCGTTCACCATCGACCGGCTCGGGTTAGAGCCTGAGAGGGTCACTGAGCAGGAAAATGTGCCTGCACGAGAACATTCCATTCCCGACCGCGCCTCGTCAGACGGCTGCAACTGGCCCTTATCGCTCTATTACGACATCCCCAGGGACTGGTCCACCGGCTACTATGAAGTCACGTTGACGGCGACCGGGGAAGACTCGCAGACCGCGACGTCATCAATGTTTTTCGTGATCCGCTCCGCAAACCCTGGGGAGGACTCGAAGATCCTGCTGCAGCTTAGCACGAACACCTACAACGCCTACACGAACTGGGGCGGACACAGTCTCTACTCGTATCACGATCGTGATGGGCTGCAGGGGCATCGCGTTTCGTTCAACCGTCCGCTGTCGAGCCAGTTCCACAACTGGGAACTCCCGTTCGTGCAATGGGCCGAGAGTGAAGGGATCGCGATCGACTATGCCGTCAACAGCGATCTCGAGTTTCATCCCGAACTGTTGGAACACTACCGGCTCGTGCTCAGTGTGGGACATGATGAATACTGGTCATCCCCCATGCGGGACAACCTCGAACAGTTCATTGCCGACGGAGGCAACGTGGCATTCTTCAGCGGGAACACCTGCTGCTGGCAGGTGCGCAGCGAAGAAGAAGGCCGATCCCTCACCTGCTGGAAACAGGCGTATGTGCTCGATCCCTTCTATCGGGTCGAGGATCATCGGCTGCTCAGCACGATATGGAGCCATCACCTCGTCGATCGGCCGGAGAACCAGTTAACCGGCGTCGGATTTCTCTGGGGTGGATACCATCGCAGCCATGGTCAGTTCATGGATGGTCCCGCTTCATTCGAAGTACACCGTCACGACCATTGGATCTTCGAAGGCACGAATCTCGCTCGCGGCGATCGTTTCGGTGGCAACGACACCATCGTCGGGTACGAGTGCGACGGCTGCGAGTTCACGCTCGTCGATGGACTGCCGGTATCAACCCACAGCGACGGCACGCCGGAGTCGTTCACGATCCTCGGCACCTGTGAAGCCCGCTGGGCCCCCGGCGACTGCCTGTTCTACGATCAGTTTCCCGCTGAGCGCATCGGCGCGGCCGTGATGGGCACGTACACGAACGACGCGGGAGCCACCGTCTTTACCTGCGGCTCGACCGACTGGTCGCACGGCCTGCGCGGAAACGACCCGGCAGTGACGCAGATCACGAGGAATATCCTCACTCGGCTGTCGCAGTGACCGTCGGCTGATTTTCAGATGGCGTGCTTCCGCCGCTGATTGCGATTTCAGCATTGAGGGGCGTGGAAGCCGCAACAAACCATTCCCGGGGCCATACATCATCGCGAAAAGTCCGCGCGCCTTCGGGATCTGGCGTCTCTTGAAGAGGGTGCCATTCGCCCTCGGGATTGAGAACCGGCGAGAAACCTTCGCTCTCGGAGTATGTCGCACCCAGCGAGCTATCGGTCACCACTTCAATATCCGGCGGCACGATCAGTGCCAGTTCGACTGCATTTCCTGACTGCAAGATCACCCCAAATTCGGTGATTTCAATTCGGTCTTCGAGTACGCGGTAACAGCACCCCATCCCATTTTGCACGTCGGCGATATCAAGAACCTCGGGAGGATGGGAGCCTCCTCCTAGGCTTTTGTCGACATACACCAGCACTTGATCCGAAGGCGCACCTTCCATAACGACGACGCGCTCACTCGGAATGACGATCCGCCGGACGTCTCCCAATGGGATTTCACCCATGGTGAGTGCATCGCCGCTCATGATCATGTTATTGAATGGGGGGCTGTACACGATATGTGCCGGTGTGTTCCACGAACTTGCACAGCCAGCGGTGTACAGCCCTGCCGAAACAGCGAGTATTGACAGCAGGTGGAGTTGCCAGCGATTCATGTCTTCCCTCTCATGCTTTGTCCAACTGGTCCACAGCTTATGACGTGGCTGCAATTCGCGACCATCTCTTTCGTCTCGCCAGCGCAGAAGGGAAGCCGAGACCGGTTGATTCCGCCGTTCAAGCGATAAGTTGGGTGCGTGGGCTGGGCAGCGCAATCCTGCCACGCGGTGGCATTGGGCCTAACTCGGCAGCAGCACCATGTATAGCCCTGCGGCCGCCGCGGCTCCCAGCAGCGGGCCCACGACGGGGATCCAGGCGTAGTTCCAGTCGCTCGATCCCTTGCCGGGGATCGGCAGCAGGGCGTGCATCAGCCTGGGGCCGAGATCGCGGGCGGGGTTGATGGCATATCCGGTCGTGCCGCCCAGCGAAAGGCCGATGCCGAAGACGAGCAGGCCAACGGGGAGTAGGCCGAGCGAACCGAGGCCGATGGGCACCTCGGGTGCGTCGGGCGTCGCGCCGCTCAGCGACGGGTCCGTCATCAGCAAGATCGGCAGAATGAGACAAAACGTGCCGAGCGCTTCACAGAACAAGTTTTGCAGCGGACGGTCGATCGCCGGCGACGTGCAGAAGCAGCCGAGCTTCGCGCCGACATCTTCCGTGACCTTGAAGTGCTCGCGATAGAACAGGAACACGAGCGTGGCCCCAATCAACGCGCCCGCCATCTGCGCCGCGATGTAGCCCTCAACGCTCCCCTTCATGGACTCGCCGGCCATGGCGATCGCAATCGTGACGGCCGGATTGAGGTGCGCGCCGCTGTAGGTCGCGGAGACGAAGGCTCCGATATACACCGCGAGTCCCCAGCCCGCGGCGATCAAGATCCACCCGCCGTTATGCCCCTTCGTGCGGGCCAGCACGACGTTGGCGACGACGCCGTTTCCGAAGATGATGAGCAGCGCAGTCCCGATGAGTTCAGCGGTGTAGGCGTTCATGTGGCGCGAGGATTGCCTGTGGTGATGGCCCAAGATAACGGACAGCGAGCGAACGAGCGAATCATGCTGCCGGCGCGCCGCGAAGCGGCATGTCCCGATACACTGCGGGCACTTCTGCGGCGCAATTCGCGTCCGCCAAACAGCCGTCAGTCGCGAAGCTGCGACGAGATGATCAGCAATAGTCCCGTTGCGCCGAGGTAGACCCAAGTGCCAGGCGGGATCATCGAGGCGATCGACATGCTCAGGCCTACCATGGTTGCGCCGCCGGCGGCGATCAGCCCCATGCTGGAGTAGAGCCTGTGTCGCCGTTTCCGCTTCAGGTGCTGCCGCAGCGCCACCGCCGAGAACGAGTTCGCGACATTGCGGAGCGAGAGGACGAGATTCTGCTCCCTGACAATCGTGGAGTCGCTGTACTGGCTCCCGGGCAGTTCATCGGAG
>JANNSB010000402.1:0-4432 GCA_031402175.1 Planctomycetaceae bacterium
TGACACGCTTCACGTCCTTGAAACCAATCCTTCGTCACGCCATCTTCTCCCAAAATGCAACAACTGTCAGCATCATCCAATAGATGTGTGGTACAACGAGGGGCGATGCCCCAGGCTACGATGTGCATGGCCTTCGGCCAAACATGTCGTAGAACTCCACTGCAAACGCGCAATCTCAGACCTCGCGCTGCTGGCTAGTGTAGGGGTTTTGAAACTGGTTCACTTGGGACTTGCACCTTACCAGCCGAACGGCCAGCCGCGAACGGGAAGTTGACCGAGCGGCACGAACGCATCGACATGAATCGTATCGCGGGCGAACGCCAGGCCCACGCTCACGAGGCCGGGCGCCGGAGGTGGAACCTCTGTATCGACAGCCTCATCGGTCGGCAGAAACGCCTGGAGGTCGACGTGCAGTTCGAACTGATGCGGCCGGTCCGCCACTTGCCACGCGGGTACATCAAGCTGCGAGCCGCTTGCGCCGCTCAGGTTGTCGACAGTCTGCTGCAGCAGATCGTCGCGCGAACCCATCACCACGACAATGTGCTCGTCCGTGGCGGCGATTCGCAAGCGGTTCCAGTCGGGGCCGAGCCAGCTCGTCAACCGCTGCGCAAAGGGCTGGTCGGCCTCGTCGGTGATCGATGTGGAAATGAGATCGACCGGCGCGCCGTCGGCGAGTTGTTCCCCCCCGATAATGTAACGCTGCTCGACTTCCAGATTCTGGAATATGTCGGAGCCGAGAAAGTGCCGTGACTCGAACGTGTTGAGAGCCTCGATCTGATCGAGGATCACTTTGGCCCGCGTCCGCAGCTCGAGCGAGTCGGCTTCCATTCCTTCACGCAGGAAGGGAACGGCTCGCGGACCGATCAGCATCAGGCGGTTCGTCGCGCTGCGGCGGACGCGATAGGTGCGGTCGCCAAGTTGCGTGACGAGGGCGCGAATGTCGTCATCCGTCACCGCAACAGCGTCATCGGCCGCGGCGATTTCATCAGCATTCGCCAGGCGGATCAGTTGACGCATGTCGCCGAGAAACGCCTGGGGATCCTCAGCGTCGAAGATCACGACGACGGCGAATCGGCCGTCAAGGGCGTGGTCCTCATTGCGGTAAATGGCCAGCCGTCCCCCCTGCAGATGCTCGCCGGCTTCTTCGAAGATGCTGAGGAACTGTTCGCCGATCAACGAGTCGGGCAGACCGTGTGAGTTGTTCCACTGTTGGAACGCGATGTCGGCGACGTAACGCACGACGCCCATGTGAGTTGACCCATCCAGTTTACCGGCGACGGCGACGACGGAATCACCGGCGGGCAATCCCGCGAATGTCGTCGGCTGATTGTCGTTGCCCAGATGTTCGAGCAACGCGGCCGACTCGCTGTCGGGGGCGTGATCGCACATGGCCGAGAATCCGAACCTCGCGCCAATGGGGAGTTCGGCTTCATCGGGGTTCAAGGCGACATTGCCGGCGAACGTCATCCATTCGATGCTCTGGGTGAGTTGCTGAACCTGACGGGCCAGTTTCTGCGATTCGTCATCAGCGCCCTCTGCGGCGACTGGGGCAGGAGGCAGAATGCCGTCCCATAGTTCATCCAGCATCGGGCCGCGTTTGGCGACGGCCAGAACATCGGCGGCGTTGAGTCGCTCGACAACTCCGGGATCGAGTTCGCTTGCGAGATTGGGTTGACCGATCGACTCCCGCAGCGCGTTGTCGCCCAGGGAGGCGTAGACCATTCGCTTCTGGAATCCGCCTGTCAGCATGAAACCCGGGGCGCCGCCGAAAGTGAGGCTCGTGGTCTCGCCGTCGGGCAGCGCTTTGTCGGCACCCAACGTGACTCGTGCCGCTTGAGGATCCTGCACGTAGACAGCCGCTCCGAGCCGATTGAAGTCGGTAGTCTCCGTTTCGAATCCCGTCAGGGCGTAGATGACGACCGGCCCCGCGAAGTCCACGACTCCGGGACCGATGAACCGATCGAACTCTTTGCGGAAGTCGTTGTTCTGGTTGACGATCCCCAGCGCTTCGTTGAGTTCCTGCGAGCGGTCCATCGCCTCGCCGAGGCGATTGAACCCGATGACGAGTTCGACCCCCGCCGGCGTGACGTCCACTACTGTGGGGATCGTCTCTGGAGCCGCCGCGTCATCTGTCCCATCGGCTGCGTCGTCGGCTGCAGATTGCGAAACGCAAGCCGCCGTTAAGCACAGAACGCCGGTCAGTCGCCAAAGTGTCATAAGGTCACCCATTTTTGAGTCATGTGTCACAGGCATTTCTGCCTGTGACAAGGAGGATTGGATATGGAATCGACTCGATAAGGCCGACGGAAACTCGATCGATGTCAACGCGCGCGGTCGCACAGACAGGAATGTCTGTGCCACCTGTTTCCAGGCATTCGGCGTGATGCAACGCACAATATAACGCCCATTCTCAATCCCTTTTCGGAGATTTCTGCAATGCGATCGCCATGGCCGTGGCATAAGTGCGGCAGTGCGAGATCGTAATGAGAATCTCGTCGATCCCCAACTTCTTGGACATTTCCATCGCGCCGCCCGTCAGCACGATATATGGTTGGCCGCTGCGGTGGGTGCAGACCTCGATGTCCCCCCAGCCAACTCCCATCGTGAAGCCGGTGCCCAGGGCCTTCATCACCGCTTCCTTGGCGGCCCAGCGGCCGGCGTAATGCTGCACGGCCTCTTTTCGCCGCTGGCAATAGAGAATCTCCTGCTCGGTGTAGACCCGCTGCAGGAAATGCTCCCCATGCCGTTCGATCATCTGACCGATGCGGACAGTTTCGATAATGTCAGTGCCGAGTCCGATGATCATGGGTAGCGGCGTCTGTCTCTAGACGCCGGGATGCGTGAGTTTGTGGTGAACAAACTGAGGCTCTGCCTTCTGGCTGCCAATGCGGTTCTCCCACTGCGAGCCTCGCATTGACGCGCTTACTTTAGCAGCGCATCACGAGCCCGCCGAGGAACCGAGCGCGCATCGGCAACTCGGCAACCAGATGATGCGTCAACTCGCCGCCCGGCGTCTGGGGACAGACGCCGCTACGTTCACCCCTTCGTGATCGTCTCGTCCAGATTCATCAGCAGGTTCGCCAGCATTGTCCAGGCGGCCAGTTCGGGATCTTGAGCGCGGTCGCGCTCCAGGTGGTTCGGCTGCAACAGCGTCGTGGCCGAGTCGATAAACGAACTCGCCTCTGCGGGGCGCGATTGGAAGTCGGCCCGATGCTCCGCCAGTAAGTCCTGCAGGATCGTCAGCTCCCGGTCATCGGGCCGGCGAGCCGTCACCGACATGAAGGCGTGCACCAGACGTTCGTCGTCAGTGGTTCCTCCTGCCGCGAGGATGCGCTGGGCGAAGTGCCGCGAGGCTTCGACGAACTGCTTGTCGTTCATCAGCGCGAGTGCCTGCAGCGGCGTGTTGGTCGTCGACCTGCGGACGGTGCAGCTTTCGCGCGACGGAGCGTCGAATGTGACCATCGAGGGGGGAGCCGACGTGCGCTTCCAGAACGTGTACATGCTGCGGCGGTAGAGAGCTTCGCCATCGTCCTGCGTGAAGTTGGCGGTGTTACTGTCTGTGTAGCCGACGGCTTCCCAGAGCCCGCCGGGTTGATACGGCTTGACGCTCGGCCCGCCGAGCCGCTCGACGAGCAGGCCGCTGACGAAGAGAGCCTGATCGCGAATCATCTCGGCCTCGAGCCGGAATCGCGGCCCATGCGACACGTATCGGTTGGCAGCGTCGATCGCCTGCTGTTGCGGAGTGGATGCCGAACTCTGTCGATAAGTGGCCGACATGACGATCAGCTTCTGCATCGCCTTCACGTCCCAGCCCGACTGAATGAGTTCCGTCGCCAGCCAATCCAGCAACTGCGGATGGGTCGGGGCATCTCCCTGGCTGCCGAAGTCCTCCGACGTCTTGACCAGCCCTGTGCCAAAGTAGCGCTGCCACCAGCGATTGACGGTGACGCGCGATGTCAAAGGATGCGTCGGATGCACGAGCCATTGCGCGAGGCCCAACCGATCATTCGGCGCGCCTTCCGGCAGCGGCGGAAACACTGCCGGCAGATGCCTGGGGACTTCATCTCGCGGCTGGTCGTACTCGCCCCGGTACAGCACATACGCCGGTTTGGGTGCCGCCAGTTCCTCGGAGACCATTGTCTTCGGAATGGCTTCGTTGAGTGCGTTGAGTTCCCCTTCCAACCGCGTGCGATCAGCGAGTATCGGCGCGATCGCCTCCCTGGTGCCCGGATAGACATTTTCGAGGAAGTAGATCCGGAGTGTGTTGCGCTGTTCGTCGTTGCGGTCGGCCACTGCCACTGCGAGGGCGTCCTTCACAGGTTGAGGCAGGTCAGGAGCGGCTCCGACGGCCAGTTCCCAGAGTCGCTGCGACTCGAACGGTTGGCCATCCTGCGGAGTGCGAGTGACGATGCCTGAGTGATCCCAGTACACG
>JANNSB010000403.1:0-20207 GCA_031402175.1 Planctomycetaceae bacterium
CCGAAATGATCTTTCCGGTGGCCGCGATCATCGAGTTTATTTCCAGTTTCGTCACCCTGGAGCCGGGGGATATAATCTCCACGGGAACTCCCGACGGCGTGGGCAAGGCGAAGGGGAAGTTCCTGCATCCTGGAGACGAAGTCGAGGCGTTTATCTCCGAGATTGGTTCACTCAGGAATCCGATCGTCGGATAGCGTAGCGGCGTCTGTCCCCAGACGCCGGGAGGAAAAAGTAGCTGAACCACTTTGATGTGGCTCGACAATAGATGACGCCCACGCGCGTCGCCCCGTGTCTGGGGACAGACACGGATACGAAACGGAGCGAAAGGCGACTATGAGGGATGCCATGCTGACTCACAGATACAAGGGACTGTTCATCATCCTCGCCGGCGCCCTTTGTGGAGTGCTGACGCTCCGCGCGATGGCTGATGACACAGCCACCGCCAACGAAACGGCTCTCGACAAGCCTGCCCCCGAATCGATCGAGGATCTACAGGCCATCGAAGAGAAGGTCACCGCGCTCGTCGAACGCACTTCGGACTGCACGGTCGGCGTGCGGATTAGCAATTCCTATGGCAGCGGCGTGATCGTCACCGGCGATGGATACATCCTCACGGCGGGACACGTTTCCGGGGAGCCGGGACGTAGGGTGCGCATCAGCTTTTCCGACGGCACCAACGCCGAGGGAACCACGCTCGGCAGAAATCCGACGATGGATGCGGGCCTCATCAAGATCAACTCCGACCGCACCGACTGGCCTCACTGCCCGATGGGAACGATGGATTCGCTCGAACTGGGACAGTGGTGCGTCACCGTCGGGCACCCCGGCGGGTTCCGCGAAGACCGCGGCCCGGTGTATCGGCTGGGCCGGTTGATCTACATCAACTCGCGCATGATCCAGACCGACTGCGAACTGATCGGCGGCGATTCGGGCGGACCTCTGTTCGATCTCGACGGCAACGTGATCGCCATTCACAGCCGCATCGGGCCGGAAACAGAAATGAACTTTCATGTGCCGATCGGCATCTTTCACGATGGCTGGGATCGGCTGGTGGTGGGTGAGACGTTTCATACGCATTCGGGCGCGCTGTTGGGCCTGACGGGCGATCCTCACGAGCAGGGCCTTAAGGTCACGAGAGTGTGGCCGAATCATCCCGCCAGCGCCGCGGGCATTCGTGTCAACGACATTCTCGTGAACTACGACGGCAATCACGTGGCGTCAATCCAGGAACTTGTCGATCTGGTCGGGCGTAGCGATCCCGGGCAGGAAGTGATGATCGAACTGATCCGGGATGGCGAGTCGATCGAACGTCCGGTACGCTTGGGCATGCGCGACGACTAAGTCGCCACGTCGCGGCGGCTGTCCCCAGCCGCCGGGCACGAAGCGACCGGCGTTGCTCCCTGTTGAACCTCCATGACCAACTCACGCCCTGCCGCGCGGCCACCGCGTCTGGGGACAGACGCGGCTACATCCACTCAATCGAGCGAAACCATGCGTCTATTCAACTTCATTGCATCCGCAGTACTGATCGCGACGCTGTTGCTTCCTCGGTTCGCAGTCGCCGACCCGGAAGTGATCGAGCTTCGCGGCGGCCAGCGCCTGGAAGGGGAGATCCTCAAGGAAACCACCGAGGAACTCTTCATCGATGTGGGCGTCGACGTCGTCCGCGTCCCATTGGACGACATTCTTTCGCGGCGTGGCGCATCAGAAGCGGATCACACCATCCTCGAGCAGGAGAGCGACATCTACCGGATCGCCGATCAGCCCGTGCGGCGGATTCAGGAACTCGTCAACGACTTCGGTGAAGGGGTCGTGCTGGTGGAAACTTCGAGTGGCCTCGGCAGTGGCTTCATCATCAACGATCGCGGCTACTGCGTGACGAACTATCACGTCGTCGAGCGGGAAACGCGCATCACCGTGACCATTTTCGACCGCACCGAGGAAGGGGACTTCCAGCGCCGCAGGATCGAAGACGTGCGCATTCTCGCGCTCAATCCATTTTTCGATCTGGCTCTGCTGCAGATCCCCACCCAGGAAAACTACGAGTTCACGCCGACGTACCTCGCACGCGACTGGGAACTCGAACAGGGGGAAGACGTCTTCGCGGTCGGCAACCCGCTCGGACTCGAACGCTCGGTGTCGCAGGGGATCGTGAGCACGACGAATCGCAACTTCGACGGCATCGTTTACATCCAGACGACGGCCCACATCAATCCGGGAAATTCGGGCGGCCCGCTCTTCAACTCTCGCGGCGAAGTCGTCGGCGTGACGAACATGAAACTGCTCGAAACCGAAGGACTCGGCTTCGCGATCCCGATCAGTTACGTCAAGCACTTCCTCGAAAACCGCGACGCCTTCGCCTTCGATGAGAACAACCCGAACACGGGCTTTCGGTATCCCGATCCCCCGCGCAGAAGCAACTTCGGACCGCTGCCGACGCCGGAGTGAATGTGCCTCATTGTAGCAAGCGTCGAATTGACTGCCCACGCAAAAGAGTATGACAGAACCTGTCAGAACGGATTCGGCAGGAACAGGGCAGGGGACTGTGGCAACGTCCGCGCTTAGCGAAGCCGCGTCCAAATCGCGGCCCCTCAAGCCGTGGGAACGCCCGCTCCTCTGGCTCACCACCGGCTTTGGCTTCGGCTATGCGCCGATCGCCTCGGGTACGTTCGGCAGCCTGTGGGGACCGCCGCTCGTCTGGGGACTGACGGAACTGATGGGGCGCCAAGGTCTCTGGCTGCTGATCCCCGCGCTCATTATGGCCCTCATCGGCGGACCGATCTGCGCGTTGGGAGTGCGTCAGTTTGGCGACAAGGATCCTTCCGAGGTCGTCTACGACGAGATCGCCGCGTTCCCGATCGCGCTCGCGCTGGTACCGTTCAACTGGATGACGGCGATCGCCAGCTTCTTCGTCTTTCGGTTCTTCGACATCGTCAAGCCCTGGCCCTGCCGACGGCTCGAACATCTCCCCGGAGGCTGGGGCGTGCTCCTCGATGATCTGATGGCCGGCGTCTATACCGCCGTCACGCTGTGGGCGGCGTGGGAGGCGTATACGTCGATTGCAACGACGTGAGGTCGACTACTCCTCGGTCGTTTCCCGCTCCGGCTCGCCGTCCCGACTGGGAATGAGCTTGTCGAGGATGCCGTTGACGAATGAACTCGACTGGGCGTTGCCAAACCGCTTGGCGAGTTCGAGGGCTTCGTCGATGACGACTCTCGGCGGAGTCTCTGTATGCAGCAGTTCGAACGCGCCCAGGCGCAGGCAATTGCGATCGGTGATCGCCATGCGCGAGAGCTTCCAGTTCGTGGCGATCAACGTGATGCGCTCATCAATGGCCGAGCGGTTCTCCATCACGCCGGCAAACAGTCCCCAGGCGAAGTCGCGCAATTCGTCATCGGGGAGCCGCTCGCGGATCATCGCGCGCACGGTCTGCCCGCTGACATCGGGATTGGCGTCCACCTGATGCAACATCTGCACCACGACTTCACGAGCCTTACTTCGACGTGCCATAGGTATGTATGCATGACGCAGCCGCCACGGCGGCCCCGCCGTTATGTACATCGGATTCGCCGGCCGGAGGCACGCGCGTACCCGATGGAATGAACAGGGATCAAAGACAGCACATGGATTATACGCTGCCCGCCGTCCGCTGGGGAGATCGAGGATCAGCCATTCGGTTGCCGCTCTGCATGGCGCTCGTTAGCATTCGAGGTCGATCGACGCATTTCCTGACAGGCTGAACTGTTAACTCATCTTCATAGTGCGACCAAGCAGCGGAAGAATATCGTGCCGAAACTCTCGTTGGACGAATTGAAGGCCAAGGCCCTCACCATTCGCAAACACATTATTCGCATCACCACCGAGGCCGCCAGCGGCCATCCGTCGAGCAGCCTGTCCGCCACCGATTTCGTGACGGCGCTCTACTTCGGCGGGTTCATGAAGTTCGACCCGAAGAATCCCGGCGACCCCGATCGCGACCGCTTTATCCTGAGCAAGGGACACGCCTGCCCGGTGCTCTACTCGGCCATGTGCGAGGCCGGATACTTTCCGTTCGAAGACATCATGACGCTTCGCAAGTTGGGCAGCCCGTATGAAGGGCATCCCAACATGCGACGGCTAAAGGGCATCGAAGCCTCGACCGGATCGCTGGGGCAGGGGCTCTCGCTCGGCGTGGGACATGCTCTCGCCGGTCGGCTCGACAAACGCAACTATCGCGTCTTCGTGATGATGGGCGATGGCGAAATGGGCGAAGGTCAGGTCTGGGAAGCCGCTGCTGCCGCCTGCAAGTATAAGCTCGGCAACCTGACCGCCATCGTCGATCAGAACGGCTACCAGCAGACCGGGGCCACGCGAGATGTGCTCGACATGGGGAACTTCCAGACGAAGCTCGAAGCGTTCGGTTGGGCGACACAGACCATCAATGGCAACACGATGGAAGATGTCGTGCAGGCCCTCGATTGCGCCGTGACCGTCACCGATCGGCCGACGGCCATCGTCTCGCAGACCAAGAAGGGGTTCGGCATCCTGCCGATCCTGGAGCAGGAAGGGGATCTCAACTATCACGGCAAGCCTCTGACTCCGGCACTCGCGAAAAAGGCGATGGAGCTTCTGGGCTGAGACGCGCCCATGATCGCTCACTGACAATCACAACATCACACGACCAACGCCGATCGGCACAAAAGACGCAATCATGTACGCAGGTGAAATCAGCGGACTCAAACTGGGGAAGGCGACGCGCGACGCATTCGGCGACACCTTGAAGGAACTGGGAGCCGAGCTTCCCAACCTCGTCACCGTCGACGGCGACGTTGGCAATTCGACCCGCACCGAATTGTTCGCGCTGGCCTATCCCGAGCGCGGCTTCAACGTCGGCATCGCCGAAAGCAATATGGTGTCGGTGGCCGGCGGACTGGCGAGCTGCGGCAAGATTCCGGTCGTCGCCAGCTTCGCCTGTTTTCTGATGGACAACGCCTTCGACCAGATTCGCATGTCGGTCGCCTTCCCGCAGACAAACGTCAAGCTCGTGGGAACCCACGCGGGTATCTCGATCGGCGAGGACGGCCCGTCTCAGATGGGGATCGAAGACGTGGCCCTCGCCTGTTCACTGCCGGGCCTCATCGTCTGCGTTCCCTCGGACGCCGCCTGCACCAAAGCCGCCACTCGCGCACTCATCACTCATAAGGGGCCGACATATTTGCGAGTTGGACGGGGCAAAGTGGCCGACCTCTATCCGGGCGGACTCAAGTTCGAGCTCGGCAAGGCCATCGAAACCCGGCCTGGCAGCGACATTACGGTCATCGCCAACGGACTGATGGTCGCCGCCGCCGTCGATGCCGCGACGATCCTCGCCAAGGAGAATGTGTCTGTCCGCGTTCTCGACTTGCACACCATCAAGCCGGTGGACCGCGAAGCGATCGCGAAAGCAGCCCGCGAAACGGGGGCCATCGTCGTCGCCGAGGAACATCTGCATCACGGCGGACTCGGCTCGGTCGTGGCGCAGGTGGTCGGCGAAACGCATCCGGTGCCGATGGGATTCGTCAATGTCGGGGATCTCTATGCCGAGAGTGGCGATCCCCAGGGCCTGTTGGACAAATACGGACTGACTTCCGAAAACGTCGCCCAGCGGGTGCGGGAGACGCTCGCCCGCAAGGCGCGTTGAATGGCCGGCCCTCCGGTGTTTTTGTTCGTTGCCCGCAACCGCCAGAGTTTTTTCGCGCCTTAGCGTGACCGAGTATCGAACGTTCCGAAACGCCGACCCGCCGCAAGTGCTGAAGTTGTGGAACGACTCTCAGCTCGGTCGCGGTGCGGCACGACCGCAATCGGTCGAAGCCTTCGAGTCGGCGGTCTTCGCGCAGCACAACTTCGATCGCCAGGGCTTTATCATCACCGCCGATGGAGACGAGATCGTCGGCTTTGTGCATGCCGGCTTCGCGCCACGGTCCGGCACTTCGCAGGTCGACCCGAGCGTCGGCATTATCTGTGCCATCGTGGTGCATCCGAAGTTTCGGCGGCAGGGCATCGGCCGCGAGTTGATGTCGCGGGCCATCGCCTATCTGCGGGAGCGCGGGGCCGTACGCATTCTCGCGGGCGAGTCGCCGGGATTGGACCCGTTCTACTTTGGACTCTACGGAGGCTGCCGACCGTCGGGATTCCTCAAGACCGACCCTGCGGCCGAGCCGTTCCTCAGCGCCCTGGGATTCACCTCGCAGGAAGAGCATACGGTCTATCAACGGGATCTGCGTCTCACGCGCGACCCGATATCGTTTCGCACGATGAAGCTGCGTCGCGTCACGCAGCTCGAGTTCACCGACCAGCCGACCGATCCCACATGGTGGTGGTTCGCCAACCACGGCATGGCCGACTCGCTGCAGTGCCTGCTCACCGATCGCGATCAGCATCGATACGCGACAGTGACGGTCGTGGGCCTCGACCATTACGTCGGTACCTGGGAAGAACGCGCGATCGGCCTGCTCGACATCGATGTGGCCCAGGCGTATCGCGGCCAGGGATACGGCCAGACGCTGGTGATCGAAGTCGTCCGCAAGATGAAGCAGGAAATGATCACCCGCGCCGAAATGCACGTCCCCGCCACCAACACTCCCGCCCACCGCATCGCCACCGCATCGGGCTTCCAGGCCGTCGACACGGGTGTGGTGTACCGGCTCGGCGAGTGATGCGAGCATGATCCGCACGGGAACCAACCGTCGAGGAGTTCAGTACGGTGGTACATTGAACATCGCACCGTGGAGGTGACGATCGAGTCGGTGGAGTGGTAAGTTCCTACCTCCCAGGGCTACCGTCCCTGCAGACTGAATGCACTGAACTCTTCGCACCGCGCTCTCTGCATCCCGGTCACTATTCGCGTCTCGCTTGCTCGACTCACGGCGCCGATTAGATCCAGAGGCTCAAGCCGATTGTCGATGCTTAATGGGCGCTGCCGAAACATCGGCATCGATCACACGGCCTTCGCGCAGCGTCAGTCGGCGTGTCGCCCGAGACGCGACCAGGGGGTCGTGCGTGACCATCACAATGGACCGCCCCTCTCGATGAGCCGAGTCGAGAGCGCTCAATACCAACTCACGGCTTTCCGGGTCGAGATTTCCAGTCGGCTCATCGGCGAGAATGATGCGCGGATCGTTCACCAGCGTTCTGGCCAGCGCCACGCGCTGCTGTTGTCCCACACTTAGTTCCGCGGGGCGATGGTGCAAGCGATCGGCGAGGCCGAACCGCTCCAGAAGGGCGGTGGCTCGGTCGACTTGTTCGGCAGCAGGTCGTTTCAGCAAAGCCAGCGGAACCTGCACGTTTTGCAAGGCGCTGAGGTAGGGCACGAGATTGAACGTCTGAAATACGAATCCCATCCACTGGCTGCGCAGTGCGGAACGAACGGGAACAGTCTGATCGTAGATCGAAATGTCATTCAGGCAGACCCGCCCTTGCGTCGGAGAGAGCATGCCCCCCAACAACGACAGACAGGTGGACTTGCCGCTGCCGCTGGGTCCGACGATGGCGATGTACTCGCCGTCTCCAATGGTCAGTGCGTCGCAACGGAAGGCATCCACGGTGTGTCCGCGACGGGAGTATTGTTTCAGCACGTTTTCTAGGCGCATCATGGGATTAAACCTCCTGAAAGCAGGTGCATGGATCAAGGCGTGCCGCCTGGCGGGACGGCCACCAGGCCGAGGCGATCGCGACGAGCGTGGCAATGAGGATGGACAGACCCGCTGTGGCGGGCAACACGGAAACGGTCACGCCTGCCCACGCGGGCCCCGCGACGATGGCCGTCACGATCCCAATCATGCATCCGACTGTGCCGGCACACAGCCCCAGCACGATCGCTTTGCCGAGAAAGAGGGACTGCACGAATCTGGGCGTGGCTCCCAAGGCCATGAGCGTGCCGATCTCCCGCCGGCGTTCACGAACGTTGGCTGCGATCGCGGTTGCCAGGCTCAAGCCACCGACAACGATCAAGACGCCCAATATGAACCACGACGTGTTGGCCATCAACTGGTTCACCCCGACTTGAGTATTCACGATCTGCGCAATGGTCACGACCTTCGCCTCCGGCAAGAGATCGCGTAGTGCGGGAACGAGATCCCCGGCAGCGTCTTCGCAACAACCGATCACTTCGATCGCGTTGCAGACCGGCCCGTTACCGGCCAACTCCTGGACGGTATGCAGATGAGCGAAAACGCGGGAATCATCGACCGTCCCGGTGGGCGGCAGCAGTCCCAGAATCGTGAACTCCTCGCCCGCGATGACAGCTTTGTCGCCCACCGCGTAAGAAGTCCGCTCCGCGATGTCGGCGCCTAGTATCAGTTCATGTGGATCAAGGTTCTGAATCGCCCGGTTCAGAACGAGCGATTCCGGTGCGACGAGATCGGCGGAATCGTTGATGTGGGCCTGCTGGCATCCCTCATGCTCTTTGGGTGCGGAGAAGAGCATGGTGGTTTGCCAGGCGGACTGCGCTTTCAAGTCCGACTGCGGGAGAATACCAGTTAGGGTCACGGCCAAGTCGCCGAGATCGGCCTCGATGTTCAGCCGCGGAGAGATCTGCTCCACTCCGGTCAAGCCGGCCAGGTAGATTTCAGCGACATACTCTTCCGGCAACGTCGCGCCGTTTTGATCGGCGGCATAGTAGTCCTGAAGGGTGGTGTCCTTGGGAAGAATCAGGATGTTGGCTCCCAGATCCGCGAGTTGCTGGGAGATCTCCTGCTCCGAGTGAACCGTCACATGACGGATGGCGACCAGTGCCGCCACACCCAGCAGAATCGCCAGACTGTTGCAGATCACCGACGCTGGCCGGGATCGCAGTTCATGCCAAATGATGGATTTAAGTGTCATACCTCTTCCTTCCTTGTCGTACGGTACGATGACTAGTGACTTGCAGGCGTCCGCTGACTTGTCGGCTACGGCATGCGATTGTGCCTGCAGTTGGGGTCATCGCAGCATTTGCCCGCGGCGTGAATCGAGGCCGCAATTTCTTCCACCGTGGCGCGCGCGTCGTAGTGTCCGACCAGTACTCCTGGCGGGGCAATGAGTGCGGAAAGCGGTCCGTTCACCTGCCGGGCATCAACTTGCAGTTGTTCGAACATACGCGCCTCATTGGGATCGTCGATGCGGAGGGCGATCAGCGAAACGCGCTCGCTGAATAGGGGATCTTGCGAAAGAGCTTGAACTCCGGGCGGCACTTCGCATTCCTCCGTGCGCGTCAGGCAGACGAACACTAGCTTTTGATCCTGCAGATCCTTCATGCACTGCATCATCGTCGGAGTGACGATGGCGACATCGAGTTGCTCGTCGGTGATCGTTCTCGCGAACAAGCCTGTCACCGCACCATTGGGGGCGACCACGACGGTCATCGGCATCGGAGCACGGCTGATTCCGAAACGCTCCACTAGGGCCTGTTCCGCGGGATCGTCCACCTGCGCCGCAGTCGCGACTGCCTGGGTCGATCGGGCGGCGGCTCCGTCCGTTGCGAGCTGATACATCGTGCGGGTGGAGTTCGAGTCTTCCCGGTAGAACACGATGAATGTGAATTTGCCGGCCTCGGCAGAACCATCCAATGTGGCCTGCAGGGAACTGCTGTTTTCCGTGGGCTGCTGCGCCTGCACCGATGACGCCAGCAGCAGGCAACCGGTCAGTAGATAGAAGTGGAATGCGGGTAGGGTCTTCATAACGAGTCCTTTCAAAAGCAGGGTGACGCTCTGTTCTACGAGCGGAATGTGGGGATTTCGAGCAATTCTAATGCCAATGCCGGACAGCGGTTCGCGGACGATGTCCACGCCGCGATACATCGACCTTAGCCAGCGAGCACAAGCGAAGAATGCTCGGCGGAGGCCGGTTGCATTGGCGGCTTAGATCAACCAGACCTGCAGCAACGATAGGCGCACCGCTGGCGCGATCGATCGGCAGGGGTTGACTGCACCATGGGTGAGATGAGCGGCATTGGTCCCGCACAGCGCGAATTCGATTGAACCAGCGACGGCGGTTGGCCCATAACCGCTCTCACTGCGCGTCCCGGGAATTTCGGGAGAGGTGCTGGAAATGTACACGCAACGCATCTCGCAGCACGGCGCGTCTCGATGGGAATCGCAGGGCCTATTCGGACAGGCAGTTTCGCTGCGATCAGGACATCGATCCTCGCCATGACAACCGCCGCAATGGCGATGCTCGTCACCACATTCGTGCGATGCCCTCGCGCAAGTTGTCTCGGCGACGCAGGAGCAGCCGTGGATGTGATGCCAGCAGCAGCCGAAGACGCTGTGCAACAGCATCGGCGCGATCGCAATCAGGCTGGCAAACTTCATCCACATGTTCGGTTTCTCGATTCCCGCGTCGAGTGCAAGTATCGACTTTGTCGTCTCTTCAGAATATCGGGCCGGTTTCGATCAAAATATGAGACGTTTGAGGCCATTCATGCGGTTAAGGCCGTCGAGCCGTTACAGCTTACGCAAAGCCCGAAATCGATGACAGACTGATCGACGGCGGCATGGGCAGCCTTCCTAGCCTCCCCGCGCAACCGCGACGGTAGGGGTAGAAAGTCCGAGTGAACGTACGGTGCGCTTGGCGGGCGATGAGTCCGTCGACGTGCGCTGCAGCGACCGCCAGCCGGAGGGAGGCCTGTTTCCTTCCGGGGGATGTGTGCACACGCTTGTGTCGCTGCGCCGCGAGCCACTGCGTTACCGTTACCCTGTCACTCACAGGACCGGCCGGTTCGTTTTTTTGAAGGAAGGGAATAGGGAGTCGGCAGTAGGCAGTAGTGGATGAAGTGAAATGCCCCACTATTGCCGACTGCCTCTATTCGCAACTCACTCTCAGCAACACCCGCTCACCGTCGACCTCGTACTGCAGGCCGGCGGGAGCGCAGAGTTCTTCCATCAGGGCTTCGATACGCACATCGCGAAGCTGCAGCGAGACCCTGGCGGCGAGATCCGCGCCGGCGTTCGTGAGTTGCTCGGCGTCGAACTCGATCGGCACCCCTTGATCGATCAGCGCCTGAATGACGCCCTCTACCGGCTGATTGATGACCGTAAGCGTGAACGTGCGTCGCGCCAATGGCACCTCCTGTGTCGTTATCTCCCGCGGCTGACGGATGCCGAGCAGTTCCTCGATGCGTTCGTGTTCCTCGATGCGCGCCGTGACCGACAGCGCGCGGCCCACGGCTTCGATCGGGAGTTCGGGGAACTCTCCACGCGCGGCGGCCTCGGCCTCGGCGATCGTCATGCCGCGCGGTTGATGCTGTCTCTCGATCGCGGCCTCGGCAGGGTAGGGGACCAGCGTGATCGATGTGCCATCATCGCTCCAGGCAAAGGCCAGATCGAGTTGCATCAGCACGATCGACAATTGCTCGACAGCGTTTGCGTTCGCGATCGTCGCGCCGGCCCAGAGGTCGTGCGGAATCTGTTCGGGGTTCTCAATCCGCATCCCGTAGGCGGCCGCGATCGAATGCAGCAGATCGCCCGGCCGATCGAGATCCTGCCACGTCAGCTCTGCCCGTCGCCGCAGCCTTGCGGCGTGTCGAGTGTCGACGCCGGCGAGTTCTTCGAGTTCTTCGAGTTCTTCGAGTCGCAGGGCGACGAGCGTTCTCAGGTTCTGCAGCGAGTCGCGGGGGCCGATGAGGAATGTGTCGCCGACGATCGATGTCGAGGCGTCGATGTCATCAGCCAATTCATCGATGGCGCTGATCAGACCGAGTTCGACCCAGGCGATGTCGCGCAACTGATGCGGGTCGACACGGCAGTCGAACACGATGGCGATGTTGCGTTCCGCAGAGATGCGCTGCAGAAATGTGCGCACCTCGGTGCGCGGCACGGTCGCGCTAATCGGTTCGAGAATCGCCAGATTGAACCGGGCCTCGGTGAGCAGATCATCTGCCAAGCCATGCGAATGGATTCCGGCAGCGAGTATCCCCGCCAGCAAGAAGCTCACGCGGAGGCGCGGAAATCGCAGAGGGGGGAGGCGTCGCATGGATTCCGCAATCAGGAAACGGTGATGTCACTGTGTGATCGACGCCGGCAGGCCGCTGTAAATGGTGGGGTACTTGAGCTCGATGCCCAACTCCTTCCGAATCTTCGTATTGCTGCAGCGTTTATTCAATCCCTGAGTGCGCCCGTTCGAGATCGTCGCGTTCGGAACGGTGCCGGCTGGCGCGGCATCGTCGTCGGCATAGGCAAAGCAGGGCAGGGGGGTGTGCATCAGGCGGGCGACTTCGCTGTAAAACTCGCGGCGCGTCAATGGCTGGTCGTCGCTGACGAGGTACAACCGATCGGGATGCTCCAACGTCGCAATGCGCTGCACGGTCTGCACGATGTCGTCCACATGGATGAGGTTGAGCCAAGATTCCGCGATGCCCGAGAGCACCACGCGTTCGCGCAATTGATCGATTCTCGCGATGAGCCTGCCCGGCCCGTAGATGCCCGCCAGGCGCAGAATCGTCGCGCGACATCGCGCTGCAGACCGCGAAGCGAACTGTTCGACAAGCTGTTCAGCCTCGAGCGCGAGATGGCCGGCCTCGGTCGCCGGCTCGCAGGGTGTGAATTCATCGACCCACGAACCATCGGCAGTGCCGTAGACGCTGGTGGTCGAGATGTGGATCAGCCGTCGTGCCTTCGCGTCGGCGAGCGCGAGCAAGTGGCGCATTCCATCAACCGTCACCGCGCGGCGGGGCAGGGGAGAGTCGCGATCGGGGGCGACGGCATGCAGCCAAACGTCGGCCTCGGGCAATGTGCTCAGCGATTCGGGGCGCGTGAGATCGGCGATGATCGGCGTGATTCCGTGTTGCTGCAATTCTTGTGCGCGTTCAGATGAACGAGTGGTCGCCGACACGCGACCGCCTCGCTGAACAACCGCGCGGGCCACTCGCGAGCCGACATAACCGCAGCCGATGATAAGCCAATGCATTTCTAGGTGTACACAAGTTTAATGAGGATCTGAGTTGACAATCAGATCAGTTCGCGTACTCTCACTCAATCTGTTCGCTCCCATTCTTTCGAGAAAGGTTGAAGCCATGTTCGCTCCTCGCTCCTCGCTCCTCGCTCCTCGCTCTCGGACTGCTGAATCTGCTCGTCTGTCCTTCGCTTCTGGCGGCGACGATTGGCGTTAGTACGCCTGCTGAAGATGCCGTGCTCGTTGAGTTGAACGGATTCGGCATGCTCACGGGCACATGCAGCGAAAAGGGTGTTTACGTCATCGTAAAGGTCACAAACGAATACCCGAATCCGGATGAGCCGAACACTTTAATCACGAATTCGAAACAATGGGCCGTGATGACGAATCCGTTTACCGGCGCATGGTCGACGACCGATCCAGCCCCAGCGATCTCCCTGCAAGAAGGACTCTGGGAGGTCAAGGCATGGCTTGCAAGCGATGACACCGTTAATGACAAAAACGACGGTGTGGTGAGCGGCCCTCCCTAATCTGCTGCTCGCTGCGATGGCTTGAGCGTAAGGCAATTCAAGGAAGCTACGTCTGACGAGCCAGAGTCGCTGCAAGGAGAGGGAGTCGCTAATGACACGAAACAAGGATGAAATCGTCTGCAGGCCGGCGCGCGGTGCGTTCACACTGCTGGAAGTCCTGGTGTGCATCGCGCTGATCGGGCTGCTGTTGGCGCTATTGCTTCCCGCGGTTCAGCAAGCGCGGGAAGCGGCGCGGCGAACGCAGTGCAAGTCGCACCTGCACCAGATGGGAATCGCCGCTCACAACTACGAATCGACCCACCAGATATTTCCAGGGGCCGCGCACTTGGCCGGGGGGCAATGGCAGGCGCAGATGCTGCCCTATCTTGAGGGAGACAACGACTCCGGCTACCCCTATTCGCCCGTCTACTCTTGTCCCAGCGACGAGTTCGGAGAGGGCCGCTATTGCTACCAGGTCAACGACGGGCTCTGGCCCAGGTATTCGAACGGATTCGCCATGGTTCAGGGTTGGGTCTATGTTCGCCCGGCCGACATCACGGACGGCCTGTCGAACACCGCGGCCTTCGCCGAAAAGCTGGCCTGGCCAGACTACGGGGGTTTGGAAATTGATCCCAATCTGTTTCCGGAGCATTGGATTCGCCGCACGCGGCACACGTCGGCCTACATTGCCGACATCGACCGTTTCGCGGACGAATGCCGGGACAACGCGCTGCTGCCGACTCGCAACTGGATTATTGACCCCGGATACAATCACATTCTGACGCCGAATCAGAACAGTTGCTTCAACGGCCCGCGCACCGAGCCCGAGGCCGACAGATACAAGGCGATCACGTCGACCAGCCAACATCTGGGGGGTGTGCACGTCCTGTTTGCCGACGGGCGGGTCGTGTTCGTTTCCGATTCCATCGACCGCTCGGTCTGGCACGCCGCCGGAACCAGAAACGGGGGCGAGGCGGTCGCGTCGTTCTAGTGGGCGGCGCAAGAATTCCGCGGGACCATTCTTACCTGGACCGGATATGTCAACTTTTCGCCGATGCCGGATTGCGTGTCGTCTTGTCGCGGGGTGTTTCGTCATCCTGTGCGCATCGGGCTGCGGAGACCCGCCGCTGGTTTCCGAAAGCGCGATGATCGAGTGGCACGAGCGCCCCGAGGAAATCGATCGCAGCAGGATCGCCGAGTTCACGCTCACGGCCAATGGCGTCGACATGTTGGCCACGCCGCCGGAGTTCGTGTATGGATCCGACATCGAGATCCTCGGCGACATGCAACTCGACGAGGCTCGCCGGACGAAAGGCGACGACCCGACTCTCATCCTGGCCTACAGGCCGGTGATTGATGGCAATGCCGACTGGACCGCGATCGATGAATTTCCCAATCCGATGGAATGGCGCTGCAGCACCAATCAAAGCACCGACAACGGCAGAGTCCTAACTCGGTGCACGAAGTCGATTCGCATCGACCTGGAACCCGGCAAATATGCACTGCGGCACTATTTGATCATCAGCAACGACTTGACGGAGGAAATGCCGTCGGTTGACCTGATCGGGGAGGGTGAGTTCACCGTGCTTTCGGCGCAGTAGGGCCGGGGGCGAGCCGTGTGATTCGTAGCGGCCGCTGTCGCAGACCGCCGGGATCAACGGGACGACGCGCGCTCTGTTGCGACTCGGCAAGCGGTTGACGTCTACTCGCATCGCTTCCGCGTCTGGGGACAGACGCGGCTACGAAAAAAACAGTCGCCCGCTGATGAGCGGGCGACTGCTGAGTGCAAACTTAGACTCTGAAATCGACTAGGTGCCTTCGGCTTCGAGGATCGTCGCGGTCTGTTCGACGACGCCGGCGACGGCTTCTTCGGTGAGTTCGTCGCTCGCGAGCGTGTCGTTGACGGCGAGGGTGCCGCCGACCCACATCATCACGGTCACGTCGGCGTCAGCCTGGATCAGATAGCCTTCCGGGCCGGCGGCGCCGTCGAACGTGGTGAGCGGGGTGTGCTCGATGTTATACTCTTCCTGCAGGTTGCGGAGAGCTTCTTCCTGACCTTCGGGATCATCGGTGAGCAGCACGACGAAAGCCGCCATGCCCTTCTCGCCGTTGGCGCCCACGGTCTCGTCGACCTGCTGGATGAGCTGGCCGAGTTCTTCGTTGATTTCACGGGCAAAGATGGTCACGACCGGGGCATCGCCATAGCGGCAGCGATAGCAGAGCTTTTCGCCAGCAGCCGGACCGGTCACGTCGCTGACATAGAACGCGCCGACCGAAGCACCCACTTCGAGACATTCCGCGTCGTCGGCCTGAGCCACGTATGCGGCACCGACAACCACTAACACCAGCAGCATTGCAACGTACCTCATTGAGAACTCTCCTTAAAAGTGTGGAATTCGGTCCGACCAGATTTATACGGTCGAGGCCACACGATTCTAGCGTGACCGCGACAGGCCGAACAGGAAGATACTTTACAAAATCGAATTGTTGGTTTTTCAACAAGTTCCGGAGAATTCCCGATGCGCGCGACCGGGCGGTGGAGTTCCGCGTTCGTGAAGTGGCGCGCGGCGAGCGAGAGACAGACCGACTAGGAGACAGGGTCACACGGGGGCAAGGTGACACCGGTACGAGGGGACTTGTCACCGCCCACCGCCGATCCACCCGGCTTTCCCGGCAATTCACTGCCCGGGGCCGATTCCACATGCAGACGGACGGACGATTGCGTTATAGTGGTTTCGAGCCTTTTCCAGACGGCGAAGGCTCGACAGCAGGGCAGGGGATGCAGGCTGAGAGACAGGCAAGCGCGGCCCACGGGAAGGCCCAATCTTCGAGGCGATCGTGTCAGAAGTTGTCAACGAAGTCGACGGTCATCAACTGATCAACTGCATCGCGACCGGCAACGTCTCGCAGGTGTGGGAAGTGCGCCCGCCCGGCTCGTCGGAATCGCTGGCGATGAAGCTGCTCTTGCCCGAATCGTTGTCCGAGGGCCGACTCAAGGCCTCGCTCAAGCACGAGGCGACGGTGGGCAAGTCGCTCGACCATCCCAATCTCATCAAGGTGTACAATCTCAAGATCACCAAGAAGTTCGCGTACTTCACGATGGAGTACTTCCGGGCGGGCAACTTGAAGGGGATGCTGCGCAACGAACTCCCCGCCGCCCAGTCGCGACTCAAGAAGATGATGGAGTGCCTCGCGCAAGCGCTGGCGCACATGCACGAGAAGGGCTGGGTGCACAAGGACATGAAACCCGACAACGTGCTGCTCAACAAGGGTTCCGAAGTCCGCCTGATCGACTTTTCTCTGGCGACCCGCGCGCAGGGGGCGCTGGCCAAAATCCTGGGAGGTTCGAGGATCATTCAGGGAACCCGTACGTACATCGCCCCCGAGCTGGTGCAGCGACAACCGACCACGCCGTCCGTCGATATCTACAGCCTGGGCATCACGGCGTATGAAGTGCTCACGGGGCGCCCGCCCTTCGTGCATAAGAATCCGCGCGAATTGCTCATGGCGCACGTCCGGCAGTTCGCCGACGTCCCTTCGAGCTACAACTCGAACATCACGCCGGAGTGCGACAAGTTCATCATGCGCTTGCTGGCGAAGAAGCCGAAAGACCGCCCCGCGAACATGAATGAACTCTTCGCCGAAGTGCGCAGCCTGCGATTTTTCAAAGTGGACCCGGAAGAAGACTGGAAGGATCGCAACGAGAAATCTGCGGCCAAGCAATTCACTTCGCTTGACAGCCGGCTCGACAGCCGAGACGACGCCAAGCGCGTTGAACAGGGCATCGGGAAAGTGACGACACAGAAACAAGCGGCCTCGGCTAAGTCGGCCTCCGATGCGAAGCCCGCGGCCAAGCCCGCGGCAACACCTGTCGCCACGAGTCCACCGGTGACACAACCCGTGACGCCGCAGATGCCGGGCTATCCGCAGATGCCCGGTTACGCGCCGATGCCGGGGTATGCACCGTTCCCAGGTTATCCGCCGGGCTACGCACCCATGCCAGGCTATGCCCCGATGCCCGGCTACGCGATGCCGCCCGGTCAGATGCCGATGCAGCCGGGACAAATGCCGATGCAACCGATGCAGTTTCCTCCCGGTCAGGTTCCCGGCGCGCAGCAGCCTCCGCAAGTGTTGCAGCCGGCAGGGCAGGGGAGTGCTCAAGAGAAAAAGCCGGTGCAGGCCACGGCTCCTCCCAAGCCCGCTCCGACCAAACCGTCCGCGAAGAAGCAGGAAGAAGAACTTCCGGTGATGGACGAACTGCCGGACGTGTTCTGAGGAGTGTGATTCCTCAACGGACCTCCGACTCGCTTTTCACCTTCCGCGATTCGCTCCATAATTCGTGGCATGCCCGCGCCGACGCCTCTCCCATTCGAACGACCGCTCCACGAACTCGAAACGCGACTCGAAGCGCTCGAGACTGAGATCAATCCCAATCCCGCGACTCGCGAAGCCATTCGCACGATTCGTCTGGAACTCACCCGCATGCGGCGGGAGATCTTCGACAACCTTTCCCCCTGGGAAATGGTGATGGTCGCCCGGCACGATCAAAGGCCGCAGACGCTCGACTACATCGAGCTCATCTTCGATGAATTCGTTGAGTTGCACGGAGACCGCGGATTCGGGGACGACCGCGCCATGCTCACTGGACTCGCCAAACTCGACGACTACAAGGTGATGTTCGTCGGCCAGCACAAGGGCCGCAATCTGCAGGAGCGCACGCATCACAACTACGGCATGGCTCATCCCGAAGGGTATCGCAAGGCGATCCTCAAGATGCAGATGGCCGCGAAGTTCGGGCTGCCGATCATCTGCTTCATCGATACCGCCGGCGCGTATCCGGGCATCGGGGCCGAGGAACGCGGTCAGGCCTACCAGATCGCTTACAACCTGCGAGAAATGTCGCAGGTGTCCACGCCGATCATCTGCGTGGTGATCGGGGAAGGGGGATCCGGCGGCGCGCTGGGCATCGGCGTCGGTGACTGCGTCGGAGTGCTGCAGTTCGCTTACTACTCGGTGATCAGTCCTGAAGGTTGCGCGGGAATTCTGTGGAAACATCCCAAGCATGCGGACAAGGCGGCCAATGCGCTACGGTTCACGAGCAAGGATCTCCTCGAATTCAGCATCGTCGAGGAAGTGATTCCCGAGCCGTTAGGCGGCGCGCACCGCGATCACCGCACAATGGCGGCCACGCTCAAGGGCTTTTTGCTGAACCGCCTTCGCGCCCTTACGTCCGTCCCCAGCGAACAACTGATCCAGCGCCGCTACGAGCGATTTCGCAAGATCGGAGTGTTCGAAGAAGATCTGCAGGAAGACTTGCGGCTTGAGGATCGAGGCTCGTGAATCGTGCAAACGATCGCAGGCAACTTCCAATGTGGCGATCGCCATGCAAGGTGTGCGCTGGCTCTCAGTCGAGCAAACAAGCCTCAAGTCCCAAGCCCCACGCCTTCCACTCAACTCCTCTTTACCTGTTTTCCCTCTCCCGGCTAGACTTCGCCGCCCACGGAGGCAGTCGCGGAGAGCGATGCACCCAAGGCGGCGCAAGCGCGCCGACAAGGCAGGGCAGGGGAGTGATCTCTCCACACGCGGGTCTCAAGGACGAGGCAAACCATGTGGTTCGATCTGGTAGTGTTGGCGATACTCGCCTTTTGCACGATTCGCGGCGCGATCAAGGGAGTGATCTGGCAACTGGCCGGCATCGTCGGTCTCGTGTTGTGTTTCGCGTTCGCCGAAACGATCTCGGCCGCGGTTGGCCCGCATGTGCAACTGCCGCCGCCGACCAATCATTGGGTCGTGATGTTCGGAGCCTATCTTGGCTTCTCCCTGCTCTCCTTCAGCATGGCGCGCTCGATCGACAAGTGGATCGAGAAGCGCGAGATGAAGGAATACAACAAGCACCTCGGCGCACTCTTCGGTTTTGCCAAGGGCGTCTTGATCTGTCTCGTGCTCACGTTCTTCATCGTCACGATGTCGGCCAGCGCGCGCGAGTCGCTCAAGCACTCGCGCAGCGGCCAGGCGGCGGCCGTCATCATGGACCGACTGCATCCCGTGATGCCCGACAACCTGCATAATGCCCTGGCCAAGTACATTCACCAGCTCGACTCGGATGAGCTCGATCTGCAGCACTCGCACGATCACGACAATGGAGATGATCACGAGACCGAGCTCGGCGAGGCACAATCCGATCCCCCGCCCTCCGGCGGCACTGCTTCTTCGGGGATGTCGGGCACATCGATCCCCTCCACTTCCATCCCCTCCGGCGGATCGGGCGACAGTGGTTGGCTGCCGCAGTTGCGAGGCGTCTTCACTGACGAGATCCGCAGGGTCGTGGCCCGCGGGCTGCAGGATGTTCCCGAGCCGACGCGCGGCCAACTCACCAACCAACTCGTCTCGCTCTCTCAGCAGATGAGTCCGAGCGACCTCTTGAGCCTGCAACAGCAACTCAGTCAGGCGGGGAGCGATTCGCAGCAGATCACGAACGTCATCGCAGGCTGGACGCCGCCGGCTTCGAACAATCCCTTCGCGAATCCGGTCAATACGCCTGCCCCAGCCATTTCCGGGGGAGGGGAGTTGGACCGCTCGCATCAACTGCTTGCGGACATCAGTGGCGTCTACGGAACCCGCCCCGAGAGCCGTCGGCTGTTTGAGGCCGACATCGAGCAGACTCTGGCCGGAATCCCCGACCAGGTGAGCCTCGCCGTCCTCGAAGACTGGCGGGCCGACCTGTTCACCGGCTCGACCGACCCCGATCCCGGTACCGACCTCTACACGTTGCTCGAAGACCGCATGTATCGGCAGCTTCAGTCCCACGGGGT
>JANNSB010000404.1:0-11713 GCA_031402175.1 Planctomycetaceae bacterium
CCCCTACGCCGCCGAAGCTCCGCAAGTGAAGGAACTCGAAATGAACGTCGGGCAGGCGGGCAGCGTCGCCATTCATCGTGTGGTGCCGACTGAAATGCGCGAACAGGAACGCCGGCTCTACGGCGACAACGCCGCGTTCTACTTCGGCGTCGGCGACGGCGCAATCTGGCTCGCGGTGGGTGAAGAGCACGCCCTTGAAGTGCTGACCGAAGTGATCACGAACCGCGACTCCGTTGCCTCGAATTCAGAAGGGGAACCCCACTTCCAGTTCAACATTCATCTGTCGGACTGGGTCGTGCTGGCCGACAGTCTGAGTGACGGCAGCGACGATCAGCGCCGGTTCTTCGAAGCCGCCCGCGAGGCATTCGCCAAACCCGACGACGATCTGCTGCAGTTCGACGTCCGTCCGTCAGAAGACGGCCTGCATGTGCGGCTGCATCTCGATGAAGGCTACATCCGCCTCTTCGGCATTGCGGTGGCGAACAACATCAATCGGTAATTGAGTGATCGACGGGTGCGAATCGGTAACCCGAAACGTGAGTGAGGGGGACGTGACTCATGGCGTTCGAGCTAATGTGGACGCGCCTTGCGGAAACGGACGCAAGCCGGTCATTCGTTACTGTCTCAATTCCTCAATCTCGAACTCCACCAGCACATCCATGATTGCGGTCGGGGCTTCGTAGATGAGCGTCGCAGTCGCCAGGTCTTCGAGCGGGTCGTCGAAGCGAAAACTCATCCGAACCGAACCACCTTCCGCCGGGGAGACATGCCGTTCTCCTGATGGGACCAGTACCGAGCCGTCATCGCGTTGCAGCGAGACGGCATTGCTGAAGACCCACAGTTGGTACGAATCGAGTTCCAGCGGCTGCGATTGATAATCGACTGCCAGCAGGGCCTCCCATGCGACTTCGCCGGCCTGAGTTCGCGCGGATTCGAACGATTCGAGCGTCACCACGACCCCCGCTTGCCCGCGGACAATCGCACCGGGTTCGTCAAGGTGCCGGAAGGAGAACTCGCGAAAGCCCGTGGCGACTTTCACGAGGATAGTTCCGCCAATATTGAACTCGCCCGCAGCCGGATCCGCTTGTTCCCATGCTTCGCGCGGGGCGGTGAAATCCACGGGAAACTCAATCCGTTGCGATGCGGGAATCGGCAACTCTCGACGGCCGCCGGCTCCTGTCGGCGTCAGTTCAATGTCACCCACCGAGGCGTGCAGGTCGCTCGGGTTCCAGTGCATAAACAGTCCCGCCAGCTTCGGCTCGACATCGATTCGCAATTGAGCTCGCAGCCGGACGCACTGCTCCGGGTCGATCAGATTGTCGATCTCACGCAACTCACTCGCAGTAATGCGAATCGCTCCCCACACGCTGTAGGAGTGGATGGGTCCATCGGAGTCTCGGTGATCGATGACGAGCCCACCCGTCGGCGAGCGGCCGACTTCAATCGGGGCTCGACTCTCCAGGTCCGAGACAGCCTGCCAGAACATCGTCGGCTCGTCGGTCGTCGCGGTTTCTGCGCGAGATACAGCCAGCGCCGCGATTGTCTCATCGGCCGGTTCGAACGAATATCCCGTCTGCTCTTCGAGGGCGGCGAGCCATTCACCGACGGTCGCGACAGCGGGAACGTGCACCATCGTTGCGTCAATCGCCTGCTCGGCCGCGACGAGTTCCAGTTCCCGCCGCAACTCCTCGACCACTTCCCGAGCATGAGCCGATTCGATTTCGTCGGCTGCCGGCAGGAGCGGCAGGATGCCCGGTCCCATTTCTCGCAACTGCTGTTCGGCTGCCGTTCGCTCCGCTCGCGTCGGGCTGTGGAGTTGTTCGATCAATTCGCTGACGAGGGCCTCGTCAATTGGAAGGTCGTGTTGAAAGACTGCGAGGCCATCGGCTGCTTCAACGTAGTTCACAATGCACACCGCGAGGCCGAGTATGATGCTCGCCAGTTTGATGCGGATGGTGCAGTGCATTGAGAGATTGATTTGAATGGCTCCGTAGTTGTAGTCGTGTCTGTCCCCAGACACGGGGCGGCGCGTTTGGCCGTCATCCGGTCGTTGAGTCAGATCAGAGGGCAATTGTCTCCTTCGGTCTCGGCGGCTGGGGACAGCCGCCGCTACGGACTTTCGCGGAGCGATAGGCGACTATTCGACATTATCCCCCCGCAGCAGTTCGGCGATGCGGGCGCTCCAGAATGTAACCTCTTCCTCGGAAGCCATGGTACGCGATTCTTCAGCGGGATGGGGGATTGAAGCCGATTCGGCTGCTAGATTCTCCGTGGTAAGGTCTGATTCAGACTGGATCGTCGGCGTTGGCCGATGCGCCATTGGCAGCTTGAACTCCGACTCGATCTCTTCCCGCAGCAGGTCGATGTCCAGCTCGGAGAACTGCAGTGCCACATCCGCGAACGCCTCGCTGGTCGGCTGTCGCGCTGCTTCGGGTTTTCGCGGCAGCGCATCGAACTCGGCTTCCAGAGCATCGAGGAACTCCTCGCTGGTGATCGAGTGTGCCCCTTTGCGCTTGGCCGCCGTGCGCAGCCGTTGGTCACCTGACACCACCAGCAGCCGCTTGGGGGTCGAATGCCGATGAATGAGCTCCTCGATGAGGTCGTCCGCCTCTGGGTGATCCTGCGCATAACGAACGTGCATCGACTTGAACTGCCCACGATCCGGCAGATCGACCGGCGGCTGCTTGGCGTCGAAGACGATCGTAAACAAACTGCGATGGCCGTCGTCGATCAAGTCTGCAATTCGCAGCAAAAGCCGGTTGCGCGCTCGATCGAGATCCCCCGGCCCATACGTCGGCCGTGCAAGACCTGACGCGTGCAGCAAGTTGTATCCGTCGATAATGACTTCGCGCAGCATGGGATCCGAATTGGACCGAGCGTAGTTGTTTGCCTTCACTCACAATCAAGCCGCGCTCGCCTGGAGTCAAGAGGAGTTCCGGGTATTGGCAGTCAGCCGCAGATTGATGATACTCCCTTCCGTCAGACTCAATGCACTCGATGAGAATTCGTTATGAAAATTGCCTGCTTCGCGCTGTTCAGTCTGGCGTTTGTTTCCACGACATCGGCGAGCGCAGACGACGCACTTCCCCGACGCTGGGTCTATCTGCAGATGAATCTGCAGGTGCCCGAGAACGTCGAGCGGGCGAAGGAGATTCTCACGCGCAGCGCGGCCGCCGGCTACAACGGCGTCGTGCTGGCCGACTACAAGCTCAACATTCTCGACCGCGTGCCGGAGTTCTATTTCGATCACGCCCGGGCGTTTCGCGAACATGCCGACTCGTTGGGACTGGAAATCATTCCGACGGTCGCCCCCATGGGCTACAGCGACGGGTTGCTCGCTCACGATCCGAATCTGGCGGAGGGCATGCCCGTCCGCGAAGCCGAGTTTGTCGTTCAGGATGGCCGCGCCGTGCTGGTGTCGTCGCTGAACGATCCTCTTCCCGGCGGATCTTTTGAACAGCATCGCGATCACGCCGTCACCGGTTGGAGCTTTCAGGATGCCGTCGGCAGCGCGAGCTTCGTCGATACGGACATCAAGCACAGTGGAGAGAGTTCGCTGCGCTGGGAGAACCCAAGTCAGAACGCGACCGAGACCGGCGGCAACGCGCGGGTGTCGCAGGTGGTCCAGGTCGCACCTTGGCGGCAGTACCACTTGTCAGTCTGGATCAAGACCGAAGAGTACGAATCCGCCGGCAGCGTGAAGATGTTCGCGATGGGGGGCGACGGGTATGTGCTGACTCATTCCAATCTCGGCGTGCAGTCCACTCAAGACTGGACGCAGCATCACGTGATCTTTAACAGCCTCAACTGGGATGAGGTTCGCGTCTACTGCGGCACTTGGGGCGGCGAAACGGGCACGCTGTGGATGGACGACCTCGTCATGGAAGAGACCGCGTTCGTCAACCTGCTCCGCCGCGACGGCTGTCCGCTCGTCGTGACCGGTGACGATGGCACCGCGTACGAAGAAGGACGCGACTTTGCGGAACTCCTCGACCCGCAGTTGGGCCAGGTTCCTTGGGCGGGCAACTTCGACATCTTCCACGAACCGCCGACGCTGACAATCCCGCCAGACTCGCGCATCGCGGAGGGGGATACGCTCTCGGTCAGTTTCTTCCACACGGTCACGATCTACGACAACCAGGTGACGTGCTGTCTCGATGATCCCGCAGTCTTTCAAATCCTGGAACAACAGGTGCGCAGTGTGGAAGAGTTGTTCGAGCCGAAAACGTACTTTCTATCGCACGATGAGATCCGCGTCGCCAACTGGTGCGATTCGTGCAACAGGGAAGGGCGCACCGCAGGCGAACTGCTGGCCGAGAACATGCGCAACTGCGTGCGGGTGATTCGCGACATCAACCCCGAAGCCGAACTGTGCGTCTGGTCCGACATGTTCGACCCGCATCACAACGCTCACGACGACTTCTATCTCGTCAACGGCGACCTCGCCGGTTCATGGGAAGGCCTGCCCGCCGACATGATCATTATCAACTGGAACCACGATGCGGCGGCCGAGAGCTTGCCCTTCTTCGGCGAGCGCGGGCATCGGCAGGTACTCTCTGGCTTCTACGACCACGACCCGCGCGACATCCGCGACTGGCTCGATCTCGGCGGCGACAACACCGGCGTCGACGGCGCGATGTACACGACCTGGCAGGACGACTTCAGCCAGTTGGAGACGTTCGCGGAGTCGGCGTGGGGCGCTGGAGGCGAATAGCGAGTTGTGAATAGCAGTTGAAAGTAGAGGCCCGCGAAGCGTCGAGCCGAGTGCCAACGGTGGCACGCCACGACCTGCGGGACCAACGGGAGCGGCGTGGCGATCGCGGTCACGGGCAGCGGGATGGCACTGTCACGTTGAAGGTGCACCACTGGCTTTGCCGGTTTTGGCAGTGTGATTCGCAAACAACGCCGCAGTCCGAGAGTGCCGTACACGGTCGGAGAGTTCGACGCGATCGTGCCGACAGACGACGTGTCTGTCATCTTTCCTCGGGACGCAATAGGCGTATCTCACATTCGGGCAGGGCAGCTTGCAATTCGGCGACCCCATCATCGGTGACTTGTGTGTTGTAGAGGTCGAGTATTCTCAAGCTTTCCATCTCTGCGAATACGGTCAATCCCGCATCAGTCACTTGTGTCCCTTCAAGGTACAGTGACTGCAGGTTGGTCAACTCTGCAAGTTCCTGCAGTCCCGCATCGGTTATTGGTGTGTTCTGAAGGCTTAGCCATTCCAACTGCGTCAGTTCCGCCAGATCGGCCATGCCTGCGTCCGTGATCCGGGTGTTGCCCAAGTGAAGCACACGCAGGTTTGGCAATTCGGCCAGTGCAGGTAGACCGGCATCGGTCACATATCTACCGTCAAGGTTCAGCAACTCGACGCTGGGGTACGCGGCCAAATCAGGAAGGACTTCATCCATCAGATTGCTGTTTGAGAATTGAAGCCCAAATGGCATATCAGGATCAGGAAGATTCGACAGAAATCCTGCCCTGCGTGCTCGTTGGACTCTAAGAGTTGGGAGGTCGGTGGAATCGACGGGGTCCATCAAGAACACGAGATTGCCATCGGAGTCGAACCCCGTCCAACCCACTCCCGCGTAGGGGTTCGAACCCGGACGAGTCCAGGCTTCAATAACTGATTCTGGGAGCGGCTCAGGCTGAGGACTCGGCTCTTCTTTGTCGTCCGACTTCGGCACATCTCGCGCCACTGAGACTGCCGTTTCGAAATTCGCTTCGCTCTCGGTTTGCGGCACCAGTTCATTGGCCGAGAGATCGCCGCCAGATGGCGTTGCACCCATCAACGCCAACACGACTGCCAGTGGTCGCAATAGTTCGAACCAATCGAGGATCGAGAGCGGCATGGAGCACCAATGGAGAGGGAAACGACCGTACCAGAACCGACGCCTCACTACTTATAATCTGTCGGATCAACAGGATTCAATGACATCATTTTCCATTAGAGCAGATGGCGACCACTTCGAGGGCTATTGTCAATTGTTGTGTTCTGAGCCTGATCAGACGCGTGGCTGGGGCGCATGAGTGTTTCTCCACTTCGTGCGAACCGCATGACCCCAGCACGCATGAGGCAGCGTTGACGGCGAGATCGGCTGGGGCCGTCATAGTCGAAACCAGATGTGAGATCGCTTCACGCCCCAGCCACTCATACCTGGGCGGTTCCCATTGCGTGCACGACACGCGCATCCTCGATAGACTCGCCGGCTGATTGTGTCCGCCATCCTCTCGAAGCATCGACCATGAGCGTTCTCAAGCCTTCCCGCCGTCAGTTTCTGGGTCAGGCCGTCGCGGGAGCCATCGCGCCGACGGTCATCACGCATGCCGTCTGGGGAGATGACGCACCCAGCGAACGCATTCGCATCGGTGTCATTGGTGTCGGCAAGATGGGAGGCGGGCATCTCGACAAACTGCTCGGCAACGAGCGCGTGCAGGTGGTCGGCGTCTGCGATGTCGTGCAGGCCCGGCTCGACGACGCGCTCCTGTGGGTCGAGCGGCGCGCTGCCGAGCAGTCGCAGTCGTTCGATTGCCGCCCGCATGGCGACTTCCGCGAACTGCTCGATCGCGCCGATGTCGATGCGGTCCTCATCGCCACGCCCGATCACTGGCATGCGATCCCATGCGTCCTCGCTGCTCAGGCGGGCAAGGACATCTACTGCGAGAAGCCGTTGACGCACAACATCGCCGAAGGGCGCAAGATCGTGGATGCCGTCCAGCAGAACGGCATCATCTTTCAGACCGGCAGCCAGCAGCGGAGCGAATTCGGCGGCCTCTTTCGTAAGGCGGTCGACTACATCCGCAATGGCAAGATCGGCGACGTGATGACTGTGACCGTCGGCGTCGGCGGCCCGCCCGTCCCCTGCGATCTTCCTGAAGAAGCCATCCCCGAAGGCACGAACTGGGACATGTGGCTCGGCCCGGCGCCGCAGCGGCCGTTCAATCAGATTCTGTGTCCAATCGGCGTGCACGATCACTTCCCCGCGTGGCGCGCCTACTCGGAATATGCAGGCGGCGCGCTGGCCGACATCGGAGCGCATCATTTCGACATCGCACAATGGGCTCTCGGCATGGACGAGACCGGTCCTGTCTCGATTGAGCCGCCGAAGGAGGGAGGTTCGGGACTCAAGATGACCTATGCCAACGGCATCACGATGTATCACGGCGGACCCAGCGGCTGCACGTTCGTCGGCACCAACGGCATGATCTACGTCGATCGCGGCAAGCTCACCAGCGAACCGGCCTCGATCCTCGAAGAGCCGCTGCCCGAGGACGGCTTCCGCGTCATTGCCAGCGATGACCATCATCGCAACTGGCTCGACTGCATCGTCAGCCGCGAGGCCCCGATCTGCCACACCGAGATCGGCCACCGCTCGGCCAGCATCTGCCACCTGGCGAACATCGGCTACCAGATCCGCCGACCGCTGAAATGGGATCCGATGGCCGAACGGTTTGCCGACGACACGGAAGCCAATGCACTGCTCTCTCGCGAACCACGCGCGCCGTGGAGTGTGATCTAGAGCAGAACTGCCGAGTGCATTCAGGAAAACGGAACTTCACTCTCGAACATTGGCATTGAGTTGGGTAAGCTGAACTCACGGCATTCATCGAATGCGACATACCGCGGCTTGGCAAACGAGGCGCGCCCCCCACTGTGCCGCAGGATGATACCGGTTCGTTGAATTCAGATTCACGCGGCCGATTTTCAGGAGCGATCGAATGTCACAGTGGGAAAGCTCGAGGCGTGTTTCGTTACGTTTCACTTTGCTGTCGGTGAGCGTCTGCCTGCTGGGCAGCACGAACATGGCTGTCGCGGATGGTTTCGGCTGTTCGTTCGGACACGGCTGGGGCGGTGGATACTCTTGTTACGGCGGACCAGGTTATTGCCGCCCCGGCTATTGCGGCCCCGGCTATTGCGGACTATCGATCGGCTGGGGTTGCGCGGGGGGATACTCGCTGCCGTTGCTCGGCGGTTACGGCTGTTATGGCAGTCCGGTGTATTACGGCGGTACGTTTGGAGGCTACCCGTATGGCACTTCCACGTGGTCCTGCTATGGTTGGGGAGTGGGAGGCTATGCCGGTTCGAGTTTCTACTCGACGGGCTATCCGGTGTATCCGCCGCTGCTGTACCCGGCGGTGGCACCCGTGAGGTTGCCAACGCAGGATGGCTGGCCCGCGCCACAGGTTTGGGATGTGCTGCATCAACAGGAGCAAGGCATTCTGGCGAACGACCCGGCTTTGCTGGGGAATCAACCCGCGCCGCAGGGAGAGCTGGACCGATTACGTTTCATGCCCCCTTCGACACCCGAGGCGATCATTGCCAGCCAGCGAAATCAGGATCAAGGCGATGTCGACTTCCAGCAATTTCGACTCGCCGCCGCCACCGATGAGTACCGGGATGCCATCGCCGCCGCGCCCGAACGTGCCGAACCTTACTTTCGTCTGGCCGTGACACTGTCGGCCCGCCGCCAGTTTCTCGAAGCCGTCGATGTGTTGCAGCAGCTACTCGTGGTCGACCCCGAATGGCCCGTGCACGGTACTCAGCTTGCCGAGATGTTTCGTGCAGGTGATGTGCTGCCGAAGACGCAGATCAAACAGCGAGTGGCCGATTGGGTTCTGGAAGACGTTCGTGATGCCGACCGGTTGTTCCTGCTGGGCGTGTTTCTCTATTCCGACGGCGACCGAGAAAACGCCGCGACCTTGCTGGAGACGGCGGCCCTCATCGAAGGCCAAGCCGAACATCTTGCGCCGTTTCTGAATCCGATTCGACAAGTGGGCGGTCAGGTTGTCGAAGGGGATGCGGGGTTTATTCCGCTGCGAGTTCCGGCGAATCAACCACAGGTCGTTCCCGCGCTTCCCGATCTTGTTCAGCCGGGATTCGGACCAAGATTCGGCCCCTGAGAGGTCTGAAACACTAATCCATGCCCTGCAACTTTTGGAACCGCGCTGAACTCTTCAGTCGCCAGCGGTGCAGGTAGAACTCGCCGAGCACTGCGAGCGTCGACAGGCCGTACTTGACGCTGCGCTGGAAGTTGATGCTCGACGCCTCGTCGAAGTACCTCACGGGGACGGGAACGTCGCCGATGCGGAAGCCGAAATGGACCGCCTGCGCGAGGAACTGGCTGTCGAACACGAAGTCGTTGGAGTTCCGCTCGAAGGGAATCGTCTCCAGCACTTCGCGAGTGTAGGCGCGAAAGCCGGTGTGAAAGTCCGCGAGGTTCTGACCGAGGGCGATGTTTTCGATCGTTGTCAGCATGCGGTTCGCGAGGTATTTCCAGACCGGCATGCCTCCGGCGAGAGCTTCCTGCCGAGTGCGGATGCGCGAACCCATGATCACGTCGCAGATGCCCAGCCGCAGGAAGTCGACGGCTGCCCGCGTCACGCGGCTGTCGTACTGGTAGTCGGGATGAATCATCACGACATAGTCGGCTCCGCTGTCGAGCGCCGCCCGATAACAGGTCTTCTGGTTCGCCCCGTATCCGCCGTTCTGTTTGTGCTGAATCACATGCAGACCCAGCGACCGCGCCACCTCGACCGTGCGATCGCGGCTGCAGTCATCGACGAGGATCACGTCATCGATCGACTCGATCGGCAGGTCGGCCACGGTTCGCTCGAGCGTGGCCTCGGCGTTGTAGGCCGGCATGATGACGACCGTCCGTTCGGGCGCCGTATGCTCGACGGCAATCGAGGCGAGCATCGCGTCGGCGTCCTGCACGCGGCGGTTTGAATCACCCCGTGCGGTTGATTCAGCAGCGTCCGAGATTTCGACTGGACGCGCGAACGGAAGAATGTCTTCAACCTGCGCATGACGTGACATGAGTCGATCCTGAAAGGGCGACAGCGGCAATGAACCGTGAAGCCTAGAGCGCAGTCGCGCGGCGGACTCCACCACAATGGAGACTTGCCGGGCATGTCTCTGGCTCTGTTCAGCATGTTCGCAATCGAACGACTGATCGGATCGTGGCGACTGGCGCGATTGCAGCGGCATGTTGTCGCGACGAAACACGCCTCTGGGCCGGTTTGGCAGCCTGCAGGGACCTAAGTTTTGGGCAGGAAGCTCTCTCTCATGTACGAAATCCCGACTTCTCCCGCTGATCCATCACTCGCGCGCAGCCGTGTGGCCGCGGAGTGTGCGCGTTGGCTGTGGCAGCACCGGTGGCCGTTGTGCCTCCTCACGCTGCTGGTCGCCGTCGTACATGGGCCGAGCGTGCGCTACGACTTCGTCAACTGGGATGATCCCTGGTATGTGACGGACAATCCGCTGATCAAATCCTGGTCGCTCGAAAACTTGCACGGGATCGCCACGCAGCCTGTCGCCCGCAACTTCGCGCCGCTGACGGTGTTCACTCTGCTCGTCGATCACACATTCTGGGGACTGAATCCCGCGGGATATCATCTGACGAACGTCCTGCTGCACGGCCTCAACACCATCCTGGTCTGGTGGCTCGTCCGCCGGCTCGTGAATGATGACGGCATCGCACTGCTGACAGCCGTTCTTTTCGCCGTGCACCCGGTGCAGGTCGAGTCTGTCGCGTGGATATCGTCGCGAAAGACGCTCCTTTCGACGACGTGCATGCTGGCGAGCGGCCTTTGCTGGCTGCGCGGCGACCGCGCCGTGAAGGGGGAAATGTGTGGCACGTTGTGGTTGCTCCTGGGGCTATTGAGCAAAGCCTCGGCCGTCGTCGTGCCGCCGATCGTGCTGCTGTATGACGTGCTCATCCGCCGGCAGCGACCCGCGGATGCGATTCCCAGGCAACTGATGCCGGGTTTCCTATGTCTCGTCTGTATCAACATGACGATGGGCGCCCAAGTCACGATCGTCGGCGGAATTCGCGATCACATCGGCCTCGGCAAACTGCACATCATCGGCATCGACTCGCTGCTGCTGTTCCGATACCTGCGGATGCTGTTCTGTCCCAGCGATCTGGCCATTCTGTATGACGTACCGATCGAGGGCATCTTCTGGCCCGTGCTTGCTGCTGCGGTCTTCTGGCTCGGTGTGGCCGCCGTGCTCTGGCGATTTCGAGAACGGTGTCCGTGGTTCACATGGCTGGCCGCCTGCTGGATTCTGCTCTTGTTTCCGATGCTGAACTTCTTTCCGCTGACGACGCTGATCAACGACCGCTATCTGTACCTGCCCTGCGTGCCGATCTTTGTGATCGCGGCATGCGGATTGAAGTCGTGCGTAAACCGCTGCCTCCGGGCGGGTGTGCGTTTACGGTCCGCCAAACCGCTGGCCACGTCGGTTGGCGTGTTGGCGATCGTGGCGGCAATTGTCACTTCCTCGCTGGCGAGTGCGGCCCAGTCTCAGATTTGGCGTAAGCCGGCGACACTATGGTCGAACACGATGCAGCACGTTCCGCAACTGGCCGTGGTTCGCATTCAATGGGCGCTTACGCTGCATGACGCCGGCCGGGCATCAGAAGCCCAGGTGGTGCTGCAATCAGCTCTCGATGAATGCCGGCTCGATGAGCAGGACCGCCAGCGGATTGAAGTGAAACTGTCGGAGTGGCGTGAATTATAGCGGCGTCTGTCCCCAGACGCCGGGCGACGAAATAGTCACATGGTGGCAATGGGTAAGAGCACGAAATTCGGCCGCCTCGGCATCTCGGACCGCCGCATTGAATAAGGTGACGGGCGAATGCGTTGTCCGCTCGTCGATCACAACAAAGTGGTACACCAACCACTTTGGTCCCGGCGTCTGGGGACAGAC
>JANNSB010000405.1:0-2834 GCA_031402175.1 Planctomycetaceae bacterium
AGGCACAGGTCCAGCACCTGGTCGTGTCGTTCCTGCTCCTCGGTGATACCCCACCGGAGGTCGATGTCGACCAGATGCACTCGGTGCTTTTCCAGACGTTCGCGCAACGCGGGAAACACCCGCTTGACGAGCCAGTCGCGCTCGGAGTGCATGTCCCTGAACGTGGACGAAATGAAGACCCGCACCGTACGCCAAGCAGCCGACATGAGCGCGACCTTTCGTTGGGAGTTAGTCTAATATCCTACTCGCCAAGGTACGGCGTTTCGAGCATCGTGGCTGCTAGGGCAAGTTGCGATTCATGTCGTCGTCAACGACGATACATGGATGATCACACCAACTCTCAGTGAACACTCATGATCTTCGACCTCGTCAAAGACTTCGCCGACGTGCTGGACGCGATGCAGGACGAGCATCCGCGCCGCCGCATCCTCAAGCTCCTCGACGAGGCCATCCGCCGGGACGTGCACTTCATCGACCGACATCCGACGACGCTGTTTCAGTGCCTGTGGAACACCTGCTGGTGGTACGACTGCCCGGAGGCGGCGATGCATTACGATCCGCCACAGGGAGGCTGGTCGCAGGATGTTCCTCCCTGGGAGGGGGACGGAGAAAAACTGTGCGATCTGCTGGCGGACTGGCTCGGTAAGAAACAGGCAGATACTCCTGCTTTTCCCTGGCTGCGCTCCCTCCGTCCTCCACCGGTCTCGCTACTGGGTCTATCGATACGGATGATTCGGTCTACCGAAGCACCACTTGTATGCTCGGCGTTTTCCCCCGATGGCCGACAGATTGCCATCGGTTCATCCGATGGCAAGGTGCGAATCTGGGATGCGAACACCGGTGAGGAACTCCTCCACCTACACAAAGTTATTTCTGGTATCAGGCACATCGCGTACTCGTCGGAGGGTGACCGGATCGTCGGCGCGTCGCATCGTACCGTATCGATCTGGAATGCACTCACTGGGCACCTCCTGGCAGAGTACTCGGGCCACAAGGGTGAGATAACGAGCGTGATGTTTTCCCCGAACGGCCGAGAACTCCTCACGACGTCGAAAGACAAGACCGGCCGTCGCTGGAACGCGCAGTCGGGAGTAGAACTCCTGCGGATCGGCGACCCTCACGAAGGTTACTACGACACGACTCCCATCTTGATGGCCAGATTCTCGCCGGACGGGGAACGGGCCCTGGTCTCCTACCAGGACGGCACCGCACGATTATTGTGTGCCGTCAGCGGAGCAGAGATCGCGTTACTCCAGGGTCATCAAGAGCCGATCGAGGATGTGGCCTTTGCCGCCGAGAGCGATCTCGTCGCCACGGCTGCTCGTGACAAGAGCGTGCTGGTTTGGGATGCAAGCACCGGACAGGCTCTCTATGAGGTGCCGGCACTTGGTATGGCGTTTTCTCCGGATGGGAGCCGGTTCGCGACGACATCTCGTGAGCATGTGCTCGAAATTCGCGAGGCGCGCATCGGGCGCATTCTGACCAGCGGCTCCGAGGAATCTGCCGATCGCGTGGAATACTCACCTGACGGGCGCCGGATTGTCACCATGGCCCCTTGGTCGGCGGACACCATCACAGTTTGGGATGCCGATACCGGCCAGAAGTTGAATGCATTACGGGCGACGGCGGACGGTGGAATCCAGTCAGTGGTTTTCTCGCCGTCCGACTCTCGAATGTCTCTTTGCCACTCCTACATGGTCCTGATCTGGGACTCTGACGCCGGGGGTGGGTTATCCCGGCAGCCGCGGGGGCATCGCGAGAATATCAGCTGCATCGCTTTTACGCCCGACGGAGAACGCCTTGCCACGGGAGCATTCGATCGAACGGTCCGCATCTGGGAGGCGAGGACAGGACTCGAACTGATGTGTCTGAAACACGGCACCGGGATTCACTCAATTGCGTTCTCTCATAGTGGACGAGTCCTTGCCTTCACCTTGTGGGATTCCACCGCGCGGCTCTGCGACGCAGAAACCGGACACGAAAGGCTGACCCTCCGCGGGCACTACAACACCATTGACACGCTGGTCTTCTCGCCGGACGATCGGCAGGTTGCCACGGTTTCTTGGGATGGAACCGCCCGCATCTGGAGCTGTGAGACGGGTGAGGAACAATTCGTAATCGAGGGAGACAGCCAACGCAGCACTGCACCCGGGGACGAGATGGACGTCATCCACCGGAAGTACAACGTCGCGGTAGAACTCAATCCGCGACCTCGTGTGACACAGGTGGCCTTCACGCCGGACGGCGAACGGATCGTCTGCCGCTTTGGCAACGACAAACTAGGTCTGTGGGATGCTCACAGTGGCAAACTGCTGAACGAGGCAGTCGAGTCCGCCAGCCGTTCTGAATTCTCTGATACTGCATCGGAATCAATCCGTCGCGCCCCGGGGCAGGGAAACGAGACAGTGATTGCCGGTCAGGGGGACGCCATACTGGCGCGGTTCCCCGCAGGGCTGCAATACATTGCATCATCCGGTGGCCGCCGCTGGGCTGGAGCCCTTGGGCATAACCTTTGTCTCATCCAGCTAGAGGGCGCTCTGGAAGAGTGAGTGACGGTGTGACGGGGGCCGCATCTGGACAGTGCGATCCCTGATCTGTTTGAGCATCGCAGCCGCATGCTCCACAAACTCCTCCAGCATCGATTGGGCCAGCTCCGCCTGTTCGTTCGCGGGACAGTCCTCCAGTCCCGACTCCAGGCAGTCGCAGAGCGCGCGGTATTCCGATGAACCCATTTCGTCGGGGTTCGCAAAGTTGAATTCGTGCATGAGGATCCTTGTGTGGTGAATGAGATGACATGAGGCCGACTTCCAATAGCTAAAACAAAGCCACCCCCT
>JANNSB010000406.1:0-1509 GCA_031402175.1 Planctomycetaceae bacterium
GCCGCCGGCGGTCGGCCACGAACAGATTGATCCGGAATGCGGTGTTGATGTGTCGCCGACGGCAAGAAAGCTCAAGTTGCGCACGGTTGTCAAACTCTCGCTCGGCTTCGGCGGTCATTTGGCGGCTTTGGTGTTGGAGCGCTGTGAGGGTGCCGCGTAACGACGCTTTCCCTCGTACTACTACAACCTCAGTGCGGAATCGAATTGTTGAAGAGCCTGGCCATCGTTCCTAAGATGTGGCGGCTGGCGGCGGCGGGGAGCGGCTGCGGCTTTATCCGTCAAGGAGCGGCAGCGATTTCATGCCAAATACACCTATCGGCGTGCCGGTCGAGAATTGGCACTGGGCGGCGTTCGGCGTATTCGTGGCCGTGATGCTGACCCTCGACTTGAAGGTTTTTCACCGCGAGTCGCACGAGCCCACGCTGCGCGAATCGGCCGGTTGGACCATCTTCTGGGTCAGCCTAGCCCTCGCCTTCAACGGCCTGATCTGGTGGTGGCAAGGCCAGCGTGCGGCACTCGAGTTCTTTACCGGATACGTGCTCGAAGAATCGCTGTCGATGGACAATGTGTTCGTCTTCGCGGTGATTTTCAGCTTCTTCCGTGTCCCGCTGGAGTACCAATACCGCGTGCTGTTTTGGGGCATTCTCGGGGCCGTCATCATGCGGCTGACGTTCGTGCTCGTCGGCGCCGAACTGATTCTCCGCTTCGACTGGGTCATGCCGATTTTTGGCTTGTTCCTGGCATTTACCGGCGCCAAGCTGGCCCTGCACTCCGAGTCGGACGTCCATCCGGAAAACAACATCATCATGCGGATGGCCAAGCGAGTCTTCCCAGTCGCGACCGGCCAGCACGGCGAGAAGTTCTTCGTAATCGAGAACGGCCGCCGCGCCATGACGCCGCTGTTTCTCGTGCTGCTGGTCGTGGAAAGCACCGACGTGATCTTCGCCGTCGACAGCGTGCCTGCGGTCCTGGGCGTCGTCGACCACCACGCGCATTACTTCCGGTTCGTCGTCTTCACGTCGAATGTCTTCGCGATCCTCGGCCTGCGGGCTCTCTATTTCCTGCTGGCCGGCGTGATCGATATGTTCCGCTACCTGCACTACGGCCTGAGCGTCGTGCTGGTGTTCGTCGGCGGCAAGATGATCGCCGACTTCATCGGCCATCGTGTCTTCCATTATGAAGGACACCTGATTCCCTACTGGCTGTCGCCGATGATCATCGTCGCGATCTTGGCCGTATCGGTCATAGCCTCGCTGATCGCCGAAGCGCGGGAAGCCAAGCATGGTCTTGCCGCCGAATTCAAAGGCCCGCCGGACCCGGAAGGCCCGATCATGACGCCGGAAGAAGCGGCGATAGCTCATGCGGAAGAAGAAGCGACGGAGGAGAAGGCGGCGGAGTGAAGGATTCCTCTTGCGATCCCCCGAGTCTGAGGACAGACTCGGCTACGTAGCGGCGTCTGTCCCCGGACGCCGAGACCAAAAGAGAAGACTTACGAACGCTCGAACAGCC
>JANNSB010000407.1:0-2126 GCA_031402175.1 Planctomycetaceae bacterium
CGCCTGTTCCGGCGGCATGTAGGCCGGCGTACCCAATGCGCTCCCCATCAGCGTCGGCGTGACGCCGTCACCGGACGTGGGCTTGAGTAGTTGGTCCGTGATGGAGGCGTCGTCCTGCCCTTCGCCCTCACCCCCGGCCCCTCTCCCGGCGGGAGAGGGGAGCTGTGAAGCTGTTCCCTGGACTTTTGCCAGGCCCCAGTCGACGACGAGGGTTTCGCCGTACTTCCCCAGCATGATGTTGCCGGGCTTCAAGTCTCTATGCAGCACGCCGCGTGAATGCGCGTAGCTCACGGCCTGGCAGACGTCGACGAACCGGCCCAGCAACTTGCGGAGTTGCAGCGTTCTCTCAGAGGCCGTCGCTGACGTTTCCGGCTCGGACGCAGACTTGTGATACGCGGTGATCGCTTCCTTGAGGCTGTCCCCCTGAATAAACCGCATCGCGTAGTAGGGCCGGCCATCTGGGTATTGCCCCAGTCCATACACCGGCACGATGCCGGGATGCTCCAGCCCCCCGGTGATCTCGGCTTCCAGCAGGAACCGGCCGCGGCTGTCTTTGTTGTCGGCATGCTCGCCGCGAATCTCCTTGAGGGCCACATCGCGGTTCAGTTCTTCGTCCCGCGCGACGAATACTTCACCGAGTCCGCCACGGGCATGGGGACGGAGGATGCGAAAGCGAGTGCCCCCATCCCCGACGCGCCTCGCATCACCCCTCTGCGCGGCCGCTTCCGGCTCGGACGGCACGAACGACTGCTGCGAATCGGCCTGCGAGGGCACGACCGTCTCGGCCTGCGCGCGGTTGCCGAATTCCGCGTGGGAGGGCGACGCTCCCGCGGAGCCGGATGAAGTAGCGGGCGTCACCTTTGGCGCCGGCTCGGCGGGAGCCTCTCCCTCCCGGCGAATGTGCGCCAGCGTGGCGGCGATCTCGGGATCGCCCAGTTGCTCCAGCTCCTGTCGCAACGCGCTCAAAGCGCTGAGGCTCGCAAGCGCCTGTTGAGCATCCCCGTGCCGCTGCAGATGCAGTTCCGCGAGGCGCTGGAGCAGATCGGCCGCAATTTTGGACAGCGCCCCCTGCTGCATAAGCACATCGCCCAGCGGTAGCGACTCGTCCCGCTGCCATGCCCGCAGGGCGATTCGCATCTCCTCCCACGAGATGCAGTCGTTCTGCACCGCCAACACGCCGAACAGCAGTTGACGTTCAACGCTCATGCCGCCTCATACACGCTGCGCCGACTCGCAGAGACTCCGACGCGCAAACCACCTAGCACTGGGCTCCTCAGCTTATCGACTGGAACCGCGTTGCTGAAGTATCGACCGGTTTCAATGAGCGTGCGGGGTGGGTATCGGGCATTCCCACCTGCTCCAGGTAGTTTGATAGCAGTGGCGGACGTCGGTGTATCCGCATTGCAACCACAGTTTCATTGCAACAGAATGCGCACGACAATCGAGGCGAACCCATGCAGTCATCCTGGCGAACCGAACTCCCTCAGCTACTGCTGATTGTCGCCATGTTCATCGCAGGTGCCTGCGTTTGGACGTACGTCCCGGACCAGATTCCGGTTCACTGGAACATCCGCGGAGAAGTTGATCGATACGGAGGGCGATTCGAGGGGCTGTTCCTGATTCCGCTGGTCGCCACCGGGCTGTATATGCTGCTGCTCGTGTTGCCGAAGATTGATCCTCGCGCGGCGAACTATCGCGAGTTCGCCGGACCCTACACGATCATTCGCTGTGCGTTGATCGTGTTCATGGCTGTCCTCCACGGGTTGCTGCTGCTCGCCGCATTGGGCCGGCCGATTCCGATGGGAACAGTGGTTCCCGCAATCGTGGGGCTTCTGCTGATTGCCGTCGGCGTGCTGATGACTCGCATCAAGCCGAATTGGTTTGTTGGCGTGCGCACTCCGTGGACACTTTCCAGCGATCTGTCGTGGACGAAGACACATCGCCTGGCTGCGTGGATTCTCCCACTCTCGGGTGTGGCGGTCTTACTGAGCGGGTTCTTCGCAACGGAATGGGCGGTCTACGCGATGTTGGCGGTCGTCCTCGCCTCGACGGCAGGGTTGGTCGTGTACTCATACGTTGTCTGGCGACGCGATCCATCACAGCATTGAGTATTGGCGCATCCGACT
>JANNSB010000408.1:0-3294 GCA_031402175.1 Planctomycetaceae bacterium
CTACGACATGGAAGTGGGTGCGGGTACCAGCCACACCGCGACCTTCTTGCGCGCGCTCGGCCCCGAGCCCTGGAAGGCTGCGTATGTGCAGCCCAGCCGCCGGCCCCGGCCCTCGCCCCCACAATGGAACGCTGTCACGAATCAAGATCTCCAGTGGGGGAGAGGGGGAATATGAATCCACCGACTTTCTTGACGCACTCACGAACATCTGTCGGCATGATCGGCAATTCGCGTATTCAATCCGGGGCGCGTATGATTCGAGGTTCTAATGCCTGGTCATTTTCTCTCCTCCCCTGTTCACGTCTGTGTCTGCTGATGAGAAGCCGCCGCTGTGGATGGACACACTCGCCGCCCGGCTGGAGGTGTGGAGCGACCGGCTGAACCCGATTCTCGTGCGGGAGACGCGGCAGCGGATCAAAGGGAAGTTCTTTCCCGCGACTTTTCTGTTGCTGGTGGGGCTGAGTTGGTTGATCTGCGTGGGGACGGTGCTGTCGATCGGCAATCAGGCTGGATCGGCGGAGATCGGTCCCCGGTTGTTGTCGTCGCTGATGCTCTTATTGGGGATTCCGCTGTGTTACGCGGCTCCGCTGAATTTGTTTCGCAGCATTGCCCAGGAGTTCGACGGGCAGACCTTCGAGGTGCTGGCCGTCACGACGCTCTCGCCCGTGCGGATCGTGTTCGGCAAGCTGCAAAGTTGTCTGGTGGAGATCGGCGCGTATGCCTGTGCAGTCGCGCCGTTCATCTGCTTCAGTTATCTCTTGCGAGGTGTTTCGATTTATGGATTGATTGCGGCACTGGCGATCATGCACTTTGCGGGCGCGATCAGTTCGGTGTCGGCCATGTTGCTGGGGGCGGTGTCGAAGCAGTCGTTCCTGCAGGCCTTGAGCATCATCTTGTTGATGATCGTCAGCACCGTGACGTTCTCTTTCGCCACCAGCATGGCCTACCAGAGCATGTTTATCGGCATCATCGGGACCGAATCCATGGTGCAGGGGTTGGTCTGTTTCGCGTTGGCGGCGTTCTTCGGCGGAGTGTTCAGCATTGGCGTGGCGGTTTCGCAGTTCACGCCGACCCGTTGGCAGCCCGCTTACATGCCTCCGCAAGAGGGGAATCGCACCAGTCTGTTCGAGTCGCGCGCGGAGAACCTCGCCAATCCCTTCGGATCGCGTCTGGACGAGGAACGTCGCCGCGACCGCCCGTCGCCCGGAAATGGATCGACGAATTCGTGAACCCAAATGGGTGTCGCCACGTTTTGCCTGGTGGTGAGCGGGGCGTACAATAGATGGCTGAGGAAGAACATACCAGCGCGGACACATTGAGCAAGCGGACAAATTGAGGACGAGGACGTTATGGATTATCAGATGTTGGCGATCGTCCTGCTCTTCGTGGGACTGGCGCTGATGATAGCCGAGTTTTTCATCCCGTCGGGGGGGATGATCAGCGTGTTTTGCCTGATCTGTCTGGTGACATCGGTCTGGGCGGCGTACAAGGCCTGGTGGGGAACCAGCTTTTTCTTGATCTATATCATCAGCCTGTTGCTGATCGTGCCGAGCGCGCTGTTCGCATTGATCAAGGTGCTGGAGACCACCTCGCTGGGCAACCGCATGCTGTTGACCGCACCGGATCAGCGAGACGTGACTCCCTATCAAGCCGAGCAGGCTAGGCTGCAGGCATTCGTTGGCCAAACCGCGAAAACTGTGACGCAATTCAATCCGGGCGGCATTCTGGTCATCGACGGCGAGCGGCTGCATGCGTTCTCGGAAGGGCTGCCAATCCCCACTGGCGAAATGGTGGAGATTTCCGAAGTGCGGGGGAACCGGCTGCTGGTTCGGCCTCCGTTCGCCCGACCGGAACGTGTCGATTTGCCCGTGGGAGAGACCTCGCCGGAAGTAGCGAACGATCAAGACCATCCGAAGCATGAAGAAGAAGCACCGTCGCTTGATCCCTTCACCGAAGCCCCCCCGCTTGACTTCGATTTGCCTGCCCGATAAACCGGCGTAAACACCGCCCCTGGCGGTCGAATCAACAATGAGAGTGGATTCATCGATGACTGCCCCGCTTGCGATCTCCCCTGTTCTGGCGCTCCAGCCGCCGATGCTCTATCTTGTCATCGGGCTGATCGTCTTGCTGGCGCTGGTCTTTCTCGTTGTCTTTGCGAAGTATGCCAGTCTGTACGTGCAGAGCCTGATGACCGGGGCCGGCATCTCGCTGCCGAACCTCGTGATGATGTCGATTCGGAAGGTGAACCCGACGGTGATCGTGCGCAGCAAGATCATGGCGATTCAGTCGGGCATCCTCGAATCGTATCCGATCACGACTCGGGCGCTCGAAGCGCATTATCTGGCTGGCGGCAACGTGCCCAACGTCATCAAGGCCCTCATTGCAGCGCACAAAGCTAAGATCGACATGGACTGGCAGGACGCGCAGGCGATCGACCTCGCGGGGCGTGATGTGCTTGATGCCGTCCGCACGAGCGTCTATCCGAAAGTGATCGACTGTCCCGATCCCAAGAAGTCGGCCGGCACGCTCGATGCCGTCGCCGGTGACGGCATTCAGCTCAAGATCCGCGCCCGCGTGACGGTGCGGACGAACATCAAACAACTGATCGGCGGTGCGACGGAAGAAACCGTTGTCGCCCGCGTCGGTCAGGGCATCGTACAGGCGATCGGTTCGCAGCCGAGCTACAAACGCGTGCTCGAGAACCCGGAAACGATTTCGCATACGGTGCTGAATCAGGGCCTCGAAGCGCAGACGGCCTTCGAGATTGTCTCCATCGACATTGCCGACATCGATGTCGGCGAGAACATCGGCGCTCGCTTGCAGGCCGATCAGGCTGAGGCCGACATGCGCGTGGCCCAGGCGCGCGCGGAAGAACGTCGCGCCGGGGCTCAGGCCCGTTCCCAGGAGATGATTGCCCGCAGCCAGGAAAACCGCGCGAAAGTGGTGTTGGCCGAAGCCGAAGTTCCCAAGGCGATCGCCAACGCGCTACGGACCAATCAGATGGGCCTGCTGGACTATTACGAACTCAAGAATCTGCAGGCCGACACGCTGATGAGGTCGGCCATCTCCGGCGTGCGCGACAACATGGGTGCCGAAGGCCAGAACGCGCGGAACTGATCGTCGCCATTCGCGGCTGAAAGACCGGCGGGGTTCAACCCCGCCGCTCGCAGCATCCTTTCATGAAGCGAAAGGCAACTCTCTGAATGGCGCACTACTCGCGGCCCACGCTCCTCATGTGCCCGCCTGATTTCTACGGGATCGAGTACGAGATCAATCCGTGGATGAGCCGAGGTA
>JANNSB010000409.1:0-15384 GCA_031402175.1 Planctomycetaceae bacterium
GCTCGGCACGACGCATTACGGCGAGCGCTGGGGACGGCATTGGCTCGATTTGGCCCGGTATGCCGACAGCGATGGATACGAGTCCGATCACGATCGGCCGGGCGCGTTCTACTACCGCGATTTCGTGATTCGTGCGCTCAACGATGACCTGCCATTCGACACATTCCTGCGTTGGCAACTCGCGGGGGACGAGATCGAGCCGAACAATGCCGACGCGATCGCCGCCACGGGCTTCCTCACAGCCGGCTGCTATCAGGCTCTTCCCGACGATCTGCTGGAGATCGAGCGCTTGCGCAACAGGTACAATGTGCTCGATGACACGCTCTCGACGATCGGCTCGGCGATGCTCGGTCTGACGATCGGCTGCGCCCGCTGCCACGATCACAAGTACGATGCCATCTCGGCTCGCGAGTATTATCGCCTGCTGAGCGCCCTCCACAGCGGCGACCGCGAAACCGTGGCATTGCCCGGCAGAGAAGGCGAGACCGAAGCCCTCGTCTTCCGCGACTTCGGCAGCACGCCCGCCACGACGTGGCTTTTCGAGCGATCCGACTTCTACGACCGCGATCAACAGGTGCAGCTGGGCTTTCTCGATGTGCTAACCAGAGGCCGCACGTCGGAAGACTACTGGCAGGAAGCCATGACGAAAGGGGGCGTAATCGACAGCACCTATCAGCGGGCCGCTCTGGCGGACTGGATGACCGACGTCGAGCACGGGGCCGGCGCGCTCGCGGCTCGCGTGATCGTCAACCGAGTCTGGCAACATCACTTCGGCGAGGGTTTAGCGCGCTCCGTCAGCGATTTCGGAGTGCGGGGTGAGTTGCCGACACATCCGGAACTGCTGGAATGGCTCACTCTCGACTTCGTGTCGAACGGCTGGAGTTTGAAGCGTCTGCATCGACAGATACTCACCAGCGCGGTCTATCAGCAGACTTCGACATTCGATGAGGCCCGCGCGGCGGTCGATCCGACAAATCAACTGATGTGGCGAATGGAGCCGCGACGCATCGAGGCCGAGATACTGCGAGATTCAATGCTTGCGGTCAGCGGGACGCTCAATCTGCAGGCGTATGGCCCGGGGTTCAAGCCGCCAATCGCCGGAGAGGCGATGATCGCACGCAACATCAAAGACCCGTATCCCGGTGACGTGGCCGACGGAGCCGAAGTGCGGCGGCGGTCGGTGTACATGTTCCACAAGCGAATCGTCCCGTATCCGTTGCTGCAGGCATTCGATCGGCCTGCCTTTCTGCAAAGCTGCAGCCGGCGCGAGAACACGACGGTCGCGCCGCAGGCATTAGCGCTCTTGAACGACGGATTCGTTCGCGGGCTGGCGTTCGACTTCGCGGACAGGCTGCTGGTGAATGCCGGCGATGACTCGGAATGCGTGCAGCAGGCGTTTCTGATCGCACTGGGACGCGAACCGAGCGAGTCCGAACTTGCAGCGTCGGTCGACTTCATTGCGTCTCAGACCGAGCAGCGAATGCAACGCGATGAGAATCGATCGCCTGATGAGATCCGCCGCGAGGCTCTCGCCGATTACTGCCAGGCGATCTTCAGTTTGAATGAGTTTTTGTACGTCGATTAAATGGTGTGCGAATCAGCAAGTCAACATCTCCCTCTCCCCCACTGGAACCTTCCGATTTCTGATAAGAGTTGAATGTGGGGGAGAGGGCCGGGGTGAGGGGTTCAAGTTGCGCCCCTCACCCCAACCCTCTCCCCCGCTGGAACGCGTGACTTCATCGGCACGCGGTCAGCGGGGGAGAGGGAGAAAAAAACAGGAATGAGGTGAATATGTACGGTCAGAGCAAATTCCCCTGCGGGCGAATCGCCCCCATCACCAACCGCCGGCACTTCCTGCAGCGGATGGGGGGCGGCATGGGCATGCTCGCCCTGGCCGACCTGCTGGGCCCGGAACTGCTTCGCGGCGATGATGCCGTGTCCACCAATCCTCTTGCCCCGCGAGACGGCCACTTCCCGGCGAAGGTCAAGTCAGTGATCTGGCTCTTCATGGAAGGCGCGCCCAGCGTCGTCGATATCTTCGACCCCAAACCCGAACTACAGGCGCGGGACGGCGAGCGCATCGCCATCGACGTCTTCAACGGCGATCCCGGCCCCTTAATGAAATCACCGTTCAGTTTTCAGCAGTACGGCGAATGCGGCCAATGGGTCTGCGAGCACTACACAAACGTCGCCAAGCACGTCGATGACATTGCGTTCATTAAGAGTTGCTACAGCGAACCGGATGATCATGTGCCCGCAATGCAACTGATCAATACCGGCATCCCGCGGCCCGGCTTCCCGTCGGCGGGCGCTTGGATCACCTATGGACTGGGGAGCGAGAACCAGAACTTGCCGGGATACGTCGTCCTGGAGAACCGCGACGGTGTGAAAGGCGGCCCGCTCAACTGGGGCGCGGGGTTCTTGCCTTCGTCGTACCAGGGGACATTGTTTCGCTCGCAGGGCAACCCGGTTCTTAACTTGAATCAGCCGGAGGGGGTGACGCGGGAAGATCAACGGGCGCAACTTGATCTCCTGGCCCGGCTCAATCAGGAGCACATGGAGCAGCATCCCGGCGAGGCCGACCTCCTCGCGCGGATTCAGTCCTTCGAACTCGCCTACCGCATGCAGGCCGAGGCGAACGATGTGGTCGATCTGACGCAAGAGAGCGAGGCCACGCATGCGATGTATGGCATCGACAATCCGCAGTCAAACGCCTTCGGGCGCAAATGTCTGATGGCTCGCCGGCTCGTCGAAAGCGGCGTGCGGTTCGTGCAGGTCTTCAGCGATGGCGAGTGGGACGCACATGCCAACCTTACCGCCAACCACACCGAGCACTGTGCCGAAACCGATGTGCCGATCGATGGGCTGCTTACCGATCTCAAGCAGCGCGGCCTGTGGGACTCGACGCTCGTCATCTGGGGAGGCGAGTTCGGCCGCATGCCCGTCTCGCAGGATGGTGACGGGCGTGATCACAACCCGCACGGCTTTTTGATGTGGATGGCCGGGACCGGCATCAAGGGGGGCGTCAGCTACGGCGAGTCGGACGAGTTCGGCTGGAAGGCCGTCACCGACCGGGTCAGCGTGCACGACATCCACGCGACGATGCTGCACCTGATGGGCATCGACCACGAACGGCTCACCTACTTCCACAATGGGCGCGAGTATCGGCTGACTGACGTGGCCGGCACGCTGCTGACGAGCATTCTGACGTGAAGCCCACGGGCCTCATTCAGGCCCCGTAGAGCGGCCTTCCAGGCCGCCGTCGATAAGCGGGTACGGCCTGGGAAGGCCGTGCTACGGGCATTACGGATCGGCCGCGTAGTACTTGGTGCAGAACCAGGCGATGAAAGTGATCGCCAGCGCATAGAAAGCGAAGTCTTGGGTGGTCGCGTTCTCGAAGTGGTCTCCGAGCGCGTCCACAACGTAACCGGCGTGCCGAAACATGATCAGAATCTCCGCGGCTGACAGGACGTGACTATTGTGTGGCCGCGACTTTCCACAATCCTAGCACGCTTCGCGCAACTACAACTTGTTTCATTTGGATCGTCGGCACATTCGGGAGTCCATTAAGTCGGCGCGATCGCTACAACCGCTATGTTCCCGGCATCGACCGATGTTTATGATCTCGCGAGTGGAAGTCCCGCTTGCCTGTTCGAGAGCGATTTCACAGCGAGGACTAATTCCAGCAAGGCTGCATTCATGGATGTCCGATCAAGTTCCACAGGTCAAACGTCGAACGAGCCGCCAGTTACGCGGCCCGCGACGACCGTGGTCCCCGAGGGAACGGACATGGGCTTTGCGGTCGGAAATGTGTTCGAAGGCCCCGCGCCGGACCGCATTCTGGGCATCGACCCCGGACTGCGCTGCACCGGGTATGCCGTCATCGAGCGAACATCGAGCGGCCCCTATCTGTGCGAAGGGGGCGTGATTCGTTCCACCAAGGGGAAGTCACTCGGCCAGCGAGTGCAGGAGATCGGAGAAGGTGTCGCCGATGTGATCGAGCAATACCTTCCCGGCGTATTGACGATCGAACAGGTCTTCGCGCACGTTCAGAATCCCAAGACCGCCATCCTGATGGCGCATGCCCGCGGAGCGATTCTGTTCGCCGCCATGTCGCGCGGCTTGAAGGTGGTGCACTATTCGCCGCGGCAGATCAAGAAGTTGCTCACCGGATCGGGGAACGCTTCGAAATCGCAGGTCCAGTCGGCCGTGCAGCGGGAGTTCGATCTCTCTGCTCCGCCGGAGCCGAACGACGTGGCCGATGCGTGCGCGGCCGCGCTGTGCCATTTCCATTCGCTGCGATTGACGGTGCATTCGGCGTGAGCGCCGTTTGATATGTCCGCCGGCCGATCCTTCCGGGATCAAGCTATGCCGGTAACGCAAGAGAAATCGGCATGTGGCGATTGTTAAATCCGGAAAACTGCAATTAACAATTCGTGGCGTTGCCTAATCCTCGCCCGTCGGTATAACGGCCACTGCGAAACGGAGTCAGGCTCCCGAGGAGCCGATAGGATGGTCGGGTAGCACATTACAGGATGAATGAGCTGCTCATACTGACTGCTCGGAAAGATCATGACGATCCTCGAAAACTGCTGCTCGGAATCCGCGGAAAGTATGTATCTTCCCCCCCGACAGATCGCTCCCGAAACATTTCTGGAGTACGCCACCTCGAATCGCCACATCGTGCGGGATGACGACGAGGATGCGGGACTTTGTGGTCTGCTCGATACCGAAACCGGCGAGCGATTCGTGATCGAAAGCCATCTCTTGATGCAGTTTTCGATCCGCGCGGAGTAACGGTTGCTGCCGCCACACGCTGCGTGGAGTGACGGCTGATCGCCGCATTCGGTCGTGGAGACACGCCAGATCCTCGTTTGCTCGGCGTCGTGGAAGCACGCCGTTACACTCCACGGCATGGCCAGGCACCGCAAATCCAAGCGTCTTCCCAAGCCGCACCCGCATCGGTTTCATCACCGGACCACTCCCGGCGCCGCGCCGGGCACACTGGTCGGCGATCCGACGCGACCGCGGACGAAGATGCACGCATTCGTGTATTCAGAATCCAGCGTTCGAGAGTTCGATCCCCAGTCGGCCGACGAAGTCAGAAGCCTCATCTCTCCTGGCAACGTGCTGTGGCTCGATGTGGAAAGCGTCGGTGACGCCAAACTGATCGGGGAAATCGGCGCGTTGTTCGGCCTGCATCCGCTCGCGCTTGAAGACGTGATGCACCTGCATCAGCGCTCGAAAGTGGAGGAGTACAACGGCTGCCTGTACATCGTCACCCGCATGCATTCGCCGGCCGAGCGCTTGCAGACCGAGCAGGTGAGCATGTTTCTCGGACCGGGCTGGCTGATCACTTTCCAGGACATGCCGGGCGACTATTTCGAGCCGGTGCGAACGCGGCTCAGGGAATCGAAGGGACTGATTCGCCGTCACGGGGCCGACTACCTGACGTATGCCCTCATCGACGCCATCATAGACGGGTATTTTCCGCTGCTGGAGTCGTATGGAGGAAGGCTCGATACGATCGAGGAATCACTGGAGGACAACGCGCTGCGCTCACCGCTGCGCGATCTGCACGGCGTGAGGCGCGACCTGCGAGAGTTGCGGCGAATCATGTGGCCGCTGCGCGAGATGATCAACGTCCTGTTGCGCGGGCCGACGGAATGGATCAAGCCCGAGACGCAGGTCTTTCTGCGGGACTGCTACGACCATACGGTGCAATTGCTCGACGTGGCCGAATCATTGCGCGAGTCGTGCACCGATCTGCGGGATCTGCATTTGTCGGAACTCAGCCAGCACACGAACGATGTCACCAAGGTGCTGACGATCATCGCCACGCTGTTCCTGCCGGTGAGCTTTATCGCCGGCGTGTACGGCATGAACTTCGACGCTGATGTGTCGCGGTTCAACATGCCCGAGCTGCGCTGGTACTTCGGTTATCCCTTTTCCCTGATGTTGATGGCGGCGCTCGATATCGGGCTGCTCGTCTTCTTTTGGCGCAGAGGGTGGCTCTGGCGCAGGGATTAGGTATCGGAGTTGGGGTTTGTTCTTGAAAACTATGGTAACCCGATGCGTGAGTGCGTCAGCGAGGGCATCGTGAGCGATGGTGATCATTTAAGCTGCGGGGCAGCCTGCGGAGAACGATTCGGTTCGCGATTCCGATGAGTGCCGATTTCCGCAAGGCAGGTTTGATTTGGCTTGGACGCGATTGTTCACGTCGCCCTCGCTGACGCGTCGGGTTACCATGGTTCTGTATCCGCAGCTTGTCTTGGTGTCATCCGATGCACGCACATTCAATTCTTGTGACGGTTGTTCTGCTCTCGTTACTCGGAGGCGATGAAACTCAGGGAGCGGGGCCGATGCATCAGGCGGAACTCGTGTTTCCGCTGCACGACCAGCACAACCATGCGCCGGGGATCGTGGAACTTCCGGATGGCGGCCTGCTGGTGTCGTGGTATCGCGGCTCGGGCGAGCGCAGTGCCGACGATGTCGCGGTGTACGGCTCGCTGCTCGTGCCAGGGGGCGGCCCGTGGACCGAGGCATTTCTGCTCGTGGATACGCCGGGGTTCCCGGACTGCAACACCTGCCTGATGTGCGACGATGACAACCAGGTCTGGCTCTTCTGGCCGGTGATCCTCGCCAACAGTTGGGAGTCGTGCATCACGCACTACCGCGTGTTCGACACGGAGGCCGAGTCGCCGTTTGAGCAGCCGGTCGCGCACGGCAGCATTCTCTTGAAGCCCGACGACTTCTCGGCCGAGGCTCTTGAGCTGCTCGACCGAGAACTGGGTGTGCTGGAGTACGTCCTCACTGATGAGCTGCGGGGGGAACTCGATCAGTTACGGGAACGCCTCGCCGACAAGCTCTATCAACGCCTGGGCTGGCAGCCGCGGTGCAAGCCGACGACGTTGGCATCAGGACGCATTCTGCTCCCGCTCTATTCCGACACGTATTCGTTCTCGATCATGGCCATCAGCGATGACGGCGGCCAGACGTGGTATGCGAGCGAGCCGTTGATGGGCTTCGGCAACATTCAGCCGACGGTGTTGCAACGGCGCGACGGCACGCTCGTGGCCTACATGCGCGAGAACGGCCCGCGCGAACGGGTGCGGGTCTGCGAATCGACCGACGAGGGTCTCACCTGGGGCGAAGTCGGCGTGAGCGACCTACCCAATCCCGGCTCCGGCCTCGACGGCGTCGTGCTCGCCAGCGGCCGCTGGCTCCTGGTCTATAACGACACGACCGATGGACGCCATTCGCTGGCCGTGTCACTCTCGGATGATGAAGGCCTGACCTGGACGCACACTCGCCATCTCGAACAACAAGAAACCGGCTCGTACCACTACCCGGCCGTCATCCAGTCGCGGGACGGCACGATTCACTGCGTCTACAGCTACTTCGTGGATGAAGGCAAGAGCATGAAGCATGCTGCGTTCAACGAGGAATGGGTGCTGGAAGGTGAGTGAGGAATACTGCAAACAAGTCGTTTCTGCCCATGAACTCGGAGATGACCGCTGGCGCGACTTTCTGTTTCTGTCGCTGTGTCTCGTCGTCCTGGCATTCGTGGTGTGGGTGATCCATGTCGCCATCTGGGGCATCGAGGTCCGGCGCGTGCCGATGATGCGCGTGGCCGTCATCCTGGGAATCTACATGGCGTTCATGGTCCATGCCCGGCCGCTGCCGTTCGTATTGATCGTGGCCGCGAGCGTGGCGATCGGCGAACTGCATTCGCGACTGCTGCTCACCGCGACGACGCAACTCGAATCGTTCTGGCCGAGCTTCGCCCTGAGTATGGCTCTCTGGTGTGCGACAGCATTCGCGTTCGCCGCCGCAGGCAGCCGATTGACTGGCAAACACTGCAACCGCGTCACGACTGTAGGGAATGGCCTCTGTGCCATTCCGTCGGCGGGTAGGTGCATTCTTCGCACCGCCCGTGTCACCGTGACGAACGACTTGCATACGTCCATGAATCAAACGTCACGAGAGCGCTCCACCACTTGCGCACACCGGTTCCGCAGGCCGGAATGCCACGGAGGGCATTTCCTACTCTGGCCCGTTGTCCCTCGACCCTAGACCGCGCTCGCATCAGGCACTTCGAATCCCGGATTGTTCGGATCCTTGAGCAGCGCGTTCGCCGCATCGGCGTGGTCGCCGGTGTGGCGTTCGGTGGCGGGATCGAACGTCAGCGTCGGGCCGACCGTGTAGAAGTTGCCTTCCTCGGGTACGCCGACGCCGCTAGCCATGATGTCATGCAGCTTCATGAAGTGCTCGTAGGCATCGGCATTGTCGCCGAACCGGCCCGCCTCGGCATTGAACGGCACCTGCTCGCCGAGCCGGTACGAGTTGTTCATCAAATGGCCGAGGACGCAGGCATCGTGAGCAATGGGTGCCGTGCCGTTCGCCATCTCCGGATCACCGGCGCGGATCGCGGCGATGAATGCGCCCCAGTTGCCGCCCGGCGTGACGTGGCCCGGTTCGATATCCAAATCCTCCCCTTCGGTGCTGCCGGCGGGGTAGTATTGGTTGCGGATGATCTTGCCGCCGTCCTCGAAGTAATACTCGTTCTCGACCTGGTGTTCGTAGCCGTCGTAGTTCACGTTACGGACGTTGAACATCACGATCTGGCCGTTGGGGTACTCTGCCATCGCGAACATCGTGTTCGGCGTCTCGCCTTGGTCGTTCCACATGAACCGTCCGCCCAGCGCCCTCACGCGGACAGGATGAGTCTGATCGACATCGAGAGCCCAACGGGCGACATCCAACTGATGCGTCCCCTGATTGTTCAGGTCGCCGTTACCAGTCTTCCAGAACCAGTGCCAGTCGTAGGGATGGTAGTTGCCGTGATATTCATCGATCACCGCCGGCCCTTTCCACAGATCCCAATTGAGGTTCGCCGGAGGCGGGCCGACCGGTTCGAAGCCGATGCTGCCGCGAGGCTTGCAGCAGTAGCCGTAGCTGATCTTCAGGCGTCCGAACTTGCCGGCCTGTATCGCTTCGTGCAGTCCGGCGACGCCGGCATCGCTGCGTGTCTGCGTCCCATGCTGCACGACGACGCCGTACTTCTTCTGGGCCTCGACGACGACTCGCCCTTCCACGACGTCGTGGCTCATCGGCTTCTCGACATAGACATTCTTGCCCGCTTGAATCGCCCAGATCGTCATCAGCGAATGCCAATGGTTGGGAGTGGCGATCGAAATGGCATCAATTGTGTTGTCGTCGAGAATCTCCCGCACGTCGGTGACGCCGCGCGGCGAGTACTTACTGTCGACAGCTTCGGTGACGTTGCGAACCGCACGGTCCAGCACGTCCTGATCGGGATCGATGACGCACGCGACCTCGACGTTGTCCTGTTCCAACCAACCGGCCAAGTGCGACCCGCCGCGGCCGTTGAGTCCCGCGACCGCCACCCGCACTCGGTCGGCTGCTCCGAAAAAGCTCCCCGAGGCCCGCGTGCCATTGAGGAGCAACCCGCCCCCGACGGCGGCCGACCCTTGCAGAAAGTTACGACGCGTGATACGAGCCATCTTCAATCTCCTTGACGCCAATTCGGTGAGCAGTACATCCAATGGCTCCGATTCGATCTGACCAAGGCCCGATGATTGCGAGATGGGAAGAAAGTATCAACCTTGGCGGATGCGTCACTCCCCCACGCAGTACAGAAATTCCTCGCGACCACGATCGGTGTGCGACGCGACACGAATGTAGATGCGGCCGTCGCTGATCGTCGGCGTGGCGAAGGACTCGTCCCCCAACTGGTTCTCGGCCAGCAACTCGAATCGTGTCGGATCAGCCCGAAAGACGAACATCGTGCTGTTTTCGTTGGCTCCATAGATGATGCCATCGGCTTCGACGAGCGACGAACTCACCGGACCGCCCAGTCGCTCCTTCCATTGTTCCGCTCCGGTCACGCCGTCCCAGCAATAGGCGACGCCCTGGCCATCGAGAGCGTAGAGGTATCCTTCGTGCACGAGCATCGACTCTTCGTAGCACCTCACGCCGTTGTGCCAAACCTCATTACCCGTGGAGGCATCGACGCAGATCGTCATCGAATCCGGGAAGCCGCCGCTGGCGAAGACCCGCTCCTCATCCCAGACCATTGTGCCGCAGGTCGTGGACGTCGTTCCCGGGCAACTCCAGAGTTCGTCTCCCGTCAACGGGTCGTAGCTCGTGACATAGTCGCCGCCGCTGAGCAACAGTTGATCCCGCCCCGCCACATGGGCCACGACGGCCGATGAATAGTTCTCTCCGCCGCGCGGCTTCCGCCAGACGATGTCGCCCGTCTCGCGATGGACGGCGGCGATGCAGCCACCGTCGCGATCCTCGGCGGCGAGGATGACCAGCGACTGATGAATGCACGGCGATGCCGCATGACCGTAATGCGAGCTGAAGTCACAGACATACGTCTGCCACAGGATCTCTCCCGCCAGATCGAGCGCGGACATCGTGATGGCATCTGAATTCAGAAACGCGATGTACAAGCGTTCGCCGTCGCAGGCGACCGTGCCGTTAGCGTGCGTGCTCTTGGGATGCATGTAGCTGTCGGTCGGAAAGCCGCCGGTGTGCACGGGCGTCTGCCAGACCACATCACCCGTCTCGCGGTCGAGGGCGAGCACCGACTGCACCTGCTGTGTATCATCGGCGGTGGTGAGATAAATGCGGTCGCCGACGATGGTGGGAGAGGAATGTCCCCGGCCGGGGATCGGAACCTTCCAGACGATGTTCTCGGTTTCACTCCAACTTGTCGGGGCCGACCCTGCCGCATGGCCGTCGCGATCGACGCCGCGCCACCAGGGACTGTCGGTATCGGGAAAGGTAGGCGTTTCCAGTTTGGGCAGGTTCGCGGCAGCGGTCGCATTGATCTCGGAGACCGGTTCGCCGCCCGGCCCGCATCCCTGCAGGGCCAGAACCGCGATGAATGCGAGATAGCATTGAGCCGTGACGTTTCGCGTCATTCGCAATCCATTGGAACCGATTCGAGTGATAAATGCCCACTGCCCACGCCCGTGCAAGTGCCGTCACTAGCGCGGTCGTCATCATGGTCAAAACCCCTGCCCCTGACAAATCAGCCTGAATCGGCCAGAATTCGGTGACCCATTCGCCTGTCTGGTCGTTCTCAAAATCGCGTCCCTGAGGAATGTTGCATATTGGCAACATGGGAGGAGTGTTCCCATGAACGAATTTCTGCAGTTCTGTTTTTCGTGGCCCACGGTCGTCCCGTCGGTTCTGATGTGCGTGTTGCTGGTCTATTGGCTCCTGATGATCTTGGGGGCGTTTGACCTGGAATTCCTGGATCTCGATCTGGATGTCGACGCCCCTGACGGCGGCGATGTCACGTTCGCGGACTGGGGAATGTTGGGGTTGAGATGGTTCAACCTGGGAGATGTGCCGTTGATGTTCTGGCTGACGGCGTTCGCCTTTCCCGCGTGGATTTCGGCGATGACGTTGAATCGAGATTTGGTCGATCCCAGTCAGCTCGACATCGCTCGAGCGCTGGGCAGAGATTTCTGTATAGGTTTGTTCGCGGCGAAGGTGCTCACGCAACCCTTGAAGGGGAAGTTCAGGCACATGGAGCCGAACCCCGCCGAGGAGATGATCGGCAAGCTGGTGACGATCACCAGCAGTGAAGTGACGACGTCGTTCGGTCAGGCCCAGTATCACACCGGGCAGGGAGCGCCGCTGATATTGGACGTCCGCACGCTGGAAGGAGCGGTGACGAAAGGGCAGGAGGCGCGCGTCGTCGATTACGCACCGGATGCACACCTGTATTACGTCGAGAGCCTGCGGACAGTGACAGGCTAGGGTCGTGGGACTCGAAGTGGATAAATGCCAGCCGCAAGCGGCGATTGACGGCTGATTGAATCGCGATTGAAGCATTGAAAGGCAGGCCATGTTATCGACAACTCTCTCTGGAATGATCACACCACATCTGCTGGCCATCGATTTCTCGAATCCAGCAGTCATTGTGCCGATCATCATCTTCATCATTCTCAGCGTGGGCTTCCTGGTCGCGCTGTCGAAGTTCTACCGAAAGGTAGGGCCCGAGGAAGCACTCGTTAAGACCGGCTGGGGAGGGATGAAGGTCGCTTCCGGCGAAGGCATGTGGGTTGTTCCCATCGCTCACCGCGTCGAACTGATGGACCTCTCCGTCAAGCGCATCGAGATCGCCCGCCGCGGCTCATCGGGACTCATCTGCAAGGACAACGTGCGGGCCGACATCGAAGTCGCCTTCTTCGTGCGCGTCAACAACCAGGCGGAAGACATCAAACAGGTCGCCCAGTCGCTGGGCTGCCGGCGGTCGAGCGAACATCAGTCGCTCATCGAACTGTTCGACGCCAAGTTCTCCGAAGCCCTCAAGACGGTCGGCAAGCGATTCAACTTCGTCGAACTTTACGAAGAGCGGGACAAGTTCAAGGAAGCGATCCTCAACGTCATCGGCACCGACCTCAACGGCTACAAGCTCGACGACTGCGCCATCGACTACCTGGAGCAGACGCCGCTCGAGCTGCTCAATCAGAACAACATCCTGGATGCAGAGGGCATCAAGAAGATCACCGAGTTGACGTCCCGCGAGCACATTCGCTCGAACGAAATTCAGAGGGAGAAAGAGAAGATCATCAAGAAGCAGGATGTCGAGGCCCAGGAAGCGATCCTGGAGCTCGAGAAGCAGCGCGTGCAGGCCGTCGAGAAACAGAAGCGGGAGATCGCCGAGATTTCCGCGCGCCAACAGGCCGAGTCGCGCAAAGTCGAGCACGAAGAGCGGCTCAAGTCGGAGGCCGCCCGCATTGCGTCGGACGAGCAGATCGCCGTGGCCGAAGAGAACATGCAACGCCAGGTGATCGTCGCCCTGCGGAACAAAGAGCGCACCGACGCCGTCGAAAAGGAGCGCGTCGAGAAGGACCGGATGGTCGAGGCGACGGAACGTGAGCGAGTCGTGGGTCTCGCCGTCATCGAGAAAGACAAAGCGATCGAAGTCGAGAAGAAGAACATCCAGGACGTGATCCGCGAGCGCGTAATTGTCGAACGATCGGTCGTCGAAGAGCAGCAGCGAATCAAGGACACCGAGGAGTTCGCCACCGCCGACCGCTCCAAGCGGGTCGCCATCACCGCGGCCGAGAAGAATGCCGAGGAAGCACTCGTCAAGGAGATTAAGGCCGCCGAGGCCCAGAAGACGGCCGCAACTTTCAACGCCGACCAGATGCTGATCGAAGCCGAAGCTCAGCGCGCATCGGCTGAGAAAGAATCTGCCGCGAAGAAGATGCTGGCCGAGGCACGCCAGGCGGAAGTCGCCGCCGACGGCCTGGCCGAAGCTCAGGTGCAAATTGCGAGAGCAGGAGCGATCGAAAAAGAAGGCCGCGCTCAGGCGGCGGTCATCAAGGAAAAGCTCGTAGCCGAGGCCGAGGGGCAAAAGGCGCATGCCGAAGCCATCCAGAAGGAAGGGACGGCCGAAGCCACCGTTATGCAGCTGAAGTTCACCGCCGAGGCCCAGGGCATCACCGAGAAGGCCGAAGCGATGAAGCTCTTCGACGGCGTCGGCCGCGAGCACGAGGAATTCAAGCTGCGCCTCAACAAGGACCGCGACATCGAACTGGCGGGGATCTCTGCCCAGTCGGAGATCGCGAAACAACAGGCCGAGGTCGTGGCGGCGGCGCTCGGCAATGCCCGCATCGACATCGTCGGCGGCGAGACGCAGTTCTTCGACAAGCTGGTCGAGTCGATCACCGCGGGGAAAGCCATCGACCGTTGGGTACACAATTCCGAAGTGCTGACGGAGGTGAAGAACACATTCTTCGATGCCGAGGGGAGCGGAGACTTTCGCGAGAACCTGCGGAAGTTCACCGACCATTTCGGTTTGACGTTCGAGGATGTGAAGGACATGTCGGTCGCCGCCCTCATCGGCAAGATGCTGCTGGAAAGCGAGGACGAAGGAACGACGAGCGGCCTCAAGCGCCTGCAGCGCCTGCTGAAGTCCAGCGGCCTACTCGACCGCCGCGTGGCAACGCTTGGCGTGGGGGCGATGGCGAGCGAGGAGCAGAAGGGCTGACGCCCGCAGAAGATAGACCGCGGATTCGGCGGATGACGCGGGTTTTCGCGGATCAGAAGAGATTGATCTGTATCGCCAATAGTACTTCCGATCGTCCTTGCCCATGGCCGGCAATCTTCTCCATTCCGAAACGAGCGAAGCCATCATCAAGGCGTATTACTACGTCTACAACTCGCTTGGCTTCGGCTTCCTCGAGAAGGTCTACGAGAACTCGTTGCAGATTGCGCTCAAGAAGAATGGGTTCGCGGTGAGCCAACAAGTGCCGATTGAGGTCTTCTTTGAAGGCGAAGTGGTCGGCTTTTACTTCGCGGATCTGATCGTCAACACCTGTGTGATTGTCGAAATCAAGGCCGCCGAGGCGCTGTGTCCGGCCCATGAAGCACAACTGCTGAACTACTTGAAGGCCACACCGATCGAGGTAGGTCTGCTGCTGAACTTCGGCGTGAAGGCGGAGTTTCGTCGCAAGGTGTTTGCAAATGAACGGAAGCCGCACTTGATGCAGAAGGACAATGGATGATGCGGATTTCGCGAGTTCACGCAGGTCAGATGGATTCAAGACTTTCTTCATCCTTCCTGTTTCAGATCCGCGAAAACCCGCGTCATCCGCCCAATCCGCGGTCCCTCCGTTGGCATGACCATTGATGATGAGCGGAATCTAATCCAAATGCCCACTGACGCACCGCAGCTTGAGGGAGGCACTTATGAGATTCTTCGGAACCGTCTGAAGAGTCATGCGGAGGAACTCCGCGCGCGGCTCGACAAGCTCAACGCTGCCCGCAAGGAAGTTTTCGGGTCGATCGACCTCAAACTGCTGGCCACCGAACGGGTGACGACCGAGCACAACTGCGTCCCCCGCGACATGATCGCCGTCGGGAAACGGTTTCTGCTCGGCTACAACGTCCACTTCGGTCTCAAGACCGAACGCCGCGTGGCCGACGTCTTCGCCATTTACGAATTCAACTCCGAGTCGAATACGCTGCAGCCGGCGGGCCTGGAACTGTTCGACAATCCGCAGTTTCAGAAGGACTTCCAGGACGTCTACCGCTATTACAAGGACGCCCGCTTCGCGAAGTTCTTCGTTCGCGGCCCCAACCTGTACATGGTGTTTCAGGTCGGCAAATCGGCCACCGATATCAAGTCATTCAAGTGGGCGATTCAGGGGGACACGCTCACCTATCTCGACAATCGCAGCGACCACGAGGTTCGCTATCCGCCGCAGCACGAGTTCGAGTGGATACGCACCACGCGGGACATGCATCATCACGGCGTGCATCCCCACGTCTCGATCGAGGATCGTATCTTCGTCGAGACCGTCGGCGGCGACCTGACGATCAAGATCG
>JANNSB010000410.1:0-13365 GCA_031402175.1 Planctomycetaceae bacterium
CTCCACCGACTACGACACATCCGACGTCCTCTTCTTCGAGCCGCTGACGACCGAAGACGTCCTCAACATTTGCGACCGCTTGCGTCCCGACGGCGTGATCGTGCAGTTCGGCGGACAGACGCCGCTCAACCTTGCACGCGGATTGCAACAGGCCGGCGTCCCGATCATCGGCACCAGTCCCGAGATGATCGATGCGGCCGAGGACCGTGAGAAGTTTCAGGCCATGCTGGAGAAGGTCGGCCTGCGTCAGCCCGAGAACGGCCTGGCGACCGAAGTCGAAGGGGCGCGTCGGGCGGCGGCGCGCATCGGCTATCCCGTGCTCGTGCGTCCCAGTTATGTGCTGGGCGGGAGGGCGATGGAACTGTGTTACGACGAGCCGTCGCTGATTCGCTACATGGATACGGCCGTCGAGGCCTCGCCCGACCATCCGGTGCTGATCGACAAATTCCTGCAGGATGCGATCGAGGTCGATGTCGATGCGGTCTCCGACGGCGAAACCGTCGTGGTCGGCGGCGTGATGGAGCATATCGAAGAGGCCGGCGTGCACAGCGGAGACTCGGCCTGCGCCCTGCCGCCGTACAGCCTGCCGGAGTCGGTCATTCTGGAGATCAAACAAGCCACGCACGCACTCGCCCGTGAACTGCAGGTCTGCGGCCTGATGAACATTCAGTTCGCGGTCAAGCGCGGCCCCGGCGAATCGGGCAAAGAAGAGTTCCAGGTCTACGTGCTCGAAGTCAATCCGCGCGCCTCGCGCACCTCGCCCTTCGTTTCGAAGGCAACGGGACTGTCACTGGCCCGTATCGCGGCCAAGGCGATGGTCGGCGTCTCGCTGCCCGAACAGGGCGTCACTTCCGAAATCTGGCCCAAGCACACATCAGTCAAGGAAAGCGTCTTCCCGTTCTCGCGGTTCGCGGGAGTCGACATTATCCTCGGTCCCGAAATGAAATCGACCGGCGAAGTGATGGGCATCGCCGACAACTTCCCCGAGGCGTTTGCCAAGAGCCAGATCGCAGCCGGCATCAAGCTGCCGCGAGAGGGGAACGTCTTCATCAGCATGAACGGCCAGCATAAAGAGGCGATGATCGAGCCGGCCCGCAAGCTGATCGAGCTGGGCTATCATCTGCTGTGCACGGCCGGCACCGCGAAGGTGTTTCAAGACGCGGGCCTCGATGTCGAGCAAATGCGCAAGGTGCAGGAAGGGCGACCCAACCTGCTCGACTACATGGTCAACGGCGACGTGCAGTTCATCTTCAACACGCCCAGCGGCAAAGGCTCACGAACCGACGAAGGCAAAATCCGCGCCGCCGCCGTCACCTACGGCGTCCCCTGCGTGACGACTCTCCCCGGCTGCTTCGCCATGGTCCGCGCCCTCGAATGGCTGCGCGACAAGCCCGAACCCGAAGTCTGCCCGCTGCAGACCTGGGCGAAGAAGTGAGGGATTGTCGTTGGTCGTTGGATAGGGCTGTTGGCTGTTTCGGCCTGAAAGGCCGCTTCCGTCAGCCCAGGCCGCAGGCCTGGGTAAGGTACGAAGGAGAATCGTTGGCCCTGAAGGGGCCATTCACGGGGCGCGCTCATCGGCGCGCCATACATGCGGCGGATCAATGCGATGCACGACCAGATGCACGACCAGGGATTCCCAGGCCTGCGGCCTGGGCTGGTGGAAACGGCCCGATGGGCCGATCACTACACGAAGTTCGGAGCCATCTCGCTGTCGTTGACGAGCCTTCTCCCTCTCGGCTGCCGAATTCCGCCCGTTTGCGGGAATCCGCACTGAACCTTGGCACTTACAGCCGGTCTGGGTGTTGCTTCGCGCGGTTCTCCGGGTAGTATGGAAACCGCGTCAGCGTTCGCCGACGTGTCCTTTCTCCAGCCGGGCAGGGCATGGACAACTCTCCGTCCAACAACGACACCTCGTCGCATGCGCACCAGGCGCTCATCTCCGAGCGGTGCCAGCAGTTCGAGTCGGCCCTGCGGGAAGGTCATCGGCCACCCATCGAAGGCTTTCTCAACGAGTCGTCCGGCCCCGATCGCGAACAGCTCATCGTCGGTCTCGTGGCCATCGAGGTCCACTTTCGTCAGGAGGCCGGAGAGCATCCGGAGCTGTCGGAATACACCACCCGCTTCCCGGAGCACGAAGCCGCTCTCATCGCCGCCATCGCGCCGCTCCTTTCGTCAGACTGCAAACTCTCGAACTCGACCGTCGTGGGAGGACTGCTCGTCACGTCCGAACTGCTGACGGCTTCGCATCAGGCCCCGCTGAAGACGCTCGGCCGCTACCATCTGCACGAGATTCTCGGACGCGGCGGGTTCGGCGAAGTCTGGAAGGCGCACGATCCCATTCTCGATCGTCCCGTGGCCGTCAAGACGATTCGCAGCGACAAAGAACTGAGCGTGTCGGCGGTGCACAGCTTCATCAGCGAGGGGCGGCATCTCGCGAAGCTCAAGCATCCCGCCATCGTGTCGGTCTACGATGTCGGCGTCGAGCATGGCCGCGCCTTCATCGTCTCGGAACTCATTGACGGCACGACGCTGCAGAGTCAGATCGGCAACCAGCCGACCGACTGGAAACGGGCGGCCGCGCTCGTTGAGCAGATCGCCGATGCGCTGCATGTGGCGCATCAGGCGAACATCTTTCATCGGGACATCAAGCCGTCGAACATTCTGATGGACTCGCACGGCCGGCCGCATCTGGCCGACTTTGGACTGGCGGTCACTGAAGAACAGCAACTCGAAGAGTCAGCCTCGACGCTGGGAACGTATCCCTACATGTCGCCGGAACAGTTGCGTGGGGACAGCCATCACGCCGACGGCCGGTCCGACATCTACAGTCTGGGGGTGGTGCTCTATCAGATGTTGACGGGCCGTGTGCCGTTCCTCGCGAAGACGGTCGATCAATACCGTGACCAGGTACTCGTGCGTCCGCCGCGGCCGATTCGTCAGATCGTCGACAACGTCCCAGAAGCGATCGAGCAGGTGTGTCTGAAGTGCCTGCGGAAGCACGCCGAAGAACGTTACTCGACAGCCGGCGATCTCGCGGAAGCCCTGCGGCAAGTGCAGCGTGGCGAATCGCTTCCTGCCTCAACGGTGACGGCCCCACCGGCGGCATCCGTAAAGCGCGCACCACGGATGCGCATTGCAGTCCTGGCCACGGCGAGCGCGCTGGTTGTGATCGGCGCGGGATGGAATGCCTTTTTCTCAAGTCAGCCGGTCAAAGAAGGATTACTGTCCGCAACACCCGGCGGCGACGGTGCACCAGATGAGACATCCGGCTCCGGCGAACTCGCGGAGGGAGAGTATCAGCCGAGCGTGCTGCTGGGAGACAACGCCTACTGTGTCGTTCCGGATGGAGGCCGGGAGATCGTCATCACTTCTCCGGGAGAAGGATTGATTCAGTTGGGTGAGATTTCCGATGGCGGACTGGAACTGGAAGTGGAGATTACCAATCACGGTTCCAATGACGTCGGCATCTTCTTCGGCTATCAGGCGTATGGTGAGGCGGGAGAATACACTCGCTTTCAGTTAGCCACGATTCTGAACTGGGCGGATTGGGAATACCGCCAGTTCGTACTGACGATGCCCCATTTTCCGACGGGGAGTCAGTCCGCCGACGAACTCGAGTTCGGAAGAGAGTATATTCCGCCGAGGAACCTGGAGAACGACGTTCCGAAATCGCAGACGATCGAGTTGCGAATTGAAGGAGGCAGACTGGTTGACATCAGCCTGGACGGCGAATCGTATACCCAGTTTAGAGCTTACTGGGAGCAGCGAATGCCGTCGGGAGCCGACTGCAGCGGCGTGTTCGGACTGTACTGCAATGAGGGAGGGGCGACGTTTGGCAAGCTCGTGATCAATGGCCGGGAGGCGACGATTGTCGATCGCCCGGCGGACGAACATGAATAACATCTTCGATTGGCAACTCACGCGGGAGCAGTCATGGAATATGCAGTCGGTTTCATCGTTGGAATCGCCGTTTGCTGTCTGGCCTCATGTCTGAAGAGGCAGTACCACACCACGTCAACGCGGGGGATCTCATTTCTCGGCTACGGTTGCGGCAACAAACTCGCCAAGTATCGCGACTCGGGAGGTTCGCCGCTGCGGGTCTGGGTCAAGGTCTACCAGCCGGAACCGATTCCCCATCCGGGTAACGATCCCGCGGTCGCGGGTGCCGTCGAAGCCAGCAAGAGTATGGGGATCTGGGAGGCCACCGACTCGGCCTGGCCGGGCACCGGAGATGTCTTCATCTTCGCCTGGTTCGAACAATTTGCTGGAACCATCAACAAAGTCGGTCCCAGCAAGGTGACGTGCTCGGGTGGCTCGCCGCCTGTGCCGCCCGTTCCTCCGGTGCCGCCGCCACCACCACCGCCGATGGGCTCGCCGCAGAAGAGTTGAGGTGGTGCATTTCAATGCATCGCGAAACGCAGCGAAATGCGTGGAACGAGTCGATTCAAAACCGGCGGGCTGATGTGTAACATGCGGAATGGCTGCCACCGAAGGGACGAAGTCCAGGGATAAGGGTCGAGGGACGAGAGACCAGAAACTCCCCCTCCGCGTAAAATCGCGCGTCTGCCCGATAGTCGCCTTTCGCTCCGCGAAAGTAGCGGCGGAATGTCTATCGGCCCACTCCGAGCGCATGGCTCATTCGAACTCAGCGTCTCCCCGCCACGGCTTTCGCGGAGAGGCTGTCAGTTTTTGTAGCCGTGTCTGTCCCCAGACACGGGGCGAAGCGCGTGGACATCATCCGGTCGTTGAGTCACATCAGGGGCGGGTCGTCTCCTTTGGTCTCTGCGGCTGGGGACAGCCACCGCTACGCGGCTTTCGCGGAGCGAAAGGCGACTTTGCCTCGCCGGCCTTCGCTCGGCCGTCGCTGACGCTTCCGGCTCCGAAAATCAACGATCACTAGCCATCAGCTAACATGCAAGACCGTATCCTCGACACCGGTTTGACTTTCGACGATGTCCTGCTCGTCCCGGCCTATAGCGAAGTGCTGCCGGCCGAGACCGATGTCGGAACGATGCTCACGCGGAACATTCCGCTCAACATGCCGATCATCAGCAGTCCGATGGACACCGTCACCGAGAGCGACATGGCCGTCGGCATGGCCCAGGAGGGGGGCATCGGCATCATTCATAAGAACATGTCGATCGAGCAGCAGGCTCTCGAAGTGGACCGGGTGAAACGCAGCGAGAACGGCGTGATCGTCGACCCCGTCACGCTGCCGCCGACCGCCAGCGTCACCGAGGCCATCGACCTGATGGACGAGCGCAACATCGGCGGGGTGCCGATCACCAGCAACGGCAAGCTGCTGGGGATCATCACCCGGCGGGATCTGCGCTTTCTCGAGTCGGGGTCGATGCGGGTCGAGCAGGTGATGACCAAGGAAAACCTGGTAACCGCTAACGAACAAACGAATCTTAAGGATGCGGAACGAATCCTCCGGGAAAACAAAGTGGAGAAACTGCTCCTGGTGGACGATCAATTCCAATTGAAGGGGTTAATCACGATCAAGGACATCGACAAGAACCAGCGGTTTCCGCGGGCCAACAAAGACGCCCGGGGAAGACTGAGGGTCGGGGCCGCCGTCGGTGTTCACGATGACGAACGGGTGGCCAAGCTCATCGAATGCGGCGTCGATGTGCTGGTGGTCGACAGCGCCCACGGTCACTCCCGCAACGTGATCGAGGCGGTGAAACGGACAAAATCCAAGTGGAATATCGATGTGGTGGCCGGCAACGTCGCCACCAAGGAAGGTGCGACCGATCTGCTGAGGGCCGGGGTCGACGGAATTAAGGTCGGCATCGGTCCAGGCTCGATCTGCACGACACGGGTAATTTCGGGGGTGGGGGTTCCGCAACTGACGGCTATTTCCTGGGTGGCGAGAGCGGCGGCCGACGCAGGGGTGCCGATTATTGCCGACGGGGGAGTTCGATATAGCGGCGACATCACCAAGGCGCTGGCGGCGGGAGCGCATGCGGTGATGTTGGGAGGGCTGCTGGCGGGTCTGGATGAGAGTCCGGGAGAGTTGATTCTGTATCAGGGACGCACGTTCAAACGCTACCGGGGCATGGGCTCCCTAGGAGCGATGGTGCACGGGAGCAGCGAACGATATCGCCAGGGAGCGCCCGACGAAGGCGGCAAGACACAACAGAAACTCGTGCCCGAAGGGGTCGAGGGGCGCGTCGCCCATCGCGGACCTCTGCACGGCACTTTGTATCAACTCGTGGGCGGCCTGCGGGCCGGCATGGGTTATCTCGGCGTCAGGACGATTGCCGAACTGCGGACGAACGCACGCTTCTTGAAAGTGACGCCCGCATCGGTCAGGGAGAGCCACCCGCATGACATCGCTATCACTCAAGAGTCACCCAACTACAGCATGGAACATGCTCCCGTCGAGTCGTGAGTGTCTCTGCAGCTGCGTCGGCGTGATGCTGTCACTCACGTCGTGGCTGGCGGCAACCGCTATGTGTGAGGCTCAGGAACAGGATCAACCACGCGGACAGCGCCCTCGCCGCGAGAACTACACTCAGTCTCCGTCGCAACAGTCGCCACTCGATCGCTTGAGAAACCGGTCGGCCGAGGAGCGCTGGCAACGCCAGCGCGACAATCAGCACTGGTCGCCGTCGGATCCCTTCCAGCGGGACTGGTCTGTGGAAGACGCGTCGCAAAACGCTGTGCCGACGACTCCGTCCACTGCTCAAGCCGCGCCGACCGCGTCGCCCTCGGCCAATGTGCCTGTCCCCCCGCCCGCGCCGTTCCCGTGGGCGGCAACCGCCGAGCCGGAAGCGTCAGCGACGGGCACGCCTGCGACGACCAACCCGTTCACTCCGCTCGACAGCGAACTGTGGCAGCCGACGGTAACAGCGCCGGTCGACATCGAACCGACACCGGCTGTTCGATCGACGAGTGATATTCCTCCCGTGCCCCCGATCGTTGCGGAGGCCGACGTACTGCTACCGACTCCCGCCGTTCGCAGCACACTCGATCCCTTTGCCGACAGCCGCTGGGTCGAGTTGGGTGACGGACCAGACCACGGTAACGGTCCCGCATTGGTTCCCATGCCGGCCTCTGCGCCGACGATTGCGCCGATGTCTCGCCCCGACTCCGAACCCGTATTCGGCATCGCGCCGTTGCCCGAAACTCAATTCAGCCCGAGCGTGGCGGAAGTGTCCGAGGATGATGCCTCTGGCTCGACTGATGGACTGATTGCACCCGGTGGAATCGCCGCCCTGGCCGTCGTCGATGACGGCAGCGAACCGGCACCCTCGCCGCTTCCCGATGCGAGAGAAACCCGCAGTTCCGAATTCCTCGCTCGCATCAAACCGATCCGCGACATCGTGCCGTACTTCCAACCCGAGCCGATGCCGGTAACGCACGAACTGCCGCCGTCGCCGACCGAGAGGGGTTTCGTCCCCGCAGAGTTCACCTGGGCCGCTTCGAACGTCTATCACAATCCCCTCTACTTCGAGGACTTCGCGCTCGAACGCTACGGACACTCGCATCATCCGGTCGTGCAGCCGTTCGTCTCGGTCGGCAAGTTCACCGGCCAGTTCATCGGCCTGCCGTACAAGATGGCGATCGACCCGGTCTGGGACGAGGAATACGTCCTTGGCTGGTACCGCCCCGGCGAACTCGCCCCGTACCTGTTCTATCAAGTCCCCTGGAACTGGCGCGCCGCCACCACCGCCGCGGGAACATACACGGGTTTGATCTTCCTGTTCCCGTAGTGTCCATTCGTTGCGCGTCTCACACGAGCCGGCGCGCCGGCGAGGATGACACTAGCCCGCAGCGCCAGCAAGGGGGACGTGAGAAGACGGTATCGATAAAGGCGACGGGGAGCTTGCGGGATCGAGCGTACATCACACCTTTCACTTTCTGCGAGTGAGCATTGCCCCGAAGGGGCCGAACATGACAGCCCCCCGGTCTCCCTGCACTCCTCCATCGAAACCGAAATCCGATCCTACACCCTGGCAGATGGGATCTATTCCCCGCCCTTGACACCGTCGGCCTGTTTGCAGCATGCTCGCCCACCGTTTCTGAGACTGGTCCTCCACGCGATTGCACTCAGCACATGGCCGTTCACGAAGAGCAACTCCAGATCCCCGCTCCGATCGATCGGCTGTTCGATTTTCTCTTGAAGCCCGCCAATGTCGCGCTTGTCAGCGATCCCTCCAACGGACTGCAACTGGTGACGGCTCCCGAGCGGGTCGAGGTCGGCTCGATCATCACCTTTCGCATCGCCGCCTTCGGGCAGGTTCGCGAAGCCACGCACGAAGTCGTCGAGCTCGAACACAATTCCCGCATCGTCGAGGTGCAGAAGGCCGGACCGATGAAGGCGTGGCGGCACACGCACACCTTCGAATCCACAGGTGACGAAACCATCCTCATCGAACGCATCGAGTTCGAGCCCCCCGGCGGCATCGTCGGCCTCTTGGTGACAGCCGACAAGATCATCGACCAGCTTGCCGACGCGATGTACTACAAAGAACAAGCCCTGCGTAAGCTCGTCGCCCAAGGGAAGCTGTAGGAGATAGGCTTGGGGCTTGAGGCTTGAGAACGGGCGTATGCCAATTGCCAGTGGCCAGGAAACCTGGTTACTCGCTCTGCGCTCCCTGCTCCCGTTAATTCCGTCCAGAATTACCGGCTGCGGCGACTGCGCGATCCGGGCTATGGAGCACAATAGTGGGTGGCCCGTGCCTGATCCGCAGTTGTTGGCCCGCACCTGTGTCGATTCTGCACGGGCCACATTGTTGCAGCCGGCGAAGTTTCATATGAGATCTCCCGCGGGAGACAGCGTCATGACTCGCGATTCGAACGACGGTTAATGTCCCACCCTGACCGGCACAACCGGCAAGACGGGCAAATCCAGAACCTGAGGAACTTTCAGATCCTTCTCAGGTCAGTGGCATACACCGCGCTCAGCGGGGGGTGCCTTTTCGCCGCGATCTATGTCCAGCAGCAGGGCCTCTCCGCGTTCTGGCAAAAGATCGCGCAGTTTCTCACCTGTTGCATGGTTCCCGTGGCCAGCGCCCTGGTGATCGGGCTCGTCGTCATCATCGGCTCACGCTCGCCGCGCAAGAAAACTGACGACGTAATTCCACCATCGATCGCCGAACTCCCGCAGGCTGCCGGCGACAAGCCGGATGATAAGACGGAAGGCTGAAGGTGACGTCACAGGAAAGCATCTTCACGATCGACGCGGTGCTCGCGCTTGGAAGTGCATTGCCTCCAACCAGGCATTGCACTTCAAGATGAATGCCCGGCGCAGCCAGAGAGCGCGCTTGACGGTGGAGACGCATGCGATTACAAGCATGTGATAACTCATTGACGCCGCTACTTTCTGGCGTGTGATGCGACGTGAGGCAGACTGCGCGAGGTAAACGCGAGATGCATTTCTGTTCCGGCCCGATCCATCGCCGAGAGTTCTTGCGAGCCGGAACGCTGGCCCTGGGCGGGATGACGCTGCCTCAATTCGCGGCGGCCCGGCCGGACAACTCTGTCACGTCGTCCACGTCGGTCATTCTGTTCTGGATGTGGGGCGGGCCGAGCCAGATCGAGACGTTCGACCCGAAGCCGAATGCTCCCAGCGAGTATCGCGGGCCGTTTCATCCCATCGCGACCAATGTTCCCGGCCTCGACATCTGCGAGATCTTTCCGCGTTTGTCGCAGATCGCCGACAAGTACACGGTGATTCGATCGATGCACCACGAGATGTCGTCGCACAATGACGCCTCGATCGAGATGCTGACGGGCAAGACGCCGTCACAGGCCGACCCGACGTCGACCGCGCTTTCCGAGCACCCCGACATCGGCATGGTGACGAGCCGCATGCGCGCCCAGAGCGCGAGCGGACTGCCAAACTACGTCGGCATTCCGCGGAAGCCGTTTATGACGCGGCCGCAGTACCTCGGAGTCAGCCATACCGCCTTCGAGGCCGGCGACCCTTCGGTCGAGAATTTTCAACCGGCGAACTTGTCGATCGGCGCCGGCCTGAATGCTTCACGCCTGACTGACCGTCTGGGGTTGATGACGCAGTTCGACCGCCTGCGCCGGTACGTCGATGCGACGGCCGATGGGGTCGATCAGTTGCATGGACAGGCTCTGGAGCTGCTCAGCAGCCCGCGCGTCTCCGAGGCGTTCGACCTCAACCAGGAATCGCCCGAACTGCGAGACAGGTACGGCCGCACGTTGTGGGGTCAAAGCTGCCTGCTGGCGCGCCGACTGGCCGAAGCTGGCGTGGGTCTCATCACTATCGATGCCACGGCTCCGGAAGCCAGTTTGACGCGCTACTTCAGTTGGGACGATCACGTCATTCCGATGTATGACTGGGATCTCGCTCCGGCGATGAAGTTTCGAGCCGATCACATGGACCCGGCGGTCTCGACGTTGATCGCAGACATCTTCGAGCGGAATCTCGATCGTCAGATCGTCGTGGTGGCGATGGGCGAATTCGGTCGCACGCCTCGCATCTCACACGCTGAAGGACTACAGGGGCGGGACCACTGGCCGCAGTCGATGTCGGCCCTCGTTTCCGGCGGCGGTTGGCGAATGGGCCAAGTCATCGGCGCGACCAATTCGAAGGCCGAATACCCGAGTGAACGACCGCTGACGCCGCAGGATCTGCAGGCCACGCTCTACCGCCATCTCGGCATCGATCCCCACCACGAGTTCCTCGACTTCGGCGGCCGCCCGCAGCGGATCCTACACCACGGGGAACCGATCGGGGAATTGGCGTAGTTCCCTACCCTTTCCCGTTGCCGGCTTCCTCGGTCAACCCGACGAGCAGCAGCGATTCGGCCTGCTCCAGCCAGCGGCGGAGTTTCGCGGGGTCGGCGACATCGATACCGGCTTCGATCAGTTCGACGCCGGCCTTCTTCTCCAGGGGCTGCAGGTGTTCGCCAAGTCCGGCGAGATCATCATCGGATCTCTCGCGCCATTGAGACACGTCATTGAGCAGTTCGGACAGCAGGCTGTGCTCGGCATGCAGCTTCGCCAGGTCGAGCGGAGGCAGTGTGGCGATCTCAACATGTTCCACCCACAAGTCATCGAGATTGTTGGCCGCCATTCGCACGCGGGTTACGGCGTCGGCGTAGCCGGCAGGCGTCATCATCTGGGTATGCAGCGGCGTGGTCCCTTGCAACGTCACTCGCACCGCCACCAGTCGCGGAGCATGCAACCGCACAAGTTCATCGAGGGGTTCGCGGCAACGCACAGAGATATCGTAGGCATCCTCCACATCTTGCAGATCGATATCGATCGCGGCCCAGCGGAGGATGTCGGTCTCGTGAAACTTTTCGGTGATCTCTCCATTGCGTCCCACTGTGCAGACGATGCAGCCCTTGGCGCCGGTTTCGTTGATGTGCCGGCCCTGCGGGCAGCCGCTGTAGACGATGCGCGGCCTGTCGCGCACCTGCCGATACGTGTGAATGTGCCCCAGCGCCCAGTAATCGTACCCCTTCTGCACGAGCACCTTCTCGCTCGTCGGTGCATAGGTGTCGTGTTCGGGATCGCCGGCAAGACTCGTGTGCAGGATGCCAATGTTGAACAGCCCATCGACCGCGGGAGGATAGTCCGCCGCGAGGTCGCTCGTGGTCTTTTGATCGGCGAACCCGCGACCGTGAATCGCCACGCCAAGTTTTTCCAGCCGATGCGTGACGGCCCCATCGACGGGAAACTCGTGCACGTTATCGGGCCAGGTGATGTTCTGCCTGTTCGCGGCCAAAGCGTCGTGATTGCCGCGAATCAGAAAGACATCGATGTCGGCCTTGTGCAGCCTGCGAAACTGCGCCGCGCACCAGAGCGCCGTCTGCTGGTTCGTCCATTGGCCGTCGAACAGGTCACCCGCGATCAACACGAAGTCCACTGCTTCGGAGATTGCCAGCGCGATAATGTTGGCAAACGCATCCCGCGTCGATTGCCGAATGCGATCGGCCGGGCAGCCCTCGTACTGCTCCAGGCCCCGCAACAGGGCGTCGAGATGACAATCGGCCGTATGCAGGAACTTCATGCCACTCCGTGGGACATTCCAGGCAATCTCGATTCCCGCTGATCAACCGTTGCGCGCGCGGCGGCAGCGATTGACGAATTCGCCGATGAACTCGCGAATTCCGTTCTCGACACTATTGGGGAGCTGGCCGCGGTCCAGCGCCAGCAGCGCGACGCTGCCGATGCGCTCTTCCTCGCGGTTCCAGACGATGCAGATTTCTGGCTTGCCCTCGGCGTTGATGTCGGTCATGACGACCTGCATATGCACCATGACATCGAAAGCGGTGATCTCTTCGTTGTCGTCGTCTGGGTCTTCCGGGAGCGTGAAGTGATAGATGACAATCATCACCGGGTTGCGAAAATCCAGATCGCTAAGTTCGTGAGCATCCAACTGGTTCGTGTCGATGTCGGCCCGCTCGATCAACTGCTCGGCGGTCTCTTCCAGGTAGCGTTCGATAACCCCCCTGGGATCCTGTGCCATGTTCACCGTAACGACATCAAGATCGCGGATCCGCGCCAGCAGTGCGTCGCCTTTCTCGGTATCGCTGTAATCGACGGCTCCGGGAATCTCACCCTGCTGGCTGGGGATGTTCTGCGGATTGATCGCCAGCGTTTCTGAATACAACTTGCTCAGGCAGTCGCGGATGTCCACGCACGAGATCGCGAAGTTGAGATTCTGCGATCCCTGCAGCAGGAATGTGTTGATGGCCACGACCTCGCCGCGGAACGTCACCAGCGGCCCGCCGCTGTTGCCCGGATTGATCGACACGTCGTGCTGAATCAGCGTCCCGGAATGCTCGAGCTCCTCGCCGGAACGAATCGCGCTCACAATGCCCCTCGTGACCGTGAAGGAGAGCCCGTGCGGCGCACCGTAGGCGGCCACATCCAGCCCCTGAGCGGGCAGCTCGGACGCGATGTTGACGGGATGCAGTTTGTCGGCGGGGCAATCGATCTGCAAGATCGCGATGTCGCGTGCTTCATCGAGATGCCACACGCCAGTCACCGGAAAGCTCTCCTCAGTCTCGAAGAAGGCGGTGGCGCGCACCGCGCCGGCGACGACATGATAGTTCGTCACGATCACGCCTTGTTTGTTGACGACGAATCCGCTGCCGAGTCCGCCGCCGAATTCCGTCTCGACCTCCAGCCGAACCACGCCGGGCTGAACGAAGCGAGTCAAGTCGACCAGCTCCATCGGCACCGCGGGAACCGCCGGCATGCCGTCGCCGCTGACCGCGACCGGAGTATCATTTTGCTTCATCGGCGGCGCTTGCGTAACGTCCGCCGCGGGAATCGTGTCTGCTCCAATAGGAGTGGCCGAGGCGATCTGAGTGCCCGCCGCCGGATCAACCGGAACCATCGGGTTCGAGGTCGAGGGGATCGTCGCCA
>JANNSB010000411.1:0-7018 GCA_031402175.1 Planctomycetaceae bacterium
CCATCGATCCGCACGATGATCTCGACGTTCATGGGGTACCCTCCTTGGGCTTGCGAGGATCCCAGCCTCAAAAGACTTGGATCACTCCCAAGAGGGTACCTCCTTTCACCACTCACCCCCAACAATCAGCGGCTGCACCCCGGAATTCCAGGGCTCGAATGGCGGGGTCGCAAGCGGTGGATCAATCGACCACTATAGTGGACTCCCTCCGAGCCGGAAGCGTCAGCGACGGCGGCGTGAGATGTTGGACCCGAAAAGTGAATGCACAAGTGCGCAACGCCATGAACTCCATGCTCCCCGCTTTCCGCTCCTTGCTTGCCTGATGCGTTCGCCGACAATTTCGCGCTGGTACTGGCTACTGAGGTCGCATCGACCCTCGCAGTTGTTGTGGCGCGCCTGGAGATTGATCGAACGCAAGCTGCCGATGAGCTACTGGCGGAGAAAGTGCCGCGGCGGGGGTAGTCCCGCCGTGCGTGCTGATGCAGCGGATTTGAAGACGTTCGTTTCGACACAACGACAGAACCATACGTCGCTGGCCGAGACGCGGGGGGACGGCGGCGTCTCGCTGATGTTTCTGGGCCTCTCGCGAACAATGGCACTGCCAGTTGATTGGCGTTGCGAAACGATCGAGAGCGTCCCGCATTTGTGGCGGTTTCATCTGCACGATCAACAGTGGTTGCGCGACTTACCGCCGGAGGCGCGTTGGAAGTGGGTGCTCGACTGGATTGAGGCCAATCGACTGACCGATCGCCGCGAACTCTCGGATGCGTGGCACCCCTTCTGCATTTCGCGGCGGGTCGTCGCCTGGATGCTGTTGTGGGTTGAGTCTCCGCCGTCGGAGCAGCAGGACGTCATCCTTGCGAGCCTGGCCCGGCAGGTCATGTTTTTGAGCCGGCATCTCGAATGGGATCTGCGAGGGAACCATCTTCTGTTCAATCTCTGGGCACTGGGAATCGCAGCAGCGTTCTTCGACGGCCCGGTCGGCGACAGAGCGCTCGCGGTCGTGCGACGCCACCTGCCGAGCCAACTCAAGGAACAGATTCTGCCTTCCGGAGAACACTTCGAGCGTTCGCCGATGTATCACGCGGAGATGCTGGAGGTGGTGACCGACTTGACGGTTGCTATGGTTTTGGTTGGGAGCGAGGCGGGCGTTTCGTGCAGCACAGGGGATGCAGACATGGATCGAGCACTGAGGGCCATTTTGCACCCAGATGGTGAGATCCCATTGCTCGGTGACTCGGCTTTCGACGGCGTCCCCGTTTCAGCGTACAAACTGGGCATGGGCGGGTTGCGAGACAACGCCAAAGAGCGGTTTGTTGAGTCGCTCAAGCATGGGGACTATTGGACATTTACGTCGTCAACGGCGCCGCTCGATGGCATTAGTGAAGACTTCCGCAATTTCATTGCGCGCCGCTTCGGCGGCGACTTCCTCCTCTTCGACACCGGCCCCGTCGGAGCTGATGAACTGCCCGCCCACGCCCATTGCGATCTGCTCGGCCTCGAGGCCTCGATCGGCGGCAAGCGGTTTCTCGTCGACTCGGGAGTGTTCGATTACGAAGACTCCGAGATGCGGATGTTTTGCCGTTCGACATTCGCCCACAACGTCCTGCAGATCGACGATGTCGATCAATGCGATGTCTGGTCGCGGTTTCGCATGGGGTATCGCGGCTGGCCGATGTCAGCGAATCACGGAATGACGGCCGATGGTTTCCATTGGTGCAGGGCGACTCACAACGCCTATCGGAGGATCGGCGTGCGCGAAGTGGGCAGGCTCGTGGCCTGTAGGGAGGACGGACTCTGGATGATCGTCGACTGGACCGGCCGGTCACGCGGCCAGCATCGGCTGACGAGCAGGCTGCACCTGCATCCCGACACTGTGATTGGTCACGTCGACGACCGATCGGCGAGAGTCACAGTTGCGGAGCGGACACTCCTCATCACCGGCCACGGCCCCGGCAGGCTCGTGCTGGAACAGGGCTGGTACTGCCCTCGATTCGGCGAACGGCACGAGAACACGATCCTGAGTTGGCGGACTGACAACATTCATCTTCCCGCCGCGATCGGATGGCTCATTCAACCGGTTTCAACCACTCCCGCGGCACTGGAGATCGACGCCGCGCCGCCTGTGCGGGTGATTGTGCATCATCAGGGCCGGTCGCACGCGATTTGAAACGCTCGTCTCTTCCTCGCGCCTCCAGCCTCGACTTTCCTGCTGGCCGGTCGCACGTTATACCGCCTGCATGCATGCCACCGAGTTTCTCGATCGCACCGACTCCGCCCCGCCCACGGGAGTGGTGGTGCTGTTTGGCGAGGAGTCGCAGCTCAAGCAGGATGTCGTTCGCTTGCTGGTGCAGTCGGTGATCGCGGGTGATGAACTCAGTCTGGGCCGTTATGCCGGCAAGGATGTCGAACTGAAGACGATCCTGGATGAACTGCGCACGGTGTCGATGTTCAGTACCGGGCGCATGGTCGTCGTGGACGAAGCGGAGGATTTTGTCAGCAACTATCGCCCTCAACTCGAAGAGTACGTCGAGCGTTCTGCGAAGGGTTCTCTGCTGGTGCTGGATGTGAAGAGTTGGCCGGCGAATACGCGTCTCGCTAAGAAGCTCGCTGCCGGCAAGTCGGGACTCGCTCTCGAATGCAAGCCGCTCTCTGGCGCAAAACTGACGGCGTGGCTCATCGCTCGGGCCAAATACGCTCACGAATTACAGCTGACCCGCGACGGCGCGGCGCTCATGGTCGAACTGGCAGGCAACTCGCTGGGGCTGCTAACTCAGGAGTTGTCCAAGCTCGCATCGTACGTCGGCGACCGCAGTCGCATCGGCATCGAAGACGTTCGTGCACTCGTGGGAGGTTGGAGGGCGGAGACGACCTGGACCATGCTGAACGCCGTCCGCGACAACGATCTCAATCACGCTCTCGTCTGCTTCGACAAACTCATGATCGCCGGTGAGCCGGCACTCAAGATTCTGGGGGGCATCACGTTCGTTTTTCGCAAGCTGGCGAATGCCACCGAAGCTTCGCGGTCGGGCACACCGTTGCGGGCGGCGTTGCAAGAGACCTCGCGCTTCCCTGGCGAGGCTGATGCAGCCGAAAAGTACCTGCGTCGCATTGGCCGCGCGCGGGCGGAACGCATCATCCCGCGAATCGCCGAGACCGACTATCGGCTCAAAGAGGGCAGCAGGCTTCCCGACCGCGTGGAACTCGAGCAACTGCTGATCTGGCTCGCGGGAGCTGCTCCCGTGGAGGCCATGGCGGCAGCCGGATAGGGGAAACCGAGTCGGTAGCGGCCCCCACCCCCGACCCCACTCCCGGAAGGAGAGGGGAGAACTGAGGGCGCAACAAAAAACCCGGCGTACAGCCGGGTGATGGGTGAGCGTCTTGTTTCAGCACAAGCAGATACAATGCCCTCTCGGGCCGCCGTGCAAATCTCAATTCGTCCGGATTCCGTTCCAACGATGTTCCTTCAGCCTGCCATTTCGCGGTCTCGACGCTTCATTTCGTCGAGCACGATCGGATGCCAGCTCCGATCACGTTGTTCCGCGTTGGTGTAGTTGCGTCGCGCCCAAATGCGCAGACGAATCTCTTCAACGGCATCGACTTCATTCTGGGGAACTGACGAAGTCTCCATGAGTGGAACTCCTCTAAGCTGGAATCCGAATCCTCACGATCCGCGATCGCGACTAAATCCGCCAAATTGTGAAAAGAACAACTTGTCAACCCGTAACGGTTTGGAGCGTCTCCGACGACCTTACCTGCCTATGAGCGTACCGCGTCCCTGTCGGGTTTTCAAGACTCAACTTTCAATGTTTTCGGCTTTTCCATGGGGGTAGGTTCAGGGAATTCAGAAGGCTGCCCCGGCTCCCAATTGTGGTTACGCCCGCTTTGGCATCTTTGACATCGACGATGGCTGATTTGTCAGAAACTACATGTGGGGAACAAGCAAAACGCCAGGATTTCGGGAATCAATCGGCTGGCCGCCTCGTCCCAACCACATTCTGTAACTTCCACGCGTGAAGACATTCACGCTCGCCGCCGGTGATGCAGCGCCGCTCGCCTTCAAATTCACAGGAAACTACCATGCAGCGTCGCGAATTTCTGCTGTGCCTGCTTGCAACTCTCGTGCCTACACGGTGGGGGCAAGCTGAGCAATCATTGCCGATTTCCAATGAGTCACTTTCAGCGGCCCAAGCCGACACTGCCTTCACGCTCGACCTCTATCGCCAGCTCGCCGCCGAAGGTGAGGACAACATCATTCTCTCCGGCCACTCGGTGATGGCTGCGTTCATGATCCTCGCGGAAGGCGCGACCGGTCCGGCTGCCGGACAGATCGGATCGACGTTTCATTTGCCGGAATGGGCGGCTCAATCGAATGCCCGTCAGCCCTGGAACTTCGCCGACTTCTCGAAGGCCGTAGCGGATCTGCAACGATCGATGGAACCCAGCAGCAAGGATGAGTCGGCCGCATTGGAGGAGCGGCTCGCCGAGCTCAACGCACAGAGGGAACTGCTGGTGGCTGAGTCGGAGCGGGCGACCGGACCGTCTCTCATCGAAGTGCGGCAAAGGATGAGGGAGCTTGCCGGCGAGATCGACACGGTCAGTCAGCAGATCGATCCCTATCAGTTGCGATTCGCCAACGCCCTCTGGTGCGATTTGGGTTTCCCATTGCGGCCCGCGTATTCATCCAGCGTCGAAAGCATCTGGGGATCCACCACGTTCGGCTGCGACTTTCAGCGTCGGCCAGAAGATGAACGACAAATCATCAACGACTGGGTCGAGGCTCAGACGGAAGGACGCATCGAGGACTTGCTCGCGCCGGAGACGATCAGTGCCCTCACGCGACTGGTGATTACCAATGCCGTCTACTTCAAGGGCAATTGGCAATCGATCTTTGATGCTTCACTGACGCAAGAACAACCCTTCTCTCTGGCGAACGGCGATCAAGTCGTGGCTCCGATGATGGCCGATTGGCATCGCGAGTGCAGGTTCGTCGAACTGACTCCGGAAGGCGAGGTCAACGAGCACCAGCGCACAGATGAAGGCTGGCAACTGCCTGAAAACCCCGATGGCGTCAAGCTTCTCGAACTCCCCTATCGCGGCAACAAGCTGTCGATGGTGATCGTGCTGCCGAACGCGGTCGATGCACTGAGCGAGATCGAGGCCCGGCTGGATCCCGAAACGCTTTCGACCTGGATAGGTGCGATGCGCGAGCAGGAAGTCGAAGTGTTCCTGCCGCGATTTACAATGACGCGCGAATACACTTTGAACGATCATCTCAAGTCACTGGGTTTGACGGCGGTCTTTCAGCCTGGCGGACTGACTGGCCTCAGCGAATCGCCAGAGGCACGCGAGTTGCTCGTGTCACTGGTCGCGCACAAGGCGTTCATTGAAGTCAACGAGGAAGGCACCGAAGCTGCCGCCGCCACTGCGATTGTCGCACTTCGTGGCAGTATCGCCGCACCCAAACCCAATCCGCAGTTCCGGGCCGATCATCCGTTCTTGTACTTCATTCAGGATCGCGAAACCGGCGCGATCCTGTTCATGGGCCGGCTCAATACGCCGGAAGCCGCTGAATGACCGAAGCTGAGGCCCCAAGAACTCAGCCTCGCCATCGCGAACGATTCTTGCCACTCTAAACTCAATTCCACTTCACCGAGTTCAACTCACCGTCAAGGAGAACCGACATGCGACACTTGTCCGCTCTGCTGGGATGCGTGCTGACCATATCATTCGCGAACGACGCATCGGCCGAACGCGAACCCGCTCCACCATCGGAGGAAGCGCATCAGGCCGCCGAGGCCGACACGCAGTTCACGCTCGACCTCTATCGCCATCTGGCGGCCGAGAACGACGACAACCTGTTTCTGTCGGGTTACTCGGTGATGTCGGCTCTGATGCTGCTCTCCGACGGCACGGTCGGCCCCGCTGCCAATGAACTCGGCGAGGCGCTGCACTTGCCCGAAATCGCATGGAGCGGCGACCCGGCTCATCCGTGGAGGTTCTCCGACTTCTCGGCGGCGTGTGCCGCTTTGGAGAATTCGATGTCGCCCGGCGACCCGAACGCGACAGCGGCAGTGCGACGGCAACTCTCGGAACTGGAGACCCGTTGGGGCCGCCTGCGTCGTGATGTCGAAGCAGCCACCGGCAACGCACAGTTCGACCTGATCCGCCAGGAACGCGAACTCGTCGCCCAGATCAACACGCTCAGGCAGCAGGTCGACCCGTATCAACTGCGGTTCGCGAACGCCGTCTGGTGCGACACGAGCTTCCCGCTGCGGGATGACTATCTGGCGAGCGTCGAGGCGAACTGGGGCGCGCTGGCGTTCCCGAGTGATTTTCGCGGCGATGCCGAATCCGAGCGAGAAACGATCAACGCCTGGGTGGCCGAGCAGACGAACGACCTCATCACCGACCTGCTTTCACCGGGCACCGTTGATTCCGCGACGCGGCTCATCCTGACGAACGCCGTTTACTTCAAAGGGAACTGGGAAGAGCCGTTCGAACCGTCGGCCACGCAGGAACAACCCTTCCTGCTCGCCTCTGGTGAATCGGTCCCCACGATGCTGATGGCCGACTGGCAGCGTTGGGCGAACTACGTCGAGCTCACGCCCGAAGGCGAAGTGAACGACTATGTACAAACTCCGGCGCCCGCAGACAGTCCGTTCGAGAACGGCTGGGAACTGCCTGCGAATCCCGATGGCTTCAAGCTGCTGGAACTCCCGTACCGCGGCGGCCAAATGTCGATGATCGTCATTCTCCCCAACCGTCCTGATGGTCTGGCCGACATCGAAGCCGCGCTCACTCACGAGACGCTCGCCGAATGGAAGGGTAAGCTGGCGGGACAGGAAGTGAACGTCGCGTTGCCGAGGTTCACGATGCGCAACACACTGATGCTCGGCGCGCCCCTCTCCGACATGGGACTGAACGCCATCTTTCAGCCCGGCTCGCTGCTTGGCGTCAGCGATTCACCCGAAGCCGAAGCCCTGTTCGTCGGCATGATTGTGCAGCAGGCGTTCGT
>JANNSB010000412.1:0-3974 GCA_031402175.1 Planctomycetaceae bacterium
GGCGGCAATCAGCCATCAGTCCGTTTCAAAACAAACAAATCGCCCCCGGTCGTTGTTGCCAACGACCGGGGGCGTGAACGCTTCGCAACTCAAAAATCCCTGAACGCTTACGCGCCGAGGAATTCGCCGTAGTTGCCGCGATATTCCTTCTTCACGATGTGCGCCACTTCGGGGGCGTTGGTCGGAGTGAGCGTTTCGGCGTCCCACTCGATCTTCTTGCCTTCCCCTTCGGCGGCGGCCCAGACGGCCAGGTTGCCGAGCAGAATCGTCTCGGTAAGCGGGCCGGAATAATCCTCGAAGTTCGACATCGAACGCTCGCGTTCGCCGGTGATCGACTGATGCCACTCGGTGAAGTGGCCCGGCGACCGATCAAATTCGACCTCCGGCAGATCCTCGTTCGGAATCACGTTGCCGTCGTTGTCGTACACGATCCAGTTTTCGCCGTAGTCGTCCCACGAGTAGAGCGTCCCGGTCTCGCCGACGATGATCGAACTGCTGATGATCGGATCTCCGTTGGAATTGATACGCCGATTGCCCTTGAAAATCGCGAGATCCGGCACGTTGCCGCCGTCGTACCAGAAGACGTTGACGGGGCCGCGCTGATCATTGGCCGGGAACTCGAAGGCGATCTTCGATTTCTGCGGATAGCTGTCGCGGTTGTGTCCCGACGTCACCGCCTGGATCGACGACGGGTTGGCCAGTCGCAGTCCCGCGAACGGCATGTTGAATGTATGGCAGGCCATATCACCCAACGCGCCAGTGCCGAAGTCCCACCAGCCGCGCCAGGCGAAGGGATGATACCCTTCGGCGTAAGGTCGCTCAGGCGCCGGGCCGAGCCACAAGTTCCAGTCAACGATGGGCGGTGCATCAGTCGGTGTGGGTCGCGGTCCGCCCTGCGGCCAGATCGGCCGGTCGGTGGTGACGTGCACTTCCCTGGGAGCGCCGATGATGCCCATCTTCAAGAGCGCAGCCGCTCTGCGAAGTCCGTCGGTCGCCGTTCCCTGGTTACCCATCTGGGTCGCGACGTTGTGCTCTTTCGCGAGTTCCTGCAGCCGACGGGCTTCCCATACGGTATGAGTGAGCGGCTTCTGACAGAAGCAGGCCTTCCCCATGCTGATCGCCATCGCGGCCGCCGGGGCGTGCATATGGTCGGGAGTCGACACGGTGACGGCGTCGATCGAGTCGCCGAGTTCCTCGAGCATCACGCGGAAGTCCTGGAACTTGGCGGCATTCTCGAAGCCGGGACGCGCGGCGGCCTTATCGAGATTGAGGAGATCGATGTCGCAGATGCCAACCAGGTCGCCATGTGATGCGGCATCTCCGGAATCGCTATTCCCTTTCCCTTCGACGCCGATACTGGCGTAACGGACACGGGAGTTTGCCGACCGATCATCACAGAAGGCCACACGACCGCCGACGAATACAGCGGCGGAAATGGCGGATGTCGACTTGAGAAAATCGCGACGCGAGGTTTGTCGTGGTTTGACTCGACGTGGCATACAGCGCTCCCTGGTCGTTAAAGGACGTGGTGGTTTCGAGCGATGTGCATCCGTCCTGGACGGTGGTCGATCGCCGACCGATCACAGCGCCGCTTCGCGCTGCATGAGGTGTTGTGGAACCCTTCCATTCCGCGTTCCGCAACCGTCTCCGTGCCTCATTGTTGAATCGTACAGTCCGGCAATGCCGACTGGAACCGTGCCACTGCTTCCGGCGTTATTTTCGTGTTGTTCTGGATCGACAGCGACCGCAGATTCGTCAATGCGGTCAACTGGTCCAGGGCCGCATCATCGATCTGCGTGCGGCTGAGATTCAGCGTCGTGAGCGTCGTCAGGCCCACGAGATGGCTCATTCCCGTGGACGTGATCGGGCAACTGTCGAGGTTCAAATCCTCGATTTGATGCATCCCCGCGAGATGGACCAGCCCGGCATCGGTCAACGTACCTGCCCACAGGTCGAGAGTCTTCAGATTCACGAAGCGGGCAATGTGGGACAGGTCGTCGTCCGTCAACCGGGTTTCGCTGATTTCCAGAAAGGTCAGGGACTCGACGACGCTCTCGGACAGAAGGTCCAGACCTCGTCCGCGGGCCCCGGTGCCGCGCAAGCGGAGATCTTGAAGCTGGGTCATGTTTTGAAAGTGCTCGAAGCTCGCATCGGTGATGCCGGTGCGGTTGAGATTGAGTTGCCGCAATTCGGTCATGCCCGCGAGGTGAGCCGCGCCGGGATCCCGCATACGGGCATCCTCCAGTGACAGATAACGCAGCTTCGTCAACCCCGCGAGGTTTGCTACTCCGGGATCGTAAATTCCAAAGCAACGCAGCTTGAGATCGACGAGATTCATCAGCCCCGCCAAATGCACCAGGCCCTTGTCTCCAATGCGGGCGCAACCGCGAAGATCGAGCACTCGCAACTGCACCAGCGGCGCGATGTGTGCCAGTCCATCATTCGAAATGTTCGTATACAGCAACAGCGCCCGTTCGAGATTCGGCAGCTTGCTGAGCGAAGCGAACCCGGCGTCGGTGAGCAGATTGCATCGCCGGAGTCCAAGAATCTTGATTTGCGGCATCTGGGAGAGGACTGCATCCAGTCCGGCGTCGGTGATCCCCGAGTTCTCGAGGCTCACGTCGGTCAGGTGCGTGAACTGCGTCAGCTTGAGAGCCTGCTCGTCGCTGAGAGCCGCCGTCTTGCAGTCGGCTCGCGTCACCTGACCATCGACATTGAGAGTGAATTCGACGCCGAGCGCTTCGAGTTCAGCGATGGCGGCCGGATCGTCGCCGGAGGCTGCGGGTTCTTCCAACGGATCCGCGTCTGTCGTTTCGGTGTCGGAACCGGCCGCGCTCGTGTTGTCTTCAGTGCTGGAGCCGGCTTCGTGGTCTGTTGCTTCGCCCGTACCCGAGTCACTTGCGTCGTCGTCGTCTCCACTGGATCCGCTGCCGCTGGTCGCCGGCGTGTCGTTGCCGGTCTCGGCCTCAGGTTCACTACAGCCGTTCGTGATGGTCAACAGAGCCAGGCAGGCAAAAGTAGACAGAAACTTGGCCACGACGGCCGACGAGCGGTGCGAAATCACGACAATCCCCATTGAATTTCAGAATGCAGGTTGAATGCCCTTTATAGCACTGCGGCCCGCGAGTGCGAAGCAATGGAGTGAGAAGTGACATGAACCGCCGTAACCCGACGCGTTAGCGCGTCAGCGAGAGCGTCGTGAAACTCGGCGTTCCATGGACTGTGGCGATGCTTGCGGAAGTCGGCGTCCACGACCTCGCTGACGCGTCGGGTTACCAGGGAACATTCAGTCCACCATCTCCTCCAGCTCATCGAACTGCTGCTTGAGCGTCTCCCCGCCGAGTTCGGGGTAGAGGAATCGCGTCATGACGATCAGCCTGCGGGCTTCTTCATTCTCATTCAGCCGCACAAAGCAGTCGGCGATGTGCCAGCGGGCCGACAGCCAGGCTTCGCTTCCCTCGGTTTCCAGCGCCGCGATCTGCCGCCACGCTTCCTTCGCCGCCAACCACGCTGCTTGCGACTGCCGGGACTGATGCACCATCGCCAGTTGCTCCAGCCAAGCAACATTGCGTTGGTCGCTCTCGACAAGGGCCTGCCACGCCTGTGCCGACTCGTCGAAGCTGCCCGTCGCTGAGAGGGCTTGCGCCAGGCACACATCGAGCAGCCGCTGTTCACTTTCGCTGAGTTGACCACGGTCCTCTTCGAGCCGGTGAGCGGTCTGTAGTTGCAATCGTCCCAGGTCGCGAATCTGAGCGATGTTCATGCCGGCTCCCATTTCCGTCAAGCCGCTGAGAACTCGCAACAGGGCCACCGGATCGCCGCCCGTGGACAGCGAATCGAGCAACTGCTGCGCTTCGTCCGCTCGACCTTGTCCCGCGAGTGAAACAATTCGCATTTGCATCGCTGCCTGACTGATCGGCTCCCATGCGAGATCAAGTTCTTCCTGCTGTCTCTCGGCGTCGCGCCGGGCCGAC
>JANNSB010000413.1:0-14079 GCA_031402175.1 Planctomycetaceae bacterium
TATATGCCTCCATCCACCCTTCCTTGTCGCAACCAGTTTCGACCGACCAATGCGGCCACATGGGGACGTCAGTTGCGGGGTTAATCCCGACCAAAAAAACTTGGCAGTCGAACGGTGAGCCGTTGCAGAGGAAAGGTCGCACAGCACCACCGGCTATGGCACGCAATTCACGATCAAACGAGATAAGGTCCAATTGAGCCACCATCATCGACAAACTCTGAATATCTCAACGAATCGCATTGAGAATAGAAACTTGCCGTCTGCTGATAAAGCACTTGGCAACTGCGCGTCGCGAATTGCTGCTGAAATCCCACGCGACTTTCGCGGAGCGAAAGGCGACGGAGGCTTGACAAGGGTGCCGTTTTGCCCGATCAACTAGGCAGGCTGCCCGATGGGCAGACCGGTCGCTGGTGCTTCCCCACGGCAGCGCATGCCCCGACGTCTCATCACTGCGAAAATGATGCGAACATTTCACCTGTTGCGGACGCTGTGCCTCACTTTGGCCGCCCTCGCCACTGCGTCATCGGCGCTGGCTCAGGACGAGTCGGCCGATCTCGTCGCTGGGTTCGAGAACGAGTATGTCGCGATCACCGGGGCGACGATTCACACGCAGCCGGGCGAAGTCATCGAAGCGGGCACCGTGCTCATTCGCGGCGGGTTGATTCAGGCCGTCGGAACTGACGTCGAAGTTCCCGCCGGCGCGAGGATCATCGAGGCCGAGGGGCTGGTCATCTATGCCGGGTTCATCGATGCCGGGGCGACGCATCTCATCAACGAAGACGGCGTCCCCGCGCCACCCGCCGGCCGCGAGATCGATTTCGAGCGGTATGCATTGGCCGAGAATTCGCCCGATCAGCACAAAGGTCTCTGGCCGCATGTCGACGTGCTCGATCATCTCAATTTCAGCGAAGAGCAGCAGGAGAACTATCGCCGCGAAGGGGTGACCGTTGTGCATGTGGTGCGGTCGGCCCCCATTCTCGGCGGTCAGTCGGGGATCGTGATTCTGTCGGGTCGGCCCGACCGCGAAACGCGACTGAGGGAGCGGCTGTTCCAGTTCCTGCAGTTGGCCCCGCCCGAAGGCGGCGGAGGCGAAATCTATCCCGTTACGATCATGGGAGCCGTGGCCCACTTTCGTCAGCGGGCGATCGATGCGCTCTATTGCGAGGAGCATCGCCGGCTCTACGACCTGAACGCCCCCGATGTACAGCGCCCGGCGACGGACGACGTTCTCGACGCCATGCTTCCCATGCTGCATCGCGATCAGCAGGTGCTGCTGGGGACTGATGCACGAGACGGCATTCACCGCGTGCTCGATTGCTGCGAGGAGCATAACCTCGACGCAGTCGTGCTCGGCGGGCAAGAGGCGTGGCGCGTCGTCGATCGGCTGGCGGCCCTCGAAGTGCCGGTGTTTCTGGAACTGGGCTTCGGCGGCAAACCCGACATCGACTTGCCGGAGGCTGATGACGCCGACGAAGAACCGGAACCCGCTGAAGACGAAGAGGATGATGCCGAGGACTCGGACGATGAGGAAGAATCAGACGAAGACGAACCGGAGCCGATCGACACCGACTTCAACGATCCGGTCCGCGTGCAGCAGGAGGAACTGGATGAATGGCAGCAGCGGGTCGGCAACGCCAATACTCTGCACGAGGCGGGGGTTCCGTTTGCTTTCGCTTCCAACGGGATGGATCAGCCTCAGAACCTGCTTAAGCAGGTGCGGGTGCTGATTACAGAAGGTCTGCCGGTCGATGTCGCGTTAGCGGGATTGACTCGCGCACCTGCCGATCTGCTGGGGCTGGGCGATCGCCTCGGTGCGGTGCAGCCCGGCAAGCTCGCGCATCTCGTCGTGCTGACGGGGCCGTTCGAAGATGAACGCAGCGTCACTCGTTTCACCATCGTCGACGGTCGTGTATTCGAATTCAACAATGATGCCGAACCGGTCACGGACGATGAACCCGCCGAAGAAGCCACGGACGAAGAACCCGCTACGCCGGCCGCGGACTTCGCAGGCACATGGAACATCACGTTCTCACCCGATATGGATCCTATGGCAACGGCCACGATCGAACTGTCTGCGGAAGGGGACAGTCTCACCGGCTCGTTCAGCAGCGATTCGGGCGATGGGACGGTGGCCGACGTCGTGATCAACGGGGCGACCATTCGCTTCCAGGTTCGCATCGGCGCTGGCGATGACACTTTGAAGTTCGACCTGGAAGGCACGCTCGCCGACGAAGAAGGGGAATCGATCCTATCGGGCGTGATGCATTCCCCCTTCAGCGGCAGCGTGCCCTGGCGCGCTGTCCGCACGAGCGAACTCGAAGCCGACAATGCTGCAGAAGACGACAATCCGGTGACGCTCACTCTCGAAGATGATGCTGCAGAGGACGAGAGTGCGACCGACGAGGCGACAGCGGCCGCGATCGCTGCCGATCTTCCGACGGAACTCGACAGTGATCGTCTCGATCGCGGACTGATCACGGGGGGCAACGTCTTCATTCGGGCGGGCACCGTCTGGACCGGAACAGGCGAGACGCTCGACAACGTCTGCATTCTCATTCGCGACGGCAAGATCGCCGAGCTTGGCCCCGACTTGTCACCGGATGAAGGCATGCTCGAGATTGACGCGGGCAATTGGTTCGTGATGCCCGGCATGATCGACACGCACAGCCACATCATGATTGCCGGCGGCGTTAACGAATACTCGCAGTCGATCGTCTGCGAGGTCGGCATTCGTGATGTCGTCACCAGCAACGATCCCGCCGAGTACCGCGCCCTGGCCGGCGGCCTCACCACGGCACGCTTGCTGCATGGGTCGGCCAACGTCATCGGCGGACAGGATGCGGTTGTGAAGCTGCGGTACGGTCTCACACCCGCGGAGCACGTTTTGTGGGACGCGGCACAAGGGGTGAAGTTCGCATTGGGCGAGAACGTGAAGCACGAATCAGGCCGCTTCCCCGCCACGCGGATGGGTGTCGAGGCCACGTTGCAGCGAGCGTTCTTCGAAGCCCTCGACTATCGCCGCCGCTGGCAGGAGTATCGGCGCGACAGCGAGGAACTGGCCGAGGGGGCGCTGCCGGTTTTGCCGCCGCGACGCGATCTGCGGCTCGAAACGTTGATGGATATCATCAATCAGGAGGCGTTCATTCACTGCCACTGCTACCGGGCCGATGAAATCCTCATGCTCCTGCGGACAGCCGACAGCCTGGGGGTGCGGATTCAATCCCTGCAACATGTGCTTGAAGGGTACAAGATCGCTCCTGAGATTCTGGAGCACGGAGCCAGTTGCAGCACGTTCGCCGACTGGTGGGCCTACAAGGTCGAGGCGTATGATGCGACGCCCTACAACACGACGCTGCTCAACGATGCGGGCATTAACACTGTGGTGAAGAGCGATGATGCCGAACTGATGCGGCACATGAATCTCGAAGCCGCCAAGTCGCTCCGCTACGGCAACATGCCGGTCGATGACGCGCTCTCGATGGTCACGATCAACCCGGCCCGCGAATTGGGATTGGACGACCGCATCGGCAGCATCGAGATCGGCAAGGACGGCGACCTGGCGATCTTCAACGGCAATCCGCTCAGCCCGTTTTCGCGGTGCGAACTGACCATCATCGATGGCGAGGTCTACTTCAATCGCGCTCATCAGCCGACGGCCATGACTGCCGCAGGCCGAGAGCGTTCGCAGACTCCGCCGGAGTTCGAGCTCGCTCCGTCCGAGGTCCGCGAACGACAACTCGAACTGCCGGAACCGACATCATCGACCTATGCCATCGTCGGCGCCACCGTGCATCGAGTCGATGCGCGCAACATTCGCGACGGAGTGATTCTCGTCAAGGACGGACTCATTGAAGCCGTCGGAGCCGACCTGGATGTTCCCGATGGTTACGAGGTGATTGATGCCGCCGGCATGCACGTCTATCCGGGACTCATCGACGCCGGCACGACGCTCGGCATCACCGAGATCGAGCAGGTGAACAAGACACATGACTACTCGGAAGGGGGTCAGTTCCAACCCGATGTCCGCGCGGGGACGGCGGTGAATGTCGATTCCGAACTTATCCCCGTCGCCCGCGCCGGCGGCGTGACGATGGCGCTGTTGAGGCCATCCGGCGGCGTGATCGCGGGACAATGCTCACTCATGCAGACCGCGGGCTGGACGTCTCCGGAGATGATTGTCCAGGAGGAAGCCGGCCTGTCGCTCAACTGGCAGCGCGGCAGCGAGCAGGAGGAGTCACTCAAGGAGTTCCTCGCAGAGTCGCGGCGCTACGATGCCGCTCGGCTGGCTGACTCCGAGGGAGGCACGCCGGTCATTCTCGATCCGCGTTACGAAGAGATGCGACCCTATGTGAACGGCGAACTGCGAGTGTTCGTCGAAGCGCATACGCAGGAGGACATCGCCAGCGCGGTGAACTTTGCTCAGGAGGAAGACTTGAAGATCGTCATCACCGGCGGCACCGATGCCTGGAAGCTCGCGGAAGAACTGAGCGAACGCGAAATCTGCGTCATCGTTGGCCCGACGATGCGCGAGCCGATGGAAAGCTGGGATCCGTTCGACGCCACCTTCGCGAACGCCGGTCGCCTTCACGAGGCCGGGGTGCGGTTCTGCTTCCGTTCAGATGACGCCTCGAACAGCCGCAACGTGTCGTTCGAGGCCGCGATGTCGGTTGCGTATGGTTTGCCGGCTCGGCAGGCCCTGCGGGCGATTACGCTCAACGCCGCCCGAATCCTTGGCGTGGCCGACCGTTACGGCTCGATTACGCCTGGCAAAGTGGCCCATCTGGTCATCAGCGACGGCTCGCCCCTCCACCAGACGACACAGATCAAAGGGGTGTTCGTGGCGGGGCAACCTTACCCGCCGGAGAGCCGGCAAACCCGGTTTTACGAGCGATATCGACAGCGATTGGAGCCTGTGAATTGAGTTAATTCCCGTGGAAATATCGCTGGTGGAGAGCGGCTTCACATAATCCGGCTTTGATTTTTCGGCGGGTTTCCATCAAAATCGCCTGCAACATTCCCACTCAGTATTCGCGAAGCAGGCCATTGCGTGAAGGACGAGTCCGTTCATGAAATGTTGACCCGCGCACAGGGGGGATCGCATTCCGCGGTCCTGTCCCTCCTGGAGACATGTTCGCCGCGCATTCTCAGGTCCATCCGCAGGATGTTGACGCAGCGCATGCGACGCCGGCTCGACTCCGAAGATGTCGCGCAAGCCGTCTGGGTGTCGTTTTTTCGGGGACCGTTGGAGCCCGACAAGTTCGCGACGCTGGCTGAACTCGGCGCCTATGTCGAAAAGATGGCGGCCAACAAGGTGGCCGACGTCAATCGCGATCAACGCCGTGACTGCCGCGATGTGGGACGCGATGTGGGTCTCGATTCCGAGTTGGTGGGACAACTGACTGCGGACGACCCGACGCCCAGTCAGATCGTCAGTCAACAGGAAGAGTTCAGCCGGTTACTTCACGGCAAGTCGGACCGGCATCGACGCATTCTGGAATTGCGCCGCACTGGAGCCACATTTGAGGAGATTGGGACGCAGTTGAAGCTGCACCCGAGTTCCGTCCGGCGCGTCGTCTCGCAGTACGCCCGCGAAGCCACCGGCACGGGGTCGAAGTCCGCATGAAGGTCGAACAGAAGATCACCGATGACGCGCTCTCCGAACTTGCCTCGGAAGTAATCCTGATGTACCCGACCGGCGCGGAGTTTTGCGCCGAGGACGTGCTGGCGGCTCATCCCGATCTGGAGATGTCACGGCGGTCGGTCATCAAGGTCTCCTTCGAGGAGTATTGCCGGCGGTACGACAATCAGGAAGCGATCGACGTCAACGAGTTTGTGGATCGCTTTCCGGGAATCGAGTCGTCGTTGAGGGCCGAGATCAACATCCACTCGGCCGTGCTGCGCGACCCCGGGCAGTTCGACAAATGGCTGTCGCCCGCATGGCCGGTCCCCGATTCGCAGTTTCTCGATTGGAAGCTTCGGCGCTTGATCGGTCGAGGCGGATTCTCACGGGTTTATCTCGCCGACGAATCAAAGGTCGGAAACCGGCCGGTCGCTCTCAAGCTCACGACTCGCGCCGGCCACGAATGCGAACTCGTCGGCAAGTTGAATCATCCCGGCATCTGCCAGATCCTGAGCGTGCGCGACGACGGCCCCGGAGGCGGCCTCACCGCGATCGCGATGCCGTTTCACGGGGAAGGGACGCTGCACGATCTGATCGAGTCGGTCTGGCATGGCCGACACACTCGCGCCACGCCTGACTTGCCCAGTTGGGGAGCGCCATCGATGGCAGAGTTTGTCGGCGGCGTGGCGACGATGGCCATGCGACTGTGCGAGGCGCTGGAATATGCGCACGATCACAGCGTGCTGCACTGCGACCTCAAGCCTTCGAACGTGCTGCTGAAGTCGGACGGCGCGCCCGTGCTGCTCGACTTCAATCTGGCGTTCTCGACCACGAGCGGCGCGCGAGTGCTGGGCGGCACGGTCGGTTACATGGCGCCCGAGCAGATCGAGGCGACGCTGCACCGGGACGAGCCACGGGAGATCGATGTTCGTGCTGACGTGTTCGGTCTCGGCGCGGTGCTGTATCATGTGCTGGGCGGAGTTCCTGCCTTTGCAATCGAGGACGGTCTGCAGGACGGCGACCGAATGCTCGCTCGACTGGCGTCGATCGTCTCGACGCCTCCCGTTCCGCTGCACGAGCGCAATCTCGCGGTGCAGCGCGAGATCAGCGACATCGTGCAGAGTTGTCTGGCCGCGGACCCGACGTGCCGTCCGCAGTCAATCGGCGAAGTACGCCGCGCGCTGGAAACGTGCGTGCTGCCGAAGGAACCGGATCCCAAGCCGCTACCCGTGACGGCGAAGCGCGGCGGTTGGTCGCGCCGGCTCAAAGTCGCCGCGTGGGGAAGCGCGGTCATCGCGATTCTGACGGCAGCGATTCTGCTGAATCGCCCGGACCCTGTGCTCAACCTCGACCAGGAGATCGTCCGCCTCGAAGCCATCCCCGATGATGTGATCACGCTCGCCGACCGCGAGCTGCTGGCGTACTACTATTGCCTGGACGAGAACTGGCTTGCGGCGAAAGTCGAACTAGAGTCCTTGCTCGCCGCTGGCTATGAAACAGCGGCCATTCATCACAATCTGACGTATTGCAGGGTGCGGTTGGCCGAGGACCAGGACGCGTATCTCGGATTTTTGCAATCGATCGCGATGGATCCGTCACAAGGGAAATCGTGGATGGCGTTGGCCTACTACGATGCATGCCAGACGATGACAGAACCGCGTTACCCCTACCTCGATTACCTGGAACAGGCTACACATCATTGCGACGACCAGGAAATGGTGGCCCTGCTGACGCAGTATGTGGAGGGAGTCGTGAAGTTTCAGCGCGAACGTGCCGATGTTCCATTGCAAATGGACTTGCCGTCATTCCGAGTGCTGCAGCCCATCAGCAATTCGTTGCATTCGCTTCCGTTGAACCGGTGGCTGGTTGCTCCGGAAGGCGTCTCCGAAGTCCCCTCGAACAAGCTCGTCGCGACGAATTGATTCACGCCATTGGCGGCAGGCCGGAATTGATCTCCGAGCCGACCGAGGATTCTCCCAGGACTTCCACGTCCCGGATGCGATGCAAGGGATGCTCGATGGTTTGCCCTGATCCGAGTCTGATGCCGGACACGACCCAGCCGTCCGGCCTCAGTTCCAACGAGTTGACCGTCATCACGTCGGCTTCCGCCGAGTTGTGGAACCTCAAACGTACCCGCTGGATCGTGAACGAACTCTGAAACAGGCAATTCCAGATCCGCGATTCCTCGTCGGAATCGTCGAACGAATGGAAACTGTCTCCAGCGCTGGGGCGCGATCTCGAAGGCGTGCAGAGCAGCGTCCTGGCATCAGCAATCATGGCGTGGGATCCTCAATCGCGTTGAGGGTGATCTGCCGACGATCGTGTCGGCGATGGGAGCATGGAAACTCTTCGAGCCGGAATCCTCCAGCCAATCAATCGCTTCCCTGCGTGTTTCGCGCTGCAACGCGCGCATGACTCGCCTTACTCTTCTGCACTCGGTGTTATTCTCCGCCATGAGATTCTCCTCGATTCTGACCGTGTCTCGTTATGGGTGAACGTTGCGGTAGACGACGTCCGATACTTGTCCATCCGCATCGGTCGCCTGGATGGAAGCGGTGCCTGATCCGAAGACCGACGTCATCAGCATGAACGATCCCACGGAGTTGTACGTCGTGCTCTTGCCGCTCAGTATCCCGCCGAATTGCACCGTCCCGGTGGGGGTGCTGCTGTCGACCGTGCCGCCCACCACGATCATTCCCCCTCCGTAGTTGTAGACGGTGGCGTTCACGATCACCGGCGGCGGCCCGAGCTCGACTTCCACTTCGATGTCGACAAACGACGATTCGTCGAAGCAGTCCACCGCCTCGACCGTCATCGTGTACGTGCCGACGTCCAACGCCCCGATGTTCGCATTGATGTAACCGTGGAACGGATTGATCGAGAACATTCCCGATGAATCGTGCAGGATGTAGTCGAAATCGTCCCACTCCGGGTCGTACGCCTGCACCGTGCCGACGTACGAACTCTGCTGGTCGAGCGACACCTCGAAGCTGTACGAGGATTCCGTAAAGATCGGCGCGTCGGCCTGCGCGGTCGCCGTGCAACAGGCCGCCAGGGCAAATACGATGAGCGAAACGCGGGACACCGCTTGAGATTTGTCTATCATGTCTGCATTCGGATTGGACGGTTTGTTTAAGTCAGGCGAACCGACGGCCCGCCGATGAGACAATCGCCTTTGATCCGACCAAGCGCGCGCGACTTTTGCGCATTTCCGAATTAGTCGGGCTGAAAACTGCGGAAATCCCGATCGTGCCAGTCGTATTATCTGGGTAAACACAGGGCCGCGTGCGTCACAACACAAGTAACGGCAAGGACAACGGTCAAATGGGCTGGCAAAAAAACAACGACGGTACACCTCGAATCGCATTCGCAGTCACTGGCGCCAGCGGCTCGCCGATCGCAATTCGGCTGCTCCAGACGCTGCTCTCGGCTGGTTGCGAAGTGCACCTGACGATCAGCCCGTCTGGGGCCGCCGTCCTCGTGCAGGAATTGGGACTTGCCGTCGACGTGAATGCGTTCGACTGGCGACAGTTGAGTGATCCGACGGCCGAAAGCGCGAGGCCGCGGGCCGGGTGGATCACCGACCTGATGACGCCATTCAGCGACATCGAACTCTCTCGGGCGAAGTATCACCACTACCAGGACTTCTCGGCCGGTATTGCCAGCGGCTCGTTTCGCACCACTGGGATGGTCATCTGCCCCTGTTCGATGGGCACGCTCGCAGCCGTGGCTCAAGGGATGTCGACCAATCTCATTCAGCGGGCTGCCGATGTCCATTTGAAGGAGCGCCGGCCGTTGATCGTCATGCCCCGCGAAACGCCATTGTCGCTGATTCACATCGAGAACATGCGGCGACTGACCCAGGCCGGTGGCATCGTGCTCCCCGCGATGCCCGCGTGGTACCACCATCCGAGCGGCGTCCTCGACCTGATCGACTCGGTCGTACAGCGCATCTGCGATCATCTCGGCATCGACGTTTCGCTCACGCAGCGCTGGAGCGAAGACTGACGCGTCATTGTTTTGACATCACGCCGCGCAATGCGCCGATTGGTGACTGCTCCCCCACGCGTTTGGAGTCGGCAACTCTGCCATGCTCCAGTCTCGGCTTCTGCGTCGTCAGCTGCTCATCAGTTACGCCGTCGCCGACTGCAGCTTCGGCTTGCGCGCCGGTACGGCACGGTAGGTCGTGCGGATGAGGCGGAAGCCGAGCGAGCGGTAGAGTTCGACGGCGGGCCAGTTGCGGGCGGTCACTTCGAGCGATGCCCGCGTGCAGTCTGCCAACTGAAAGCCGCGCAGGGCTTGCAGCATGAGTGCCTTGCCGAGTCCGAGTCCGCGAAATTCGTGCAGGACGCCGACGTTCTGAATCGACCCGCGGCGACCTTCGATTTCGATCCCCTGGACCGTGGCGACCGCGATGGGGCCGCGCACGTCGTTCCCCTCGAAGCGAATCAGCCAAGTCGCCGGCGCCACGAATCCCGGATGCATCGCGATGTCGTGCATCAGTTGTCTGCAGCCCGACAGCGTCGACAGCGAGAGAAAGACCTCGGCATCCATCTCGTCGAGAAAACTCTGGTACTTCACCCAGGCGTGCGCCCGGCACAGCGAAGGCGACCACGCGACCCACGCAAAGCCCGACGGCAGCACCGGCGCCGGCACCTCGCGGCGCAGGTCCAATTCGAGTTTCCAGCGTTTGAAGTGGTCGACCGACATTACGCCAGGGGAGAAGGCTGTCGCGACGGCCGACCGCGTCGCGATCGGCTCATCCATAATCTACCCCATGCCCGGCAAAGAGCAATTGCCGATTCTATTGCTCATGCTGATTGAGCGGGCGCTGGCCGGAATCTGCGTGATTTGACGCTTGCGGGATTCATGCCCGACCGGCGGACGAACCTGCCTGGAGAACGGTGACGCGAGCTTTCTCCCTGCTCGTCGCTCGCTGCTCCCTGCTAAACTGGCCGCATGTCGGTCAACAAGCAGGTTGGACGGGTGTTTCTGGTGGGAGCGGGTCCGGGGGATCCGCGATTGCTCACCGTGCGCGGTCTGTGGTGCCTGCGGCAGGCCGACCTCGTCCTCTATGACGGCCTCGTCAACCCGCTGCTGCTGCGCGAAACGTCTGCGGCCGCGGAGCGAACCAGCCGGGCCGCGGGGGTCGATGGCCGCAGGCTGGATCAGGAGGAGATCAATCGCCGACTGATCGCCACCGCTCGCGAAGGGAAGACGGTCGTGCGGCTCAAGGGGGGCGACCCGTTCGTGTTTGGTCGCGGCAGCGAAGAGGCAGCTGCCCTGGCCGAGGCGGGAATTCCATTCGAGGTCGTGCCCGGCGTGACGGCTGCGGTCGCCGCGGGGGCCTACGCGGGGATTTCGTTTACACATCGCGAGTTGTCATCCGCCGTCGCATTCGTGACGGGCCACGAGGATCCGGTCAAACCATCATCGCGGCTCGACTACGAATCGCTGGCTCGCTTCCCCGGCACGCTTGTCTTCTACATGGGCCTCGACAGGCTGCCGGAAATCGCCAAGTCGCTGATCGAGCACGGCATGCCCGGAGACACGCCTGCCGCGGTCATTTGCAAGGCCACGCTCCCGGCGCAACGCACGTTGACTGGGACGCTCGACGGGATTGCCACACAGGTACAGGCGGCAGGTCTCAAACCCCCATCATTGATCATCGTCGGCGAGTGCATCAGCCAGCGGGAGCACATCGCCTGGTTCGAGCAGTGCCCGTTGTTCGGACAGCGGATCGGCATCACGCGGCCGCTGAAACAGGCGGGGAACGAAATTGAGCGCTGCCTCGATCTCGGCGCGCAGCCCGTGCTGATGCCGCTGATTGAGATCAAGCCACCGGATGATCCGGGTTTACTGGATGCCGCGATCGCGAGACTGAATGAATTCGATTGGCTCGTCTTCACGAGCGTCAACGGCGTTCGCGCGTTGTTCGATCGCATCTGGGAGATCGGACTCGACAGCCGCGTCGTCTCGCGTCTCAAGCTGGCGGCGATCGGTCCCGCGACAGCCGAAGCGCTGCATGAATACCGTCTGCGTGCTGATCTTGTACCTGAGAGCTACCGCTCGGAAGACCTGGCGAGCGCGATGACACCGCATGTGAAGGGCCAGCGAGTGCTATGGCCCCGGGCCAGCCGGGGGCGGGATGTGCTGATCGAATCGCTCACCGCGGCGGAGGCGCAGATTGAAACGGTCGTCGCGTATCGGCATTGCGATGCCGAGTCACTCCCCGATCAAGCCATCGAACTGCTCGAAGCAGGTCAGCTCGACTGGATTCTCCTGAGCAGTCCCGCGATCGCCCGCCGACTGTCGGCACTGTTACCCGATGCGGTCCGGCCACAACTCGGCCAATCGACGCGCCTGGCCGCGATCAGTCCGGTCACCGCCGACGCCGCGCACGAATGCGGCCTGCCGATCGCCACCGTTGCGGAGACTTTTACTTGGGAAGGATTGTGGGAATCGGTGCTGAAGGCAGTTCAGTCGCCTTTCGCTCCGCGAAAGTAGCGGCGGAATAATGTTGTGCTGTGAATGAGTATTTCGTTTGGAACGTCGCGCCCGTTCACGTTTCAACGCGACTTTCGCGGAGAAGCTGGCAGTCTTTGTAGCCGTGTCTGTCCCCAGACACGGGGCGACGCGGGTGGACGTTCTTTGGTCGTTGAATCACAACAGGGGCCGCGTCGCCTCCTTTGGTCCCCGCGTCTGGGGACAGACGCGGCTACGCGCCTTTCGCGGAGCGAAAGGCGACAGTCACTCACTTGCCGTCCCGGCATTGTGTACACTTCCGGGAGCGTCCCCGCCTGATGTTTCCTTCCCCAGTTGCCGGCTGGTCCCTCCGTGGTTGCCTCCCTCAGCAGAGTGTGTGCCTCCTTGCGTGCCGTGCCCACTTCCGATTCATCCCCCGATGATGCCAATGGGGCGGATGAAGCTGCCGCCGGGGACGGATCGTCTGGCAACGAACCAGTTTCCAACGAATCGCTGGAGCAGGGGCCGCGGTCGCACACTGTCGAAGATCGTGCGCACGGCTGGCGAGTCGATTATTACTTGTCACGGCTCTACCCCAATTACAGCCGATCGCTCTTTCAATGCGCGCTGGCAGAGGGAACCGTGCTGGTGAACGGCGTGGCCGTGAAGGCTTCGCGAAGACTGCGAGTGAACGACCGTGTGCAAGTGGCCCTGCCCGCGCTTCCCGATCAGACGCTGCAACCCGAAGACATTCCGCTGCAGGTGCTCTTCGAGGACGAGGCGATCATCGTCATCAACAAGCAGGCCGACCTGGTCACGCATCCCGGCAAGTCGAACTTCACGGGAACGCTCGCGGCCGGACTGCAGTTTCATTTTGATCAGCTCAGCGACGTGGCGGGAAGCCTGCGTCCCGGCATCGTGCACCGCCTCGATCGCGACACGACCGGCGTGATTATCGCGGCCAAGAGCAACGTGATTCACAATCGCCTCAGCGGCCAGTTCGAACGCCGTGAGGTGACGAAGGAATATCGAGCCATCGTCCGCGGAGTCGTGGCGAATGACGGCGACATCATTCGCACATTCCTCAAACCGCATCCCAAGCACCGACAGAAGATGATCGTGTGTGCTGAAGAAGAGAACGCGAGAGAATCCGTCACGACGTACGAAGTACTCGAACGCTTTGAGGGCTTCAGTTATGTGCGGCTCTTGCCGAAGACCGGGCGGACGCATCAGTTGCGGGTGCACATGCGGCATATCGGATATCCGATCGTAGCCGATGCCCTCTACGCGGGGCACGACCGACTGACAGTCGGAGAAATCTCCGGTAAACCCGATGATCCAGGCGCGGCCGACGTATTGATCGATCGGCAGGCACTGCACGCCTTTCGGCTGGAGATCACTCATCCCCTCAGCGAACGGCGGATGCTGTTCGAAGCTCCGCTGACAGACGATATGTCGCGATTATTGGAAGCGCTCCGTTCGTTCAAACCTCGGTAAGGCATCGATGCCCACGATCTGTTGACCGGCACCAGGAACTCCTCTCATGAGACTCTGCAAAATCAAACTGGCCGACGGCTCCCGGCGAGTGGCCGTCGATGACGGCGGTTCGATCCGATTGCTGGACCTGACTCAAGTGGGAGACTGTCGTAATCTGGCCGACATCCTGCATGCTCCCGAACCGGCGGGCATGGCGGGGTTCCTGATCGATCCCAAGGCCCGCCCCATCAAGGCCGATGAAGTGCAGTTCCTCGCGCCAATCGACCGGCAGGAAGTCTGGGCCGCGGGCGTCACTTACAAACGCAGTCAGATCGCGCGGATGGAAGAATCCGAAACCGGCGCGTCGCACTACGACCGGGTCTATTCGGCTCCCCGGCCCGAACTGTTCTCCAAGGGTGGTGCATCGCGGGTCTCCGGTCCGGGGCAGCCGGTGCGCGTGCGCTACGACAGCAACTGGAGCGTGCCGGAACCCGAATTCACTCTGGTGCTCAACCCGG
>JANNSB010000414.1:0-19389 GCA_031402175.1 Planctomycetaceae bacterium
TGGACGATCGAACGCACCCTCTCCTGGCTGAAGAACAACCGCCGCCTCGTCACCCGTTGGGAATACTACCCCCATCTCTTCGAAGGCTTCTTCCACCTGGCCTGCCTCATGCTGCTGTTAAAATGGTTTTGAAACTTCCTCTTGGACTCATGCAAACGAAGACCAAAAGGCACGGGCACAACGGTCCTTTGCCCAATTGCGGACACGCCATGTACCGGTCTATCACGGGCCCTTGTTCGTCGATGATGAAGGCCAAGCCGTGCTGCAGACACCACAAGATGTCGCTCGACGCACACTCGTACTGTGGGCCGTCGAGCTACATGCAGAAGGGATTCCGCAAGATGAAGCTCGCGCGATTATCGACAATCTCGATCTGTGGGAGTATGTCAGCGAGAACGAAAGGCGATTCTTGGATCAGGAGAATCCCTCACCCGAAGAAAGCCAGGCACTTGTTTTGCGCCTCGAAGCACTTTGGGTTTTGATGTGAGCTTTGGGCTACATAGAAGAACTCGACTGGCCAAACGGAATGTGTAATGTTGAGAAGCTGGCCGGGATACTCGCCGAACACGAGGATGACCCAAGCTTTATCAGTGATGCAAAACTCAGGCCCGCAAGTGAGATTCTTGACGCACAAGACCTGACAATGCGAATCCACTGGGCAATTCGGGATGCCCAGGTGCGCCAAGGTGGCGTGATTCCGGAAGAACTCGATTGGTCAGAGGATCCCGAATGCATCGCTGTCACATTGTCTGCAGCAGTCGGTGTCGTCGAAGAGCGACATAACGTACTCAATTGGATAGTCAACTTTCTTTGCCCCAAGAGCTGGGATGATGTTGATACGCCAACGTGAGTAATGAACTGCATAACCATCGCAGGCTCCGGAGCGGCGGCAGCCAGCGATTCCTGAATCCAAGTCAACTGGGACTACGTGGCGCAGAAGCGCGAGATCCTGGGGTGAGCGTGGAAATCGCTTCCCATGCCTTCCCCGTTTCTCTAGGATCCCCGCGCTCCAACGCTGGATTGGGTAATCACACGGCTCTTTGAATCGACGGAACTTCAGATCATGGCAGAACAAAAGGCTACCAACGTCACCTGGCACGACCATCGCGTTTCGTCGGCCGATCGCAAGCAACTCATGGGCCACAAGGGCTGCATCCTGTGGTTCACCGGGCTGAGCGCATCGGGCAAGAGCACGATCGCCAACACCGTCGACCACAAGCTCCATTCGCTCGGCAAGCACACCTACCTGCTCGACGGCGACAACATTCGCATGGGGCTGAACAAGAACCTCGGCTTCTCGGCCGAAGACCGTGCCGAGAACATCCGCCGCATCGGCGAGGTCGCCAAGCTGTTCGTGGATGCGGGTCTGATCACGTTGACCGCCTTCATCTCTCCGTATCGCGCCGACCGCGACAACGCGCGTGCACTCATGCCGGCCGGCGAGTTCCTGGAAGTCTTCGTGAACGCATCGCTCGAGACCTGCGAGGCACGCGACCCCAAGGGACTCTACAAGAAGGCGCGGGCCGGCGAGATCAAGAACTTTACCGGCATCAGCGACCCCTACGAAGCTCCCGAGAAGCCCGAACTCGTGCTCGATTCGAACTCCAAGGGGATCGATGAACTGGCCGACGAAGTCGTGGCCTACCTGCTGAAGAATGGTTACTTGTCGATGTGACAAGCGGGAGCAGGCAGCAGGGAGTCGTGAACAACATGCCCAGTCTGCTGCGTCAGGAAGTGGTCGGGTCGGCGAAGACGATCGTCATCAAGATCGGGACGAACGTCCTGTCGCGCGAAGACGACCGCCTCGACACCGACCGCGTGGCCAAACTCGCCGAGCAGATTCTGCGGATCATGGACGGCGGCCGCCGGGTCGTCGTCGTTTCCAGCGGAGCGGTCGCCGCCGGTATCGGACTGCTGGGGCTCTCGAAGCGTCCCGACGATCTGCCCCACTTGCAGGCAGCGGCCGCCACGGGCCAGGCGCACCTGATCGGCGTGTACGACGCCGCGATCAAGAAGCATGGCCGGCATGCCGCCCAGATACTGCTCACGCTGAATGACTTCAAGAGCCGCGCGCGGTACCTAAACGTGCGGAACACGCTCAACACGCTGTTCGAGTATGGCGTGGTGCCGATCGTCAACGAAAACGACACCGTCAGCGTGGCAGAGATCCGTTTCGGCGACAACGATCAGTTGGCCGCGATGGTGACGAGTCTCGTCGAGCCGTCGCTGCTGGTCATCCTGTCGGTGGTGGATGGACTTTTCGACGGCGATCCGGCGGATCCGAAGTCGAAGGTCATTCACACGGTCCCGCACTGGGACGATGCGCTGCTCGGCAATGTGGCGGCGACAAAGAGCCGGCGCGGCATGGGGGGCATGCGGTCGAAGCTGGAGGCTGTGCACAAGGCGACTGCCGTCGGCGAATGTGTCGTCATCGCGAACGGGACCGATCCGACGATTCTCGACCAGATCGTTGCCGGCGAGGAAGTGGGGACGTTGTTTCTTGCTCAAGGGGCGTCAGTGCCGGCGTGGAAACGCTGGATCGGGTTTACGGTCACTCCCAGGGGAAAACTCTCGATCGACGACGGCGCGCGGCGGGCCATTGCCGATCAGGGCCGATCGCTGCTGGCCATCGGCGTCACGAAAGTTGAAGGCGAGTTCTCGAAAGGGGAAGTCGTGTCGGTCGTGAGCGCCCAGGGCGATGAGATCGCGCGCGGTCTGCCGAACTTCAACAGTGATGATGTGCTGAAGGTCGCGGGGAAGCGTTCCGAGGAGATGATGCAGATCCTGGGCGGGCTTCCGTATGGAGAGATCATTCATCGCGACAATCTCGTCGTCACGCGGAAGGCGATTCAACGCAGTTCCCAAGTCGAGTAGACTGGCGTGGAGTCCAGGCTTTAGCCTGTACGGCAGCCTAAAGGCTGGACTCCGTTCACCGGGAGAATGATGCCGATGGAGTTTTGCGCGCGACGGTTCGATACCTTGCAAGCGGTCCGCATCAAGATCGCAGCGGGTGTGATCGCAGCAGTTGATCCCGCTGCGGCAGCCGATGATGTCCCGTTGCCGTTTGTCGCCCCCGCGCTCTTCGATCTGCAGATCAACGGTTACGGCGGGACATGGTTCAGTGATGAACAGCTCACCGTCGATCGAGCGCTCGCGGCTCTCCATGCCTACTTCGAGCACGGCGTGACGAGACTGTGCCCGACGCTCATCACCAATTCCAGTGAGGCCCTCGAACACGGATTTCGAGTGATCGACGAGGCGTGCAGACAGGAGGATTGGGCCAACCGCATGGTGGCGGGATGCCATCTCGAAGGTCCATACATCTCGCCGGAAGACGGCCCGCGCGGGGCACACGCGGCCTGCCATGTCAGGCCGTGCGATCTTGTCGAGTTTGAAAGACTGCAGCGCGCCTCCGGCAACCGCATTCGGCTGGTGACGCTGGCCCCGGAGTCGCCGGGAGCGGCCGAGTTCACACGGGCAGTCACGAGGCAAGGAACCGTAGTCGCGATCGGCCACACCGGCGCGAACAGCGAGCAGATCCGGCAGGTCGTTGATGCGGGTGCGACGCTTAGCACGCATCTGGGGAACGGCGCTCACGGCACTCTCCCCCGGCATCCCAACTACATCTGGGATCAGTTGGGCGAACGCAGACTCTGGGCGAGCATCATCACCGACGGCCACCATCTGCCGGCAAGCGTCGTGCGGTCGATCTACTATGCGAAAGGGCCGGCGAGAACCATCATCACCTGTGATGCCTCCGGACTGGCCGGTTCGCCGCCGGGGATTTACGACGTGGCAGGCGGAAAGTGCGAGGTTCTCCCGGACAGCAGGATCGTGGTGGCCGGGCAGCGTCAGTATCTGGCCGGTTCGGGCAGCCTGACGGACCGTTGCGTGAACCAAATGATCGCGATCACGGGTATTTCCGCAGCCGACGCGATGCGACTGGCCAGCCAGAATCCCGCGGAATTGCTCGGTTTCGACATCGTGGAGCTGAAACCGGGTTCCCGCGCCGATTTGATCTTGTACGATGATGCAGACGGGAATTCGCCGATAAATATTAAGGCGACGCTGGCGGATGGGGTTTTGAAGTCTGGTACACTGTCGTGACGCTCGGCAGTCGGGGGCGGAAGGGTACTTTCAAAGATGCACTCGCGGCAGGACACATCACGAAACGGGAGGTCTGCAATGCGGCTTCGCATCGCGGCGCTTGCCGTCGCGATATGCGCCCCGGCAGCATGTGACCTTCGGGCTGATGATTTTCTGCCTCCTCGGTCATTGAGCGATCCACCGGCATACTCCCGGCTGAGCGACCTCATCGATCAACTCGACCATCGGCAATACCGGTTGCGGAACGAGGCCGAAGCGGAACTGGTCACTTACGAGTCGGCAGCCATCACCGCACTGCTGGCATCGAGAGAGCAACTTGGCCCCGAGGGGACACTGCGCGGCGTCCGTATTCTGGAACGTCTGCTGGTGAGCGACGATCTCGCCTTATCGGATGAAGCCGATGAGGCATTGCAGGACTTTCAGGAAGGCGGCGGCACTGCGGGCGAACAGGCCACGATCGTCCTCGATCGTCACGGCACGCTGCGTGAAGAGCGAGTCATCGAACGCATTCGCGCCCTGGGGGGCGACGTGCGTCCCGATGAGGACTTCTTCATGGAAGATCTTGTTCAGAACCTGCGTCCCGATCGGCAACTGACGGAACCGATCCTGAGGCCGCAGACAATCTGGCTCTATCCCGAATGGTCGGGAGGCGTTGAGGGTCTCGATCTGCTCAAGCGGCTGAGCCACCTGCAGGGACTCGTGATCTATCAGATTCGCGGCAACGAGCTGTCGCTCTTCGACGTGCAACCGCTGGTGGCGTCCTTGCCGGGTGCAACTGTCGTGGAGCGCGGTCCGGCCTGTCTGGGCATCAAGTGTGCCGCGTTCGAGCCGTGCATCATTCAGGAACCGACTCCGGGAGGGGCGGCGGAACTCGCCGGATTGCGGCAAGGTGACGAAATCCTGGCGATCGATTCGGTTCGTGTGCGCAGCTTCAACGAATTGATCGACGAATTGTCGCTCTACGATCCCGGGGACATCGTCACGCTCTCTGTGCGGAAAGGGTTTCAGGGTGCCGAGGAGATCGAACTCACACTGAGCCATTGGCGGGACATCAACGAAGCGATGGCCGAAGACGAACGACGGGACCGGTAGGCGATGCAACCCGTGCCAATCGGCATAGTGACTGTTTCCGACCGCGCTAGCCGCGGCGAATACGAAGACCGGGGCGGGCCGGCAATCGTCGAGTACCTGAACGAAGTGCTGCTGACCGCGCACACCGCCGTGACGCGCGTCATCCCCGACGAACAGGCTGTCATCGAGGCCGCGCTCATCGAGCTCTGCGATGTCGAGCGATGCTGTCTGGTCGTCACAACCGGAGGCACCGGGCCGGCTTTACGAGATGTGACCACCGAGGCCACGGAAGCCGTCTGCACCAAGCTGCTCCCCGGTTTCGGCGAACTGATGCGCAAGGTGTCGCTGGAGAAGGTGCCGACGGCGATCCTGTCGCGGCAGACGGCGGGTATTCGCGGGCAGTCGCTCGTCATCAATCTCCCCGGTCAGCCAAAGGCGATCCGTGAATGTCTCGATGCGGTCTTTTCCGCGGTGCCGTATTGCATCGATCTGATCGGCGGCCCGTATCTGGAGACGCGGCCGGAGCGAATTCAGGCGTTTCGCCCGAAGAAATAGCGATCGCCAATGACGCCCCGCCGACTCGTAATCATCGAGTATCTGTATGCGGGCTTCGTCCGAATGCGGGACGTTTCTGCATCCATGCTGCGAGAAGGACGGGCCATGCTGCTCGCCCTGCTGGAGGATGCCAGCCGGATGCAGGATGTCCACGTCACGTCGATACGGCACGTACAATCGGGCGTGCCTCCGGTGGGGTCAGTAAAAGTGCTCGAAACGACCTCGCCGGCAAATGCTGTTCGCGCCTGGCGGAGCGCCCTGATGGAAGCAGACTTCGTCTACATCATCGCCCCGGAAACCGACGGCATTCTGAAAACCCTCTGCGAGGAAGCGATTGGCTCGGGGGCGCGGGTTCTGAACTGCGCGCCGGAAGCGATCGAAGCGGCTGGCGACAAATGGGAAACGTTTCACCGGCTGACATCGGCGAACATTCCCACGATTCGCACGATGTCGTTGAGTGACTTTCGCCCCGACGCCGTGAAGGCATCACCCACCGGGTGGGTCGTCAAGCCACGCTACGGCTGCGGGTCCGAAGGGATTCGCGTGATAACCGACATCCGCAACTTGAACTCAATCGGCGTCACGCCAGAGATGATCATACAGCCCTGCACACCCGGCAATCCCGCCTCGGTCGCGGTGCACTTTGATGACAATGGCCGTCCAAGCGACATATTTCCGGTGGCGTTTCAGCGACTTTCGAGCGATCTTCGGTATCTGGGCGGTTTCGTTCCGGCGATGCCTCATCAGATCGGCGTGGCGCCCAGCGTCGAGCACATCTCAGCAATGCTCGACAAACTGCGCAACGTGTTTCCGGGACTGCGAGGCTACGTGGGCATCGATCTGCTGATCCAGCCGAACGGCCAGTGCGTCGTCGTTGAGATCAACCCCCGGCTCACAACCAGCTACATCGGTTACCGCCAGCTCACGAAAATGAACCTCGCGGAGCGCTGGCTTTCTCCATCGCCCGTTCCGTTTCGTCCCATCGAATGGCAAGAGCGTTTCGTGTCGTTTTCGCCGGATGGAACGATCGCTTACGGCTGAGCATTTGTCAGTTACAACGCGGCGTGCAATTCGGCTGAGCCGTTCCCACAACCTCGGCCACGCCGCCTGCTCCGAGTTCTTTGAGCGCGGCGGGGAGTTCCACCTTCAAGCGGCTGGTGACCGTTGGATCGTAGAAACTGGCGGTGCCAATCTGGACGGCTGATGCACCGGCCACGAGGAACTCCATCACGTCGTCGAGCGTCGCGATGCCGCCGATGCCGATGATCGGGATTTCCACCTTCTGCGCCACCTGCCAGACGCAGCGCAGAGCCAACGGCTTGATGGCCGGACCGCTGAGCCCTCCCAGGATGTTGCCCAGTCGCGGCTTTCGGCGACGCCAGTCCATCGCCATACCCTGGAAGGTATTGACGAGCGAAACGGCATCCGCGCCTGCCTCTGCCGCGGCTTGCGCGATGGCCGCGATATCGGTGACGTTCGGCGTCAACTTCGCGATGATCGGCTGCGGGCAGACCTGAATGACCTGCTCGACCACGCGGCGGGTCATCTTGGGATCGGTGCCGAAGTCGACTCCGCCGGACACATTGGGACACGAGATGTTGAGTTCGATCGCCGCGATGTCGGTGAACGGAGCGAGCCGCGACGCCATCTGCACGAACTCGGTGAGCGACTTGCCGGCGATATTCACGATCACCGCCGTCTGGAGCTGCAGCAAGCGCGGCAGATGGCTCTCGATGAAATAGTCCAGGCCGTCGTTGTCGAGGCCGATGGAGTTGAGCAGGCCCGAAGCAGTCTCGACGGTGCGCGGCGGAGGGTTGCCGACGCGCGGGGCCAGCGTCACGGTCTTGGGGATCAGCCCTCCCAGGTCTTCGACGTCGACGAAGCCCTGACCTTCGCGAACGTAGCCGAAGGTTCCCGACGCGACGAGAATCGGGTTGGGCAATTGCAGACGCCCAAGTCGAACCGACAGATCGAGGGAACCTATGTCGTGGGCCATGCGGGCGCGGCAATCGCTAACGGTGCGCGCCATCCGTGGCCGAAGGCGCGGCAATCCAAGCCGCGCGGTGTCTTAAATGACGCCCCCGTGCGTACGGTACGGAGTCGCCAGATCAGGCAAGTCGAGGCCCCAGATGCGTTCCCAGATCTCCGGGATGTGGCGGTAGCCTTCGGAGGCGTAGATCAGTTGTCGTGCCCGATCGTCGGGATTGGGACTCCAGATCGGGATGATGCACCCCGAATTCGAGAGCGTCGCAACGAATAAGACCATGGCAATCAACCACTTCCGCATTTCGACCTCCATGTCGGCACGAGACCCTCGAAGGGTCGCCCAATCACGACGCGTGTAAGTTCCTGCGATGAGAGCTACGCACCTGCCATATGACCGGCATCCGAAGTACGACCTTTTGAGGACGAATCCAGGTCGGAATCGTCGATATCAGAATCGTCGTCATCTCCAAGGCTGCCAATCTGTTCCGACGGATCCATCTTCAAGACCCGCTCTTCCATTTCCTTGCCGGGCTTGAAGGTGACGACGAACTTCTCCGACACCTCCACGGCCTCGCCGGTCTTCGGATTGCGAGCCTTGCGGGCCGCCCTCTTCTTGACCTCAAAGACACCGAAGTTTCTTAGCTCGATACGATGCCGCGAATCTTCGACCAGTGTGTCGATGATGGCCTCAAACGTCTTCTGGACAATCTCTTTCGTCTTCAGTTGCGTCAGGCCGCACTCATCAGAGATTGTCTTTACAATTTCCTTTTTGGTCACATCTCTCTCCTGCGGGATCGTCCGAAGAGGGTCGGCAGCGAACAGAAACAACCTCCGGTGAGGTGACTCAACTGTAAACACTGTAGTGAGTTACTGTCAAGTCGCTGAATCTGTCCGGTTCCCGTTCCGGGGACGGCAGGATAGTCTTCTCACTCTATCGGCCAGTCACTTTCGGAATATCCAATCAAATCCGCAAAGAATCCCCAATCGGTAAAGTTTCCCATTCCACATGGCTGGAAGCTTCCTGTCGGACCACATGGGGGATGTTCAATACCGCTAGAGTGGCCTGCCGATTCCATGTTAGGATCAACGCTGTATGGACCCCTTTTTTTGTCACTTGATGCCGCACATCCTGCCGGTTCCTTGATGAACCAACCCGCTGAACGCGAGCCTTTCGAAGCCCGATTGTTCGGACTCCCGGTGTCCGGCGACGGCCAGGAAGGAAGAGATCCCGTCGAGCGACTGGCCACGGAGTTCCTCGACCGGATTCGTAACGGCGAACGGCCGTCGACCGGGGAGTACGTCGCCCGTTACCCAGAACTGGCGCACGGCATCCACGAGCTGTTTCCGCTCATCGCCGCGATGGAGGACTGGAAGTCCCGGCGAGAGATCGAGGTCGTGCAGCACGAACTCAGCGCCGCGTTCAATATCGAGCGGCTAGGCAACTGCCGCATCGTGCGCGAATTGGGCCGCGGCGGCATGGGGGTCGTCTTCGAAGGGCGGCAGGAACCGGCCAATCGCCCGGTAGCCGTCAAACTGCTTCCCTGGAAGTCGGCCGAATCGTCCCGTTGGAGGGATCGCTTCGAGTACGAGGCCCGCACGGCGGCGGCGATGAAACACTCGCATGTAGTGCCCGTGTTCGAGTTCGGCGAACAGGACGGCATGTGCTTTTACGTGATGCCGCTCGTGCAGGGAATCGGACTCGATCGTGTGATTCGTATCCTCCGCGACGAGCAGGCCGTTTCGGTGTCGCGACTGCGATCGGCGTTCGTGGAAGGGCAGCCGGGTGTCGTCGATCATGGTGCTCCCGACCATGCCATCGATGCTACCACCGGAGAGACGAGCGGCAACGACCTGACGCGATCCGGCGTCCACGACGTGGTTTCATCAGCTGGCGAGCAGCGCGTGCTGCGTCGCGATGCCTGGCAACAGTTTGCACGTATCGGCATCCAGGTGGCCGACGCTCTCCACTATGCCCATCAGCAAGGCATCCTGCATCGCGACATCAAGCCGGGCAACCTGCTGGTGGACGACAAGGGGAGCGTCTGGATCACCGACTTCGGCCTGGCGATGGACAAGGACGCCGCCGCGCTCACCGACAGCCCGCACATGGCGGGCACGCTGCGCTATATGCCCCCCGAACAGTTCGAAGGACAAATTGATGAACGCAGCGACATCTATTCGCTCGGCGTGACGCTGTATGAACTCTGCACGTTGCAGCCGGCCTTCATCGGTGAGAGCCGGCAGTCTCTGATCTGGAACATTCAGATGTCGCGCCGGAGTTCACTGCGTGCCATCAACCCCAAAGTGCCCAGCCAACTGGAGTCGATCATCCTGCGAGCGATGGCGCGCAATCCGAAGGACCGCTATCAGTCCGCCCGCGAACTGGCTGCTGCTCTCACAAGTTTTCATCGCCGGTATCAACGCAGCCAGTGGAAGTGGTTGAAGTGGTTGCGGCGGAGGTTTCGATAAGTCGCCTTTCGCTCCGCGAAAGCAGCGTCGGAAATATGCGGGGTTATCGATGTTTCGGGTGTGCGACCGGGCGCCGATTCACATTCCGCCGCTACTTTCGCGGAGCGAAAGGCGATTATTCAACCCCCAGCGACTGCAAATACGCCAGCAGGTCGCGAAACTCCTGCAGCGTCATCCGCTGTTCCAGCCGTTCGGGCATCACCGAGATCGGTTGCGGGATTCGCATTTCAATGTCGATCGTCTGCAGTTCGATAATCTTTCCCTCGGCGTTGCCGATGGCGGTCTTGCCTTCGTTTTCGAGGACGATCATGCCAGTGTGAATGTCGCCGCCTGTAGTCGCCATCTGCCAGTTCGTGAACTGCGGAGCCACTTCACGGCTGGGGTTGAGGATCGAATCAATCATTTTCGACAGACTCATACCGCGTCCAATGTTCGACAGATCGGGGCCGATGGAGCCGCCGCGGCCATTCACGGTGTGACAGCGGTAGCATCCGGGGCCCATCGTGTGGAAGAAAACGCGTTCGCCGCGATCGGGATTGTCGTCGTCGAAGGTCGTGAAGCTTGCCAGTCGCAACACTAGCCCCGTTTCCTCTTCGTCCGAAAGATCGTCATCCGCTGGTTCGAGTGCGACCGAGACTTCCTCGTCGAATGACTTCTGCATCGATTCCAGCATCGACTGCACATCAACGTCCGAGACAGCGATGTTGCGAAGTGATCGGATAGCTGATCGGCGGATTTCCAGTCCCTCTTGCTGATCACCCGCCAGAGAACAAAGCAAGTCACGAACTCGTGAGCCCGCCCCATCCGCCGTCAACTGCGTGGCCAAAGAATCGATGGCGATTGCTCTCGCGTCTGATTCCTGTTCGTCGTCGAGGGCAGTTTCCATCAGGACATTCGCAAACCCTTCGTCCGCCACCTCCCCCATCGACATCAGCACCTCGCGACGCAGCGCGTCGTCGTCGTGATTCACCCACGACAGCAGCAGATTCTTCGCGGCCTCATCGGAGGGATCGGCCAGCCGGATCGCGACGCGCTTGACCGCCAACGGCGAATTCTCGTTCCGCAACAGCGGCAGGATGTACTGGCTGGCCGGCGTCTGATCGAAGTCCTGCGGCGACTTGCCGTCGAGCAGTTCGAGCGCGGCGACCGTCGCCAGGAATAGGTCGCTCGTCGTGAGATCTGAGGCAAGTGCCGCCTCGACGTTTGGTCGCAAACTGTCGAGCCGCTCTTCGGCCACCCACTGCACAGCCGCTCGCAGCACTTCGACATGGTTTGCGTTCAAAGCGGCTTCCGCACATCGGGTGCTCTTGGGGAACGCCTGCCGTGCGCCCAGCAGGACCAGTGTTGTCAGTCGGGGACTGAGGCCTGCATCGCTGCGCAAGGTTTGGTCGAACTGATCCTCATTGAGAGTCCGCGCGAGCAGCATCACCAGGCGCGAATCGACGAACGGGTCGCCGGCGCCCGCGACTCGATTGAGCATCGTCACGGCTGATTCCGTCTGGCTGGCGCCCAAGACCCGCAATAGCGGCGTCAACTGCTCCATCCCCGCCAGGATGAACTGTGGGTCGGTCATGGCCTCGCTGCCCGCGGCCCCATAGACCGGAGGGACCACCACATCGTCATCAGAAGCGGAATCCGTGACTGGAGCATCGATCAATTCCAGCAACCGCGTGACCGACGGCCCCTCTTCAAAGTGCATCGCCAACAGCGTCTGCACCGAATCAAACGGAGCGGTTTCGGCCGGTACGTAGTCTTTGATGATCCGCGTGCGATTGTCATTGGGGTTCAAGGCAAGCGCGGACAATGCTTCGTATCGGCTTCTTTCCGACGCGGATGTATCTCGCACCAGATTGACGAGCGCATCGGGGGCCGACTCCACCAGCTTGCGGGCCGCCAGTCGACGGGCAGGCAGAAACGCCGACAACAGACCACGCTCCAGCACCGAGCGATCGGTGGTGCCGGCCAGATCGTCGAGCGTCGGCTCGTCGGCCGAAGTATCATTGGGGTCAACAACGGGTCGAATGCGCCAGACGCGACCCTGGCCGTGCAGGTTGTAGTCCTTGAGCACCCAGTCGCTGCAGTAGAGACTGCCGTCCTCTGCCAGCGCGACTCCGACGGGACGAAAGTTCTCGCCGCCGATGATGAGCGGCTCAGGAATCGACTCGAATGAGCCTCCCGCCGGACGCAATTGAAACCGGTCGATGCGATGGTCGCCCCACGAACCGACCAAGAGGTTCCCCTGCATGTCGCTCGGCCATGCTGCATGTTCGCAGGCTACTAGACCTGATGGCGCCTCGCCGGTGCCCGCCACCATCGGCTGCGTACCGAGGAGCTCGCCGTTCCACGCCGTGAAGGGATGCAGCCCTTTGCGGCCGTTGCGGAAGCGATAACCGGAATCACCACCTTCAATCACATGAATCAACCGGCAGGGCGGGCGCGAGTCGGGATCGTTATCGACAGTGAACAACCGCCCGAATGCGTCGGTGCAAGAGGCATGCGGGTTCCAGTAACCGGTGGACCAGCGCGTGAGTCCGGTGCCGTCGGGACGCATACGAAATAGGCTCCCACCTTCGCCGCCGCCTGTGATGATGCCGACCTCGTTGGCTGCGTCGTTCGCATCGGCGGCGTCACCCTCAAGGCTGACCAGGCGATAGTCTTCGCCCAGATTTTCGCCGAATCCGAAGTACATCCAGCCGGCCGGGTCGAAAGCGAGGCCGGCGAGACCGTTGTGCGGATAGTTGCCTGCGGTATCGAGATGAGCGAGCGTCGTGCGCCGGTCGCAGACGTCGTCGCCATCGGTGTCCTCCAACAGCAGAACTTCCTTGCGGGTGGCGAGAAATACCTGCAACAACTCCCTCTCCCCCACAGAATGAGTGCGAGTCGCGGTTTGGGTTTCAATGTGGGGGAGAGGGCCGGGGTGAGGGGCAAGAATCTGAGCGTCGCCTCCGTCCCCCTCACCCCAACCCTCTCCCCCACTGGCCCCATCACTCCGCGATTGGATACGTTCCGCGGGGGAGAGGGAGTTCACTGCCGCGACTTGCCGCTGCACGGCTTCGTGGCTGATCATCCGGTACGGCTGACCGTGGTTCTGGCCGATGCCGAAGTACATCCACCCCTCGGCATCGAAGGCGAGCCCCGCGAGACCGTTATGCGGATAGCGGTTTTCGGTTTCGAGATGAATCAGCGGCGTCTGCAAGTCGCAGACATCGTCTCGATTGTGATCCTCGAGGAGAAAAATGTCGTGTCGGGTACAGAGCACGACCTGTTGCGGATCGCCGCCGTCGACTGCCGCGACTTCCATGTTCATTAGTTCGATCGGGTCCATCCACACCGGGCGGACGGCCACGCTCATCGCGAAAGTGAAGCCGTCGGCGAACGTCTGCACGTCGTCGCAACGGCCGTCGCCGTCGGTATCGGTCAGGATCAGCAGCCGGTCGGTCGGATGGCCGTCGTAGCCGTCTGGACGAAAGTGAGTATTGCTCTCGATAACCCACACGCGACCATCGGCATCCACATCAATGCCTGTGGGAGTCCGCACCTGTGGGTGCTCGGCGAAGAGTTCGATCGTCAAGCGCGGGTCGAGCGAACGCGGGGGGGCGTCATCCGCGTCAACCCGATTCGCCAATACTAGACAGCCAACAAGAGCCGCGAAAATGAGCCTCATCACGCAGTAATCCCCTGAACGCGTTGTCTCGGACCACAGACAGAAATGTCTGTGCCACTAACATTCTCGCAGATTACGGAGCCAGAATGGACGGCACTCGCGTGGCCCCGTGAATCACTCCATGCAGTGCGTTCGGCGAAACATCCACGACCTCCGTTGTTGACGCTTCATCGAAGTGATACAGAGCCAGTGTCTGGTCATCGAGTTCGAATTGCCGCGGAGGTTCAAACGCCACCGGCTCGCCCGACTCGTCGAGGTATCGGGTGACAGTCGACACGCGCAGTTCGTCGATCTTGCCCCGGAAACTCAATGAAGGCCGCTCGGCTCCGGTCCGCAGACCCGCGCCGATCAATAGTCGTGGTGTTTCGTTGAAGTTCCACTCGCCCGGAAACTCTTGAACGCCTCCCACCGGCTGCCCGTCGATGAACAGTGTTGGCCGATTGCCGTTCCAGACGAGGGCGACATGCGACAATACCCCGCGCCGATCGCCCATGCGAGTCGTGCTGCGGAGTGTTGTTTGCGATCCTGCCGACGTAACCACTCCACACCTGGCCGACCAATCGACAGATGATGAAGTCCAGAGACTAAGATTGACCGGACCGGTCAGATGGATCGGCACGCCTGCCGAACGAGGATTGGCGTCGGGATCGATCTCAATCCAAGCCTCGATCGTCACATCGGAATCGTAGTCCAGTTCGAGGCCGGAGATTTCGATGTAGTCGTCCCGTCCGTCGAAGCTCAGGGCGAGACTGTCGCCGTCGGCAAATTCCGACTCGACCTCACTGGCTGGGGGAGGCAGTGCGATCCGAAAGTCGGCCTCGCCGGCAGGGGACGGGTGGCCGGTGCCTGCAAAGGGCATCATGTCGACGACTGCCGCCTGAGCTGCTTCCGGCGACATGCCGCGATTGAAAATGAGGTCGAGGTACATGAACTCGATCACCGCGCTTCCCGCCCAGTCTACGGTCGATCCATATCCCGAAATGGGAAATCTCGCGAACGTCTGCAATGTCTCGTGCATCGTCTGCGAGATCGTCCCCGCCATGATCTGGCAGGCCGAGTAGTGCACCAGTTGAACGCTGTCTCCGAATCGGAAGACATCGGCCATCAATTCCGGACCGAGCAGTTCGTCACACACCGTCACCCCCTCGGAGGAGGCATGCGTCGCGACACAAACGACCACCGGCTCGGCCAGAAACGCCACTTCGCAGCCGTAGCGCTCGAAGTCGACGGCATCGTTGAAGACGCGATGCCTGACCTGCACATGCGGCGTGCGATCGAAGAAGGCGTTGAGCATTTCACCAAACGTGTACTCACCTTCTTCCAGGCTGCTCTCCCAGCGGGCCTCAAGCACCACCAGCCAGGTCTTGTCGGGTTGCGGAGTGATGCGCATCGCGGACCACCCAGTGCGATCGTTGTCGCGATACCACCGCTCACCCGTCAACGTGCTGCCATCATCGGAGAGTTCCAGCTTCAAGTGATAGCCCGACAGGCCGTCCTGCGGGGCGTATTCTACTTGCCGTGTGGCCGCGCCCGCGATCGAAAAGTAGTCGTGCATGTCGCGCGAGTCCGCAAAGATCCCGTGCAGGTAGCCGCCGCGCTCGATCAGTCGCAATCGCCCGTGCGGCGTCTCCCAGAGTCCCGCGAATCCGACGCCGGCCACATCGGCGATCGGTTCGACAATTGGCGTCGTCGCAGGGCGGGCGGCCATTCGAGTGCCGGTCCAAGTGCTCCATTGGGTGACGCCGACTTCCCGCCATTCGCCGGAAAACGTGCTGCCGTCGGCGGCAAGTTCGAACCAGCCTTCCCCGGCAACGCTCGGCTCCTGATACGTGAATTCAAACCGCCCATTCGCCATACGGCCTTCGATCGGGCACCTTGCGCCCCCCATGATGTAGGCACCTTCAACGCGGTCCTCGGTGACGGACAAATTCATTTCGCCGAAGGTGGTCTCCCATTGGCCCACGAAGCCTTGGGCGCGGTCGTCGCCGAGAGCGCGTGAGCTGGGACCACAGGCGAACGTCAATACACACATCGCAGCCACGATTCGTGCGGGCATGGCATCCTCTTGAGACAGCGTTCGGCACGCATCAGGTACGTCCAATCAGCATGAGCCGAACGACATCTCTTATACCCGACGCGCAAACGGGAAGCCACATTACGCCGGATTGATGCGTCATTTCGGTGGTGCCGACGCAGTTCAACTGCGCGAACCCGCCCGCTGCGTGAGAAACTGCCCGCCGCTGATGAACATTCCGTTCGGGCACGGGTGGCACCAGTGAATCCGCACGCGGTACTCGAACTCGCGAGTGTCGCTGGACATGCGGACGGTCACTTCCCCGGGAGAGATATAGCCCCGGTGCAGCATGCCGATACCGAACCGGCTGATCTCCCGTGTCATGGCAGAGATCGTGTTGCCGCGTTGGGTCGTCACCTCGGCCGGGACCGAAAGTTCCAGACGTTCAACCGTGCGGCCGTGATCGTCATCCGAGCTGCCGATACTTTCGAGTACGGCGCGCAGATCATCCATCGAAGGACGGCTCCAGGGGTCGGTCGACATGCCAGTGGATCGGGTGAAGGGGAACGGCAAGGGAACGAGGCTACCCCAACTCTAGATTACCCCGGCCGGTGACGATTCTCGCTTGGAGACCGAATCCCGAAGTCTGGTAGTGAGTCCGATGAAGCACGACGGAAAATCCGCTGCGATCGTCAAATCGCCGCGTTGCCAAAACGGCACCGGCTCCAAGATGCTGCTGCATGCCAAATCTGCGCTCGCCGCCGAAATCTCACATCTGTTTTGCCATTATTCCAGAGGAAAACGGAATTGGTACAGTAGATGCAATCGCTGCTGCTGGACAACCATCGTCTTTACTACTGGAGTTCGAGATGGCATTTCGCATGGACAAACTCACCGCCAAGGCACAGGAAGCGGTTCAGAATGCGCACGCGCTGGCCTCGGAGAAGGGCCATCGTCAGCTCGCTCCGTTGCATCTGCTGCACGGACTGCTCGCCGAGCGTGACGGCATTCCTTTCGCCATCCTCGCGAAGCTGGGTGTCAACACTTCCCAGCTTCGGACGCAGGTCGATCGCGAAATCGACCGCTTGCCGTCGTCTTCGGGGTCGAACGTCGATATTCAACCCAGCCGGGAACTGATGCAGGTCTTCGAGGCTGCTCAGAAGCAGGCCGACTCGATGCAGGATCAGTTCGTTTCGACCGAGCACCTGCTGTTGGCGCTGACCAAGACCGATGACGGGGCCCGCCGCCTGCTGCAGATCAACGGGATCGAGGAACAGGATCTCACGAAGGCCATGCAGTCGGTCCGCGGTTCACATCATGTCACCGATGCGCATCCCGAGGACAAATACCAGGCGCTCTTGCGATATGGTAAGGATCTGGTGGCGCTGGCTCGTGATGGTAAGGTGGATCCCGTTATCGGTCGCGACAGTGAGATTCGTCGGGTCATTCAGGTTCTCTCCCGCCGTCGCAAGAATAACCCGGTGCTGATCGGCGAACCGGGCGTCGGCAAGACCGCGATCGTCGAAGGCCTGGCCCACCGCATCGTGCTAGGGGACGTGCCCCTGGCGCTCAAGGACAAAACCGTCGTCGCGCTCGATATGGGCGCACTCATCGCCGGCGCCAAATATCGCGGCGAGTTCGAAGACCGCTTGAAGGCCGTGCTCAAGGAAGTCGAAGACTCCGCCGGCAAGGTTGTTCTGTTCATTGACGAACTGCACACCGTCGTCGGAGCCGGCAAGGCAGACGGGGCGATGGACGCCTCGAACCTGTTGAAGCCCGCACTGGCCCGCGGCGATCTGCACTGCATCGGCGCGACCACGCTCGATGAATATCGCAAGTACATCGAAAAGGACGCCGCCCTGGAGCGGCGGTTCCAGCCCGTGCTGGTCAAGGAGCCAACCGTGGAGGACACGATCACGATTCTGCGCGGTCTAAAGGAACGCTACGAGAAGCACCACAATATCAAGATTCGAGATGCCGCCCTCGATGCAGCCGCGAAGCTCTCGGATCGCTACATCACCGACCGCTTCCTGCCCGACAAGGCCATCGACCTGGTGGATGAAGCCGCCGCGCGGGTGTCGATGGAACTCTAATCGGTCCCGACAGAGATCGACGAGGTTCAGCGGCGCATCACTCGTCTGGAGATTGCCGCCCGCCAACTGGCGGAAGAAGACGAGGCCTCGGCCACCAAGGAGCGGCAAGCCATTCAAGATGAAATGGCCGAGCAGAAGCAGAAGCTCGCCTCGCTGAAGGAGCAATGGGAAGCCGAGAAAATGGGTCTCGGTGACGTGAAGAGCGTCCGCGAGGAGCTGGAGAAGTCCGACCTGGAGTACAGCCAGCTCGAGGCCGCCATTCGCGCGAAGCAGGCGTCGGGGCAACTGGTCGACGAGCGGGACTATCAACGGCTCTTCGAGGTCGAGTCCCGCAGGCAGCAGTTGCGCAAGACGGTGCAGCAGCAGGAAGTCGAGTCGGACCAGCACGCCAAAGAGAAAGAACAGAAGCCGCGACTGCTGCGCACCGAAGTCGGCCCCGAAGAGATTGCCCTCGTGGTCTCCGCGTGGACCGGAGTTCCGGTCTCTCGCATGCTGCAAACCGAGCGCGAGAAGCTGCTGAACATGGAAGACCTCATCCACCAGCGGATGATCAACCAGGAGGAAGCCGTCAGCGCCGTCGCGAACGCCGTTCGTCGCTCCAGATCAGGCTTGCAGGACAAGAACCGGCCCATCGGATCGTTCATCTTCCTCGGCCCCACCGGCGTCGGCAAAACCGAACTCTGCAAGGCTCTCGCGGAATTCCTGTTCGATGACGAGCGCAACATGATTCGCATCGACATGAGCGAGTTCATGGAGCAGCATTCCGTGGCCCGACTCATCGGTGCGCCTCCCGGATACGTTGGTTACGAAGAGGGTGGCCGTCTGACTGAGGCCGTCCGCAGGCAGCCCTATTCGGTTATCTTGTTCGACGAGATCGAAAAGGCGCACCGCGATGTGTTCAACGTGCTGCTGCAGGTGCTCGATGACGGCCGGCTGACCGATGGCCAGGGGCGTACGGTCGATTTCACAAACTCGATCGTCGTGATGACCTCGAACATCGGCTCGCAGCAGATCCTCGAACTGGCCGAGCAAGGGAATGACGAACAGATTCGGGCCGTCTGCATGGAAGCCCTCAAGCACAGTTTTCGTCCGGAATTCCTTAACCGGATCGATGAAGTGATCGTGTTCCATCCGCTAGAACGGGGCGACATTCGCAAGATCGTCGAGCTGCAACTCGATCGGCTGACGCAATCACTGCGAGAGCACGACTACGACCTCGTCGTCACCGACCACGCGAAGACGCTGCTGACGAATGAAGGATACGACCCCACCTACGGGGCGCGCCCGCTCAAGCGAGTCATCCAGAATCGGCTGCAAAACAGCCTGGCGAACGCCATCCTCAGCGGCGAGTTCCCGGAAGGTTCGACGATCGAGATCGATGCGCAGCACGGGGAATTCACGTTCGCGCGGAAGTAATGAAGAGCCGCGGG
>JANNSB010000415.1:0-4109 GCA_031402175.1 Planctomycetaceae bacterium
CGTCCAATCCAGCACGACCTTGCCGCACTCGCCGCTGAGCATCGCATCGAACCCCTTCTGGAACTCATCAGCCGTGTACCGGTGCGTGATGACCGGCGAGATGTCGAGGCCGCCTTGCAGCATCACCGTCATCTTGTACCAGGTCTCGTACATCTCGCGGCCGTAGATGCCTTTGATCGTGAGCATGTTGAAGATGACCGTGTTCCAGTCGATGGCGACTTCTTCCGACGGGATGCCGAGCATGGCGATCTTGCCGCCGTGACACATGCTGGCCAGCATGTCGCGGAAGGCGGTCGGGTTGCCGGACATTTCGAGTCCGACGTCGAAGCCTTCCTTCATATCATATTCCTTCTGCACGTCGGACAGCTTCTCGTGCCGGACATCGACCACACGAGTCGCTCCAAGCTTTTTGGCCAGATCGAGACGCCAGGGGTTCACATCCGTCACCACGACATAGCGGGCACCCGCATACTGCGCCACTGCGGCCGCCATGCAGCCGATGGGGCCGGCCCCGGTGATGAGTACGTCCTCTCCCAGCAAATCGAACGACAAGGCCGTGTGTACTGCGTTGCCGAACGGATCGAAGATCGAGGCCACATCCAGATCGATCCCCGGCGCATGATGCCAGACGTTGCTCATCGGCACCGAAATGTACTCGGCGAACGCCCCCGGCCGATTGACGCCGATGCCTTGCGTGCGTGCGCACAGATGCCTTCGCCCCGCGAGGCAGTTGCGGCAATGGCCGCAGACGACGTGTCCTTCGCCGCTGACGATCTCGCCGGGAAAGAAATCGTGCACGTTCGACCCGACTTCGACGATCTCGCCGACGAACTCGTGTCCGACGACCATCGGCACCGGAATCGTCTTCCGCGCCCAGGCGTCCCATTTATAGATGTGCAGATCGGTGCCGCAGATGCCGGTCTTCTGCACTTTGATAAGCACATCATTGATGCCGACAACGGGCTGAGGGACATCGTCCATCCACAACCCGACCTCGGAGAACTTCTTGACGAGAGCTTTCATGCCGTTGCCTTCAGAGGAATCGCGGCCCCGCGAGGACGGCATCGTATAGTCGCCTTTCGCTCCGCGAAAGTGGCGTAGCGGCGGCCGTCCCCAGCCGCCGAGACCGAAGGAGACGACCCGCCCCCTGTTGTGACTCGACGACCGGATGACATCCACGCGCGTTGCCCCGCGTCTGGGGACAGACACGGCTACAACAAATGACAACCTCGGAGCGAAAGGCGACTATAACTCCCAGCCTTCGCGGTACTCTCGCCGAATGAGAGAAGCGGCGGAGGGGACGTTCGTCACTTCGAGCTTAACCGCATCCCATTCGATCTTCTGGCCGACGCGGTAGGCCACGTTGCCCAGCAGCACCGTCTCGGTCAGCGCACCGGAGTAGTCGAAGTTGCACGTCGTCGGCTCACTGGTTTTGCAGGCGCGGATCCATTCCGCGTGGTGGCCGATCGAATTCGGGATGGTTTCCGGGGGAGGCGTGAAGCCCTGGAACTTCTCTTCCGGGAAGAGTTGATACGAGCCGTAGTCGGCAAACATGGCTCCTTCGTTACCAATGAAGAAGACGCCGGCGCCGGGAACTTGATGGCCGTCGATCTCGCTGGGAATCATGTCGCCATCAGCCCAGGTGAAGACCAGCGGCGTTTTGTTCTCACGCGGGAATTCCCAGGTGACTTTCATACCCAGCGGAGCGGTCTCGGGATGCACGGGTGGCCCTTCGGCGACGGCCGAAATCGGGTAACGTAGCCCCAGCGCCCAGAACGGCAAGTCCATGAAGTGGCAGCCCATGTCGCCGAGCGTGCCGTTGCCAAAGTCCCACCAGCGGCGCCACTCGGCCGGCAGATAGGTCGGGTGGTAGGGCCGATAGGGTGCGGGGCCGAGCCAGGCTTCCCAGTTGAGACCTTCCGGCACGTCGGGCGTCTCGGTGGGCCGCTCGCCACCTCCCCAACCCTTGCCGACCCAGACATGAACAGTGTGCACATCGCCGATCGCGCCGGACTGAATGATCTCCACCACGCGGCGATAGTTGTTCTCGGCATGAATCTGCGTCCCCATCTGCGTGGCGACGTGGTACTCGCGGGCGGTGCCGGCCATCAGTCGGGCTTCCCACACCGAATGCGCCATCGGCTTCTCGCAGTAACAGTGCAGTCCCTTGCGCATGGCATAAATGCTGGCATGAGCGTGCATGTGGTCGGGCGTGCTGACGACAACAGCATCCAGGCCGGTTTCGGCCTCAAGCATTTCACGCACGTCCGAGTATCGGACTGCAGCCGGAAACGCGCTGAAGGCCCCTTCGGCCCGGCGGAAGTCGGCATCACAGATGGCGACGATGTTTTCTGATGAAACTCCTTGCAGGTTGTCCCACCCGCGACCACCGGGACCGACGACGCCGATGTTGAGCTTCTCGTTCGCCGAATTGCTGTCATCGGCCCGCAGGTCGGAGACATACAACCCCGCGGCGATGGCGGCTGTCGATTGCAGGAACGAACGGCGAGTGGTCGAGTGCTTCATGACGGTCTCTGATGCGGGTGAGGCGAACGAACGCAACAGTCGTCGATTATGGGTGAAGGCGGGGGCAGAAGCCAGTCAGTCGCGGCGTCTGTCCCCAGACGCCGGGGCTGGGCGAGATCGCGTCAACCGCCGAGGGGAGCCATCTCAAAGAAATCCGTACCCCAGCGGCTGCAGGGCATATTCTGCGCGGCAAGCCAGTTCACCAATCCACGTCATCACCGCCGGTCTCCGCGTCTGGGGACAGACGCGGCTACTCGAGTTCGTGAACGTCGCTCAGCACGCCGGGAGGAATGCAGACGGTGAGGATCGTGAGATTGCCGACGGCCTTGTGCTTGACGCCGCGGGGGATGTAGACGACGCATCCCTTGTGCACTTCCATCACTTCATCGTCGAGGACCATCGTCCCCTGGCCGTCGATGATGTAATAGAACTCGTCGGTCCGTGCGTGATAGTGCAGCTTCGCATCAGCGATCTCGACGTGATGGATTTCGGCCGCGGCTCCATCGCGTTCTTCGACCAGACAACGAATCTGTCCGCACGTTTCGGCCCAGGGAGTGACGTCGGCAGGATCGCGACGCAGGATACCGGCGGTGGTCGGCATGAGAGCGCTTTCGATGAATGACGGCGATGAGTCGCGGAACACTTCGGTCTGTCAAACTCGTCGTGATCGGCGGCGCATAGCCAGACCGAATGCCGCGAGACCCAGGAGTGAAAGCGAACTTGGTTCGGGCACGGCCGTCGATTCGAATTCCACTGCATCAAGATCGAATCCTGCGTCGAGGAATGTTTCTTCCGGATCGATGAGATCGATGAACCGCACATAGCGAAAGGGCGCGCTAATGGAGAAGTCTGCGTGCGGAAAGGGCGGACCAGTCGGACCGTTTGTGTCCACCAAAGAAGATGTCAGACCGGCAAACGATATTCCATCTGCGCTGAGTGCGATGCTCGCGGCAGCAGGAAAGATGTCGTCATAGGTGAATATCGACAGCGTCCCTGGCGTGCTAAGCAAACCTCCAAAGTCGAGCGTCAGTGTGCTGCCATTGCCGAACTGAACGATATCACCATCGGGAGCACCGAGTGTCAACAGCGTGTTTGAACTCCCGCTGAACGTGCCGGTCGAAGAGTTCACCGACGTTGCATAGACAAAACTCGCATGTGCATCCTGCGACGCACAAGCGCACACGACTAAGCAAAAGGCGAAGATCCGCATGGCGACAATCCGGTGAAGGGTAATATGGATTCAGATCAGAGGACTCGCACCAAACATTAGTCGTCGCAAGCACATGAGTCAACCAGTACGGCGTGCCGACAGAATCATCGATTTCCACAGATACGGATAACGGCAGGCTCCCTGAAACTTCTCAACGACGAAGCCCGCATTCTGCAACAGTTTCGACAACGTCGCACTGCTCCAGAACTTAATGTGACCGCCGACAACCAGCGGATTGAAGTGCTTGTCGTGCACTCCGCGCAGGGCGACGACTACGTTCTTGAGCCAGCCATGATACGGCGTCGATACGATCAGCCGGCCGCCGGGCTTCAAGGCCTGATGCATCCGCATCGCGAACGTCTGGGGGTCATAA
>JANNSB010000416.1:0-15171 GCA_031402175.1 Planctomycetaceae bacterium
TGAGCGCAGGCAAACACCAACAACCAGAAAAACAGGGGTTGCGACGACTTTCGCAGCGGTGGAATATTGAATCTCATCCTGGAACCTCAACAGCGTGATGCTGTTAAGGTTTTCGGATCGGGCAAGATTTGCGGATTAAGTCAATTGCGCGATGACACATTTGTAATCATCCGCGGTCCTGTCACTCGTGGGAGGCCGTCGGATGGCGCACGCCCTCGATGGCGCGTTCATAGATCTCGACGTATTTTCGGGCGCTGCCGCGCCACGACCAATCGGATCGCATGCCCGTTTCGATCAGCTTCCGAAACGTCGACGGCTGATGCTGACAGGTGTCGATTGCGCGTTGCATCACCTCAATCAAGGCGTCGGCAGTGTAGCCCGATAGATGGAAGCCTGTCGCCACACCGGCCGCGATATTCAAATCGGTCGCGTCCGTCACCGAGTCGGCCAGTCCTCCCACCTTGCTGACGATCGGCACCGTGCCGTAACGCATGCTGTAGAACTGATTCAGTCCACACGGCTCGTAGCGGCTCGGCATCAGGTAGAGGTCGCTGCCCGCTTCGATACGATGCGCCAATCCTTCATTGAATCCAATCCGAACGGCCACCTTGTCGGGTGCGTCTAGTGCCATGGCCTTGAGCACGTCCTGCATCCTCTCATCACCTGTGCCCAGAAACACGAACTGGGCCGGTAGGTCGAGGATTTGTTGCTTGGCGGACTCGATGAGATCGAATCCCTTTTGCGATGTAATACGCGAGATCATGCCGAAGAGAGGCACATCGGGACGGACGGGGAGTGAGAACTCCGCCTGCAATGCCGCCTTGCAGCGAGCCTTGCCAACCTCGAAAGTCTCGACACCAAACGTAGCGGGAAGGTGCGGGTCGGTTTCGGGATTCCATTCGGCGTCATCGATGCCGTTCAACACCCCGACGAAGCGGTCTCCCTTGGACTGCAGCACACCTTCCAGACCCCAACCGAATTCGCTCGACTGCACTTCCCGGCTGTAGGTCGGGCTGACAGTCGTCACCATGTCGGCGAAGGCGATACCGGTCTTCAGCAGGTTCAAGTCGTTGAAGAACTCCATCTGCTTCCAGTTGAAGTAGCTCCAGTCGAGTCCCGTCAGCAGCATCGTCTGCACGTTGTAGACGCCCTGAAAGGCCAGATTGTGCAGCGTCATTACGGCGGCGGGACGCTGCCGACCGAGGCGAGCGCCCCATTCGACGACCGTCGTCGCAGGCACCAGTCCCGTCTGCCAGTCGTTGGCGTGAACGATCTCCGGCCGCAGTTTCAGCACCTCGCAGGCCCTGAGCGCGGCCCGACTGAAGAAGATGTACCGCGCGGCATTGTCGTGATAGTCCCCCTCGGGACCGACATAAAGTCCAGGCCGTCCGAAGTAACCGGGATGGTCGACCAACACCACCTGCACGTTACTGCCGGGAAGTTGCGTCTCCCAAAGCTGTGCACTCTCGGTGCTTCCCGCCAAGTCGACGGACACCAGCAGCATGCTAGGTTTGAGTTCCAGCCACTCGGGCGCATGCCGGCGGTGAAACGGCACGATCAACGTCACTTCGTGGCCCAGTTCGGCCAACGCGCGGCTGAGTCCCGAAGCGACATCCGCCAAGCCCCCCGTCTTTGAAAACGGGACGGCTTCGGGACTGATCAGCACAACTCGCATGGGCGGCACGTTGGTCGTTGGACGTTTGTATCGAAATCAGGAACTGTGTTTCGTCATCCACTGACCAACGAACCGGCTACTGTTCCGACAGCCATTGCAGCATCACGCGTCCGACCAGTTCAAATGTGTCCCCCGAACAGGCCGCGGGGAGGTCGTTTCGCGTGTGCCAGTTTGGATAGTCGAAGTCGATGACATCACAGGTCGGAATATCCGCAATCTCGTTGAGAGGCAAGTGGTCGTCGCGAATCTCGTACTTGCGGCGGGCCACGAACTCGCGGACACCCATATTCGCGGCGGTCGTCCAGATGCTGTGGGTCACCTCCTCGGCGTATCGCAGACTGTTGCGTTCGTAATACACACGAAAATCGCGGTCGGCCACCATGTCGAGGACCACGCCTTTGACATATCGGTACTCCGGCGGGTTGTCGCGGTACTCGGTCGCAAAATACTTCGAACCCAGGAAGTAGTCATCACGCCCTTCGACATACACCAGTTCCTCGGCATCGAAGAAGACGAAGTCGACTCCCAGCGAACAATCGATGGAACTCATGTGCTGCCCCATCTCCATGAACAGGGCGACGCCGCTGCCGCCGTCATTGGCCCCGATGAAGGGACGGTCCCGGTTGATGGGTAGAAACTCCCGATCGGGACGCGGCCGCGTGTCGTAATGGCAGCAAAGTAGAACCCGTTCGGTCGCCTCGGGGTGCCATTGCACGATCATGTTCTTGAGTCTGACCGGGCCGCCGGTCTCCGGATGCCGGGCGTCGAACGATTGAAATCGCACGTCGGCTCCCAGATCCGTGAAGTGCTCTTCGATCAGATCCTGTTGCCGTTGCATCCCCATCGTGCCGCTGATTCGCGGCCCGATGTCGCAGATTTGCTCCAGGTATCCAAAGGCACGCTCGCCATCGACCGCGGGTGGGTCGGCGTGAAGAGGCACCGCGAGCATCGAGAGGCACAACGCCGCCAATGCGAGCCAGATCAACCACACGGAACGGGATGGTCGGGTCATGGTCTGCTCCTGCATGTGATGGACACTTCCTTGACACTCACACTATTTCGCTTCGAGAGCGGACCTCGAGAGGTTGCCCGGCGAGTCGATCTCCACACTTGCGCCGTGGGTCTGACAGATCTCCCGCACGGAGGCGATCAACGCCAGTGTGCGCTGCGTCAACTGGCCCGCGTCTGCGGCTTCGAGGTTCACGCGCAGCAGCGGTTCGTTGTTCGAGGCCCGGACGTTGAACCACCACTCGGGCCGATAGCCGTCCTGGACAACACGGAAGGTCGCGCCTGTCGGATCGGCGGGGTGTTTTGTCAGCAGGGCGTCGGCATCCGCAAAATCGCCGACTCGCGGGTGGTAGACGCTCACGCCGTCGAGAGTGGCCACGTAGCAGTTGGCGGCAGATTCGCGGTAGCGGGCCTCGATCGCAGAAATGATCTTGCCGCTCATCCCTTTCCAGTCGCCGCAGACGATCCGCAGATTGATCTCACCGCTGGCGGGCCAGGTCGGCAATTTGCTCAGATAGCCGGAGCAAGTAGCTCCGCTTTCGAGAAGCAGGTTCCAAAACGCCATCAAGGCAAACAGGCCGGAGTCGAGGCCATACGACTCGGGGAAGTTGTAATGAGCCGACGACTCGCCGCCGAAGACGGCTCCCGTCTGCATCAACGCGAGCTTGGCCGCGTCTTGCCCGACGCGGCATAACAACGGAATGCCTCCCGCCGCCCTAATCGCGTCGATCACCATAAACGATGCCACCGCAGCGAAGACGACGGGGGCGTCTTTGCGTCCATTCTTCAACGCGGCACGTACTTTGGCGTCGGCCAGCGCCGCGAGCAGGTTCGAGCCGGGGATGAAGGTCCCCTGTTCATCCACCAGGAAGGCCCGGTCGGCATCGCCGTCGAGAGCGACGCCGAACGCCGCCTGCCGCTCGACCACGGTCTTCTGCAGCAGTTGAACGGCACCGGGGAGTCCAGGGTTCGATGGACGAGTTGGAAACCGGCCATCAATCGCCTCGGCCACGGTGATGAGTTCGACGTTCGCTCCGATCCGTTTGAACTGCTCCTTCAGGAGCGGCACGACGATGCCGCCCACGCCGTTGCCGGAATCGAAAACGATTTTTCCCCTGGCCTTGGCCAGCAGCGGCGCCTGCTCGCAGGCCACTTCGACAAATCGCTTGTGCAGGTCGAATCGGCCACCCCCCGGATAAGCGAACGCTCCTCCCGAGGTAGTCAGGCCGCTCGTGTTATCGCTGTTGTAGTACGGGAGCAACTGCGACTTGGGGGAGATGATGTCGAGCCCCTCGGTCTTGGGGTTCCGCAGCAGCATCTTGATCCCGTTGTATTCGGGAGGATTGTGAGACGCGGTGATCATTGCGCCGGCAATCGCTCCATCGATCCGTTCGCCCGCGCCCCATTGAATCATGTCGGTGGTGGCCAGTCCGCAAGGAATCACCCGCGCCTGCTCCGAGATAAGTCCTTCGATGAGCGCCTTGTAGAGGGCGGGGGACGACGTTCGTCCGTCGCGGCCAACCAGCACGGCGGGGGCACTGTCGCCCGTGGCCTCACGGAGGTATCTCGCCAGGTAACGACCGGTAAACCAGGCCAATTCTTCGTTGATTTCGTTGGGGTACACTCCCCGTACGTCGGCCGACCTTTGGAATAGCGCGGGATTGAACATGGGGGGCTTGGCGTTGCGGGAAGCGGAACCACATGCGACGAGTATCCCGATTGCAGCGAAATGGGTCAAACGGAGATTGCGCCAACCCGCTGATCGACTGTGGTTTCGCGCACTGGCGGCGCGCGGTCAGTCCCAATGCAAGGGCGATTCGGAATGTGACGGAACGCTCTGATCTAGGCATCGCAGGCGAACTGTCTCTTGTAGCAGCGCACCTCGCCGCGAACGCCTGAAATCAGCGGCTCTGGCCGATGGCCGCACTCCGGGATTCCGATACTCGACAACGAGTGGTTGTGCAGTGCGCCCACGGCCCGAGCGCAAATTCTCACAACCCACACAATCGAACCTCCCTGCAAAACGGACAGTGCACAACACACGGCTCGGAGGCCCGCAGAGTTCCGACCCTTGAACTCCGGAGAATCTGGTAATGACTACGAGACTAAAGCCCGCCTCCCCCATGTGGGCACTGACGATTGTGGGGTGCTTGATCTCCGGAACCACGACCAACGCGGATGACCCGCTATTGGGCGATCCCTTCAATGACTCCCCCGCCGAGCGTGCGGCGATCGAGGAAGCCGAAGCCGACCAGCAACTCCAGTTGCCGGCCGTGCAGGCCAAGCCTCAAGCGATCGAAGCCGAGGAACGCATTGCATTGAGAGTCGACGTGCCCGCCGCCGTGGCGGCGTTTCAGCCGGCAGTCAATGAAGGTCTGAATGGCGTCATCGGCGGATCGGTGTCCACCGAAATCGGTGTCGACGCTCTGTATCTGCTTCCCGAAGCCTATTGGGACTGGGTCGACCAGACATCTGCCTCCCTGACATCGCTGTACAGCGGCGAACTCGACATGGCCGGTCAGCGCGACGCTCTGAACTTCCTGCACGCGCAGGTTCAGACTCTCGAAGCAGCGATCCCGACCGTCGAAGACCCGCAGCAGCGGAACTACATGACCGTGGTCGCGGGTCGTCTCCACCGCCGTGTGGACATGTTCCTGATCATCGTTGACGCACTGTCGGTCGACGCCGCTGCCATGCAACAAGGCTACCTGACATCAGCGTACACTCAGGCGTCGACCGCCCACAGCCAGGTCACCAGTCAACTTTCGCGGATGCAAAACAACGAACCTTGGTTTGCATATATCGAAGCTCCCGCTCTCGAAGCGGCTCTCAATTCACAAGGCGCTGATCCAGCGGCTCTCGAAGTCGTGACTCGTGTTCATGAGAAGCTGGCCTCGCGACATCGCCTGCCCGACGTGCAGGCAGCGTTCCTCAGCCGGTCGATGTTCGTCAATTTGGAATCCGCTCTGGCCGGCGTGATCTCGGCGTCGAACATGCCGCAAGGCCTGAGCTACACCGACACGCTGCGGGCTCTGGCGACCGAGCTGGTGGCCGCGACCGAGCAGTATCAAACCGAGCTGTCGTCCTCTTCGTCGGCGACCATTCGCCGCATCGCCGCCCAATGGCGACTGGTGACAGTCGACGGCGGCGCCAGTCTCGCCGACTTCATCAACCAGAACTACTTCAACTACAACGTGCGGATCGCCATGTCGGAAGGCATGATGGAACGCATCGTCAACGAACGGCGTCGCGAAGGCGATCGCATCAACCAGCAGCAGGACTGCATCACGATCAATGGGCGTCAGTGCTCGACGATCGATGTCGGCGTCGACTTCCGCCCCTGCGACGATGCCGCCAAGTTCACCATCGTCCTGAACGGTCGCGTCGCCACCAACGTCACCGCGGACGTGGCCTGCCTCGAGATCTATGCCGACGGCTGCCACTGCTTCCATGCCGAGAAGGACGTTTGCTTCGACGGCTTCGATTTCTGCCTGTCTCGCTGCCGGGTCGGCGCGCGGGCCAATAACCGGTTCACGGGCGCCAGTTCGGCGGTCAGCCGCGTGCCGCTCATCGGGCGCTGCGTGGACAACCTCGCGCTCAGCGCCGCCGAGCAGAAGAAGGATGAGACCGACGAGCAGGTCGCAGACCAGATTCGTACTCAGGTCTGCACGCAACTGAATCGCGAGCTCAACAGCCAGTTCAACGATGCACCCTACCGCATCGAGAACGAGTTCTACGGCCCGCTGCGTGAACATGGACTGATGCCCGATACAATTCGGCTCAGCACCACCGAAGACATGCTGACGGTTCGCGCCCGCGTCATGGAGCCGCACGAAGTCGCCGGCAGCATTCCGACGGTCACTCCGGCGGTCCCCGCAACCGGACTCGTGCTCCAGATGCACGAAAGTGCGATGAACAACGGCATGGACCGCATGGAACTTGCGGGCCGCGTGATGACTGAAACCGAATTCCAGGCTGAGCTCGAACACCGCTTGAGTGACTTGCTCAATAAGGAAGTCGACCTGCCTGACCCCGTGACCGAAGAAGGCGAAGAGCCTCAGGTCAACACGTTCGTGTTCGCTGAAGAAGATCCGCTGCGGTTCGTGCTGGAAGACAACACGGTGCTGATCATCCTCCGCACCGGTCTGCAGCGCGACGGTGGCGATATCCCGACGAAGAAGATCACCGTGCCGATGACCTTCACCGTCGAACCGGAAGGTATCGTGAGCCGGGTGCGTCTGTCAGAAGCGGGCAATCCCGAAATCCGCGTCGAAGCCCTGGTGCCCTCGAACAATCCGATTCCCGAGGCCCAGATCATGCGTGGCGTGATCCAGCGCTCGATTCGGGATACGACCCGGGAAAACCGCATGGAAATGAAGTTCGAAGAAAAAACGATCGAGATGTTCGTGCGGGACATTCAAATTGCCGACGGCTGGTTGTCGGTAATCCTGGAGTAAGCGAACCGTAGAGCGCGTTCGCGAACTCTCAATGCCCAGCTTTCCTCACGGAAAGCTGGGCATTTTTCATGGGCTGTGCGAACCTGGGCCACGACTCAGACACTTTCTGGCTTCGGTCAATCCCCGGCTTCGGTTATGCTGCGGCATCGCTCACATCGAACCCCATGGGACACGTATGCACCGGCTATCACTCATCGTGTTATCGATTGCCTTTGCGGCCATCGTGCTTGGCAATGGTGGCTGGACTTCGCTAGCCGACGATTCACCGCAGCTTGACGAACCAGCGGCCACGGAGTCCGAGGCGACGGCGGACGAAGAGCCAATGAGCGCCGAGGTTCCGCGCCTGGATCCCGTCCCTCCCCCGACGCCGGAAGCGATCGAGGAATCCATCCGCCGCGGCGCTGACTTCCTGATTGGCTATCAGAATGAGAATGGTTCCTGGGGATCACCCACTCACACCAAGGGCCTCAACATCTACGCACCGGTGCCTGGCGCACATCACGGTTTTCGCGCGGCGACGACGGCCCTGTGCGTTTCAGCTCTGCTGGAGTACGGCACCGAACGATCGGAAGTTCGCGAAGCAGTCGATCGGGCGGAAGAATGGATATTCGAGAACCTCGAAGAGGTGCGCCGCGCCACGCCGGATGCGATTTACAACGTCTGGGCGCACGGTTACGGCATTCAGGCTCTCGTGCGCCTTCACGCATACCGGGCGGGCGACCCGGAGCGGCAAGCGAGGATCGCGGAATTGATCGCAGTCCAGTTCGACCGGCTGACGCGCTATGAGTCTGTGGATGGTGGCTGGGGCTACTACGACTTCCGCACAGAATCGCAAAGGCCGGGATCCGATTCGATCAGCTTCGTGAACGCGGCCATCCTTGTGGCGTTCAAAGAGGCTCAAAATGCGGGATTCGAACCGCCGGCCGATGTGTTGGAGCGCGCTCTGGCGGCGACGCAGCGCCAGCGACTGCCCGATGGATGTTTTCTGTACGGAGAATACCTCGATCACCGCCCGCGGCATGGCATCAACCGCCCGGGGGGCAGCCTGGGGCGGACTCAAGCTTGCCATCTGTGCCTGCGCATGTGGGGGGATGAGACCGTCACCGATCAATTGCTGTCCGACTGGCTCGATCGTCTTTTTGCCCGCAACGGCTGGCTCGATATCGGTCGCAAGCGGCCCATTCCTCACGAATCATGGTTCTCCGTGGCCGGCTACTTCTACTACTTCGGCCACTACTACGGCGCTTACTGCATTCAGGAGTTGCCGGTCGAGCAGCGACCGGAGTTCCAGTCACACATGTCCCATTTGATGCTCGATCGACAAGAGACCGACGGCTCGTGGTGGGACTATCCACTGTACGACTATCACAAGCCCTACGGAACAGCGTTCGCGTTGATGACGCTGATGCGCTGCCGCGCCGAATAGTCGCCTTTCGCCCGCGAAAGCCGCGTAGGAGTGGCTGTCCCCAGCCGCCGGGATGAAAAGGTAGCTCAACCACTTTGATGCGGCTCGACGATAGATGACGCCCACTTGCGTCGCCCCGTGTCTGGGGACAGACACGGCTACGAAGATCACAGCGAAAGGCCACTCAGGTTCCTACGTAGCGTGCATAGACGCTGCGCGCCACTGCAGGCTCCTGAGTGCCCTGGATGATGGCCCGACCGTCGCGAAACACAGTGATCTCCAGTCCCTGGTCCGCCAGCTTCAAGCGCGTGAGGTACGCATTCGACTGAACCTCTCCGAGCGTCGACCAGCGCGCCGCGAGTTGGTCGAGTTCCATGTTGCCGCGGGTCGGCGGACTCAATTGCACCGCGTTCCTGCCACACAGCACGACGTTTCGCGAGCCCTTGTCGCCACGAAGATAGCTGCGTTCGCCTCCGCCGCATGCTGGGCAGTCGCGACTGCTGTCCAAACCGCCGAGACTCAGTCGTCTCAACGTGCCTTCCCAGACATCAACGACAGTCAACCTCGGTATCTCGCGATCGTACACCCCCGTCAACAGCTTCATGGCTTCCACGACTTGCAGGGCGGCTACAACTTGCACCGTGGGAGCCAGCACTCCTGCCGTATCGCAGGTCTCGACGGAACCTGGTTCCGGTAGATCCGGAACCAGACAGCGATAGCACGGCGTGCGTCCCGGAATGATGGTTCTGACCTGTCCATGCGTGCTGATGCAGGCGCCATTCACCCACGGGATGTTCTGCTCCAGGGCATAGTCGTTGATGAGCAGCCGGGTCTCGAAGTTATCGGTCCCATCCAGAATAATGTCGACCCCCTGACCGTGTCGCCCGATCGAGTCGGCGTCGATGTCGTCGACAAACTCCTCGATGAGAATGGTGGAATTCACCTGACGCAGTTTTCTCGCGGCTGCAACCGCCTTGGGCAGCCGATCGGTTACATCCTGTTCGTCGTACAAAACCTGTCTCTGGAGGTTGGAAATCTCCACGAAATCGCGATCGACGATCCTCAGTTTTCCGATGCCGGCCCGGACCAGTGCATCGGCGATTACCGACCCGAGCGCGCCGCAGCCCACCAGCAGGGCGGACGCTGCCTCGATCCGCGTCTGCCCTGCGGGTCCGATCACGCCGCAGAGCGACTGCTTGCGATATCGATCTGAATCGGTCAGGGGATTCGGCATGCACTGTCCGCCAGGGCCGGTCAGTTTGTGAAGTGGGGTAAACTGTAACGCCTCGCCTTTTCGAAGTAAGTCCTTGGCTCACCGCCAAAGCCGCTGAGATTCAGCCAACGTACTCTCACACCAATGTGACGAACTAGCCGGCCCTGCACTGTCCGACGACTTGTCTATGGCCTAAAATACCTGTACTCTCGTCTCAACGAGTCGATACAAACTTCCTCTCTCGAATACTGTCTGAATCATATCGCGACTGTTGTACCGAATCGATGAGTTGGCACACTGATTGGTCGAGACTGATGGTTACGCTCCCCATTTCGAAACCTGCGTGAGGCGGGTATGCCCTCGATCCTTGTCGTGGACGACTCAATGATGGACCGGCGCATCGCCGGCGGGTTGCTGGAGAAGCAACCGGACTGGCGGATTTCCTACGCGAAGGACGGCCAGGAGGCGCTCGATATCATTGCCAAGTCGCATCCCGATCTCATCGTCACCGACTTGCAGATGCCGGAAGTCAATGGGCTGGAACTCGTCCAGGAGGTCAAACGGTCTTACCCGCTGATCCCCGTCATTCTGATGACGGCACAGGGGAGCGAGCAGATTGCCGTCAAGGCGCTGGAATGCGGAGCGGCCAGTTACGTCCCCAAGGTTCGCCTGAGTGATGAACTCGTTTCGATCGCCGACCGCGTACTGTCTCTCGCTGGTGAACGACGAACGCAACGCGTCCTCATGCAGCGCATGGAATCGATGAAGGCGCGATTCGTGCTCAACAGCGAGCCGCGCCTGCTCACCTCGCTGGTCGGTCACCTGCAGCGCACGCTCAACGATATGGGGCTGTTCGGCGAAAGCGATCGCTTGCGCGTCGGAGTAGCACTGGAGGAAGCGCTGCTCAATGCCGCATACCATGGCAACCTGGAAATCAGTTCGGAGCTTCGGGAACAAGACCATTCGGCCTACTACGACCTGGCACGGGAGCGGACTCAGTTGCCGCCGTTTTCTGTACGCCAGATTTTTGTGGATGTCGATTTTTCACGCGACTTGGTAGAATACGTCATTCAAGACGAAGGTCCGGGATTCGACCCTGCCATACTTCCCGATCCTACCGATCCGCTCAACCTGGAGCGTCCGTGCGGTCGAGGCCTGCTGTTGATGCGCACATTCATGGATGCCGTGAAATACAATAAAGCCGGCAACCAGGTGACCATGTCAAAACGAGTGGCCGAACCTGCAAGTGCAGGCGCCGCATAGCATTCGATCCACGCGGACACCGGGGACCGGAGTTCCCACGAATAGGATTCATTTCCACGTATCCAATTGCCGAACATTGGGGAGTTGGGTTATGGCAGCGGATGCCCCGCCCCATTAACAAGGGCCAAAACAGGCAAGGAGCCTAGATTCCCCAACCGTTAACCGCGATTCAATAAATTGTCTGATTTGAGACAGTTTCAGGCGAAACCGCCCCCGGTATTGAGGTGGGCGCGCCAGCCTTGTAAGCTTTCTCCCTGAATTGAAGTCGCAAGTCGGTTCGGAAAAAGGACGATTGAGGAACGTTGATCCTGCGATGAAATTAGAGTGATCAGGCCGCACCTGGCCCGCGACGTTTCTTGAGTTCCCCACAGAGTCAACAGGCATGCCTTCTTATTTTCTGCTGACCGGCGCAACCGGTCTCCTGGGGCGGTATCTCACACGCAATCTCCTGCTCGAGGGGGCTGACCTCGCCGTGCTGGTCAGGCCCAGTCGGCGCAAATCCGCGGAGGTGCGTGTCGAAGCCTTCATGCGCGCCTGGGAGGAAATCCTGGGCGTCGAAGTGCCGCGTCCCAAGGTTCTCACCGGTGACATCAGCGAGCCGGATCTGGGATTGAGCCTGTCGGAGATCAAGTGGGTTTCCGAAAACTGCCGGGCCTTGATTCACAACGCCGCGAGCCTGTCGTTCGTGACGACAGGCCTGAATGCAGAACCCTGGAAGTCGAATGTTCAGGGCACGCAGAACGTGCTGACGTTTTGCCAGCAGGCGAATATCCGCGAGTTGCATCACGTCTCGACGGCGTATGTCAGCGGACTCCGCCAGGGCCGGATCTTCGAGACCGAACTCGATGCAGGGCAGGAGTACGCGAACTGCTACGAGGAGAGTAAGATCCAGGCGGAGAAACTGGTGCGATCCGCATCGCACATCGATTCGCTGACGGTCTACCGTCCGGGAATCATCATCGGCGATTCACAAACGTCGATGACGACGACATTCCACAATTTCTATGCCCTGCTCCAGATTGCGTTCACACTGGGAAAGCGGGATGAGCTGATCAACTTCACGGGCAAGTCCAACGGCACTGTCGTCCGCTTCAATCTTGATGGTCACGAGCGCAAGAATCTGGTGCCCGTCAATTGGGTGGGCGATGTCATGACGCACATCATGCTCTCCTCGCGCTATCATGGGCAAACATACCATTTGACTCCGCGCATTCCGGTCACAATGCGCTTGATGCGGGACGTGCTCGAAGAGGCGATCGGCGTCTACGGCGTACAATTCGAGGGAGCCGGCGACCGCCGCGCCGACCTCAGCGAGACCGAGGCCCTGTTCTTCGATTATATGCGTGTCTACGAGTCGTACTGGCGGGACGATCCCGTGTTCGACACCACGAACACTCGCAAGGCGGCTCCGCATTTGCCTTGTCCGCATGTCGATCGGGCGATGCTCCGCCGCATGGCCAAGGTGGCGATCGACAGTCGATTCAGTTGGAAGGATCCGGCAGTCGAGGCGGTGCCCGACCTGTCCGTCGTGTGAGTCCGAATGGCCTTCCAAATCTCATGAAGTGAACAGACACGATGGACGCGAGCCGCATGCGTTGAGGCCGATCGAGATTCAGCGGCGCTATACGTCGACTTCTCCGGGCAGCGTGTTGATTCGCGCCGGCGGGACGCTCGTTCTCTGCACCGCCAGCGTTGATTCGTCCGTGCCTCCGTGGAAGGCGAATGTCGAAGCACCCACCGGCTGGGTCACCGCGGAATACAACATGCTGCCTGGGAGCACGTCTCCCCGCAAGGCCCGCAAGGTGGACGGACGCGCGACCGAGATTCAGCGGCTCATCGGCCGCAGCCTGCGGGCCGTAGTCGATCTCAGGGCGCTGGGCGCGAACACCGTCACCGTCGACTGCGACGTGTTGCAAGCCGACGGCGGCACCCGCACGCTGAGCATCACCGGCGGGTTCATCGCGCTGTGCGATGCCGTGCGCTCGATCGAAACGCTGGGGCCGGCCTGGCGAAACGTGTTTCTCGACAGCGTGTCGGCCATCAGCGTGGGCATCGCGGGCGGCATGCCGGTCGCCGACCTCGACTATCCCGAGGATTCGCAGGCCGAAGTCGACATGAACATCGTGATGACGGGGTCTGGGCGGTTTGTGGAAGTTCAGGGAACCGCCGAGCGCGGCACCTTCGGCGACGACGACCTGCAGAAACTGCTGGTCCTCGCCCGGCGGGCCGCCCTGGAGCTGGCCCAAAAGCAACGAGACTCCCTTGGGGCCGATTGGCCTCTGGACACCAAAACTCCCATGTGATACATCCCCGCCCTCTCGACGATCGGCAATAGGAGCCGATCCGCTGCATGGGTGAAAGTCACATGAAGGAGTGTGTGATGCATTCTCTGGTCAGCTACGGAATCATCAGTTGTGTGTTGGCCGCGACGGCCACCGCCTCGGCCGCCGAGATCGAGGCCATCGAGGGCAAGGTCTATGGCCTCACGCGTCATCACGGCCCGTGGATGGTCATGGTGGCCTCGTTTTTGGACACCGGTTTGGACACCGGTCCGGTTCCCGAGGAATTGACCTCTCCCGTCGAAGCGGCGAACGCACTGGTGCTGGAGCTGCGCCGGCTCGGGCTGCCGGCGTATGTCTATGAAATGAACTCGCTCGATTCCCCGGTGATGACGACGAACCGCGAAGGGGAAGAGGAAATGCGTCGCCCCAGCCATCGCTATCATGAGATCTGCGTGCTGGCCGGCAATTATCGTTCACTCGACGACTCCGTGGGCCAGCAGACTCTCGAGTGGATCAAGCGCCATCGCATCGAAAGCGAGGCCTTCAACGACGTGGTCTTCAGCCGCACGCCCGGTCAGCCCAGCACTCTGAGCGGGGCCTTCATGACCGTCAACCCGTTTCTTACTCCCGAGGAAGTGTCAGCTTACGATCGCGAAGAACATTGGGAGGAGATCGCCTCGCTCAACGAGGGTATTCCCTACTCATTGCTCGATAACGAAGGCGACTACACGCTCGTGGTCGCCACGTTTCGCGGCCGCGTGATTCACCAGGGGCTGGATCCGGTCGATAGCCGATCCGCGACTCTGAGCGCTTTGCAGATGATCACCGGCGGCAGCATCGGCGAACAGGCCGGCCTGGCGGACGCCGCACGCAGCGCGATTCAACTGGCTTCGTATCTCCGCACGACCGAAAACGTCGAGGCCTATGTCTGGCACGATCAGTTCGAGTCGCTGGTCACAGTGGGCTCGTTCGCCATGCCGAACGACCCGGCGATCAATCATTTCCGCCAGCAGTTCGCGCCCGAGCAGAAAATGAATGAAGCCACCGGCCAGATGGTGTGGAACGTGCAATTCGACCAGGTTCCCATGGACTACGGCAGCAACGAATTCCAGATGATCGTGTATGATCCCATTCCTCAGGTGATGCCGGTTCCCGGCAGCCACGAATGATGGAAGTGCGCCGGCGACCTAAGAGTCGAGCTCGGCGTCGGGATAGGTAAACGTGACGACTGATTTGCCAGAGCAGCCTCCGCCGACATCGCAGCTTCGCTGGTGGCGCGACTGGCTGCTCTGCTTGCTGTTCGCGGTCTTTCTGCTCTCGCTGATCGCGGCTCATCTGCCCCCTCGGCTGATGCCGATCGTCATTTTTCCGATCGGCTTCGGAATCGTGTGCGGCATCGCGATCCGCCAATGTGCCGAACTCGCAGGCAACCCGCCGGTTCGCCCGCGGGACTGGTTACAGTGGTTGACGGTCATCTGTCTGCTGCTGGCGGGGTTCGCTCACACCTATTGGATCGTCTTCCACCGCTACCTCGACGAGGCCCGCGAAGTGATCGCGGCTCAAGAAGATGAACGACAGCAAAGAGAGCAAATCGCAGCCGCCATCGCCGGGCAAGGACATCAACTCGACGAAGCCGGCCGCGCCGCCCTGCTGCAGCCGTCTCCCCGGCCGCCGACATTCATCGACTACCTGGCACACCGCGTCGAAAGCCAGCACCTTCCCAGGGGAATCACGACCCACCCTTGGCCAATGGTCGTCTTCGGACTGGAGGTCGCCATCGCCGTCCTGCTGGGGGCATGGATTGCACTGGAAGGGATGTCGAGCGGCAACGTCCTCATTAGCGGTCGGGTGGCACGCCGCGAGCGACG
>JANNSB010000417.1:0-17647 GCA_031402175.1 Planctomycetaceae bacterium
GACCTGATAGACGCCGTCGCCTCCCGCTGAATACCCCAGCAGATAAACGCGATCGGTATTCGCCCCGTGGAACGCCACCAGATCCTGAATGAGTCGTTCGAAGAGGACATCGATGTGATCCTGATGCCACATGTTCCACATGTCGGTCGGCGCGCGGGGCACGACATAGAGTCCTTCCTGCAACTGATAGAGGATCTGCTGGTTTTGCCACTGCTGGTCGTTGACCTCTTTAGGCGCGCCGCCGCCGCCGTGCATGGAGATATAGACGCTCCATCCCTCCTCAGGCTGCTCGCCGAACTCGCGGACGGTGAACGGCATGGTGTGGCCATTGAGCGTGAGCGACTTGTCGTTCCACTCGGCCTCGCGTTCGGCGCGCCATTGCTCTAATTGATCGCCCCATAATAGGTCGGCGGCGGCGTTTGCGGCGGCGGACGAGAGTGGAGTGTCGAGTTGCACGAGCGAATCGAACTCTGGGCGTTCGCCGGCAGATTTGTCGAGCAAGGACTGGAGTTCCGCGATCGCGGCACGGTCCGAGCGATCATCGGCGGCGACGACGCCGGACATCGCCAGGCAGGAAATCAAGATGAGTATCGTGCGTTTCAAGTTGCTGGCAGTCAGCCCTGAAAGGGCACGACAAGTTAGCCCAGGGCAGAGCGCAGCGCCGTCCTGGGTCCGAGATCCGATGTAGTCGCAAGCCCTGTAGGGGCGGCACAGCAATGGAAGGTTTGCATGCTGCATGATGTCTGGCCCTTTCAGGGCGTTGCGTAATTTGCACCCGAACACCCAGGGCGTTGCCCTGGGCTGACCTGTGTCGCCCCTGCGGGGCACACCATCAAGATTAAACTCAATTCACTTGCTCCGGAGCTGGAACCAATTGCATCAACACACCATCAAGAAACTTCGCCAGCGTCACGGCGTGTTCGTGCACCGCGCCGCGCAGCTTCCACAAGTCCTTCACGCTGGATGGCCGTTTGAAGAACGCACCCGCCACCGCGCCCGCGCGCTGCGTGCCGGTCTTGCCGAAGATCGTCAGTATTTCCGGAGGCAAGTCGGCCGTCGTATCGTCGGTGATGACTCGCACGCACAGAAACTTCATCTCGCGTTGTCGGCAGACTTCGGCAACCGCGTAGGTTTCCATATCGACGACCTGGCCGCCGGTCTTCTCGGCCAATGCCTGTTTCTCGCTGATGAGTCGGACGATGTGCGTCGTGGTGACGAGTTTGCCCGTGTGCAGTCCGTGTTCGGAGTCGACCGGCATCTTGAGGTCGATCGCCAGCGACTCGCCGGTGTCCGCATTCTCCACTGTATCGGCCACGAAGATCGAGCCGGTGCGAATCTCTGGCACAAGTGAACCTGCGAAGCCGACCGAGACGACCCAGTCGGGAGAATGGGCGTCAATCAAGCCTTGAGTCGCTTGCCGCGCACGGGAAGGGCCGCCGCCGCACTCGACCGCCGCCAGTCGGATGTGGCGATACCTGCCACCCCGATAAGTGAACTTCCCTCCGACGTATTTGCGGGGCTTTTCGCACCGGTCAAGCAAGGGGCTGATCTCCATGTGCAACGCACACACGAGGGCCACGTCGGCATGAGCAAGATCGTTCACGGCAGAAAGGCCTTAGGCTCTGGGCTACAGGCCACAGGAAAGGGATTGCGGGACTACCCTGGATCCCGCAGCCTATAGCCTAAAGGCCAGAGCCTAAAGCCTAAAGCCTGTCGCCTATGGCCTTGTTCCAAAGCCTGTGCTATCTTTCGCGCCGTTTGACACCCCTTTTTCTCTCCACGATCACTGCTTAGCGTCCCATGCCAACGATAAATGCCGGCGACTTCCGCAAGGGGATTAAGGTCCTCGTCGAGGGCCAGCCTTTCGAAATGATCGACTGTCAGTTTGTGAAGCCCGGTAAGGGCCAGGCCCTCTACAAGTCGAAACTTCGCAACCTGCTCACCGGGACCATCATCGACAACACCTACCGCAGCGGCGACGGCCTGGAAGCCGCCGACATCCGAAATGCCGACGGAGCCTACTCTTACTTTGACGGCACCAACTACATTTTCATGGACAACGACAGCTTCGAGCAGGTCTCGATGGATGCCGCCATTTGTGCCGACCAGATGAAGTACATCTCCGAAGGCACCTCCATCGGGCTGATGTACTGGAACGAGCAGCTCATCGGCATCACCCCTCCGAAACAAATTACCCTCGAAGTGACGTATGCCGAGCCGGCCGCCCAGGGGAACACGGCGACCAACGTGACGAAGCTGGCCAAGGTCGAGACCGGCGGCGATGTACATGTGCCGTCGTTCATCAAGCAGGGGGATCGCATCAAGATCGATACATCGAACGGGGCGTATTTGGAGCGCGTCAGGTCGTGACGGAAGAGGCAGTAGGGAGTTGGCAGTAGCCAATAGTGACAGAGTCGTAGCGGAAGTCGTGAGCCTTCCGATTTGAAGGGAGGGCGACGCTCCCGCGGAGCCGATGAAGGATGTGACGATCATCCTTTGGTCCGGCTCGGCAGGAGCCTCGCCCTCCCGCGAACGTCGAAATGGATTTCGTATCAGCTTGGGAGTTGCAGGATGCGCATCGCCCTCTTTGAGGAATCGCCGGAGGCGTTCTTTCCTCTCACGCTGCTGCGGCCCGTCTTCGAACTGCGCTGCGGGCACTTCACGCCTCGTGAACGGGTGCAATCTCTGGCTCCAGCCGCTCAGGTCGGCGTCTTTCTGCGATCGGAACTGGCCGAGGTTTACCGCGAGGAGCATCCCGGCATTCGCGTGAATGACGAAGCCTGGCTCCTGCAGGGGCCGACGCTCTTCGTCAACGGGCGCTGGCTAGGCGATCCGCGCACATTGCTCGCGCTCACTGACAAGCAGTTCGCGGCCTGCGAAGGTCAACTCGTCGCGATCGTGGTACTCCCGGATGAAGCTGCCCTGTTCATGGACGGCAACTGGTGCGACGATCTCGGTCGACTCGCGAACTCTCGCACCGAACAACCCGTGGCAGGCCGTATAGTTGGCCGGCCGTGGGATCTGGTACATCACAATCCGCCGCAGATTGCCGCCGACCATCTTTCACGAGCACTCGGTAAATCCACGAAGCTGCCCGCCCATCTGGGGTTCGTTGGACCGGCCGACCGGCTCCATCTGGCGGAGACCGTGCACATCGATCCCTTCGTGGTGATCGATACGACTCATGGCCCGGTGTGGATCGATGATGATGTCCGCATTCAGGCCTTCACCCGCATCGCCGGCCCCTGCTTCGTTGGACGCGACACGCAGCTCTTTCGCGCGAACATCCGCGAAGGGTGCAGCATCGGTCCCGTCTGCCGCGTTGGCGGTGAAATCGAAGAGAGTATTCTGCACGGTTACGTGAACAAGTATCACGACGGGTTCCTGGGTCACAGTTACGTCTGCCCCTGGGTGAATCTCGGAGCGCTCACGAGCAACAGCGATCTCAAGAACGACTACAGCAGTGTGAAGGTGCCGCTCGTCGGCGAGTCGATCGACACGGGCGACGCCAAGGTCGGGGCGTTTATCGGAGACCACACGAAGACGGCGCTGTGCAGCCTGTTCAACACCGGCACCTCCGTCGGCGTGATGGCTCAAATCCTCCCCGGCGCCGGATTGCTCCCCAAACACATTCCGTCCTTCAGCCGCATCTGGCACGGCCGGCTCGAACCCCTCCCCGACGGCGGCACGTCGTCTCTCGCAACCGCCCGCATTGCGATGTCCCGCCGGGGCCAGACGCTGACTCCGGCAATGGAACGGCTGCTGACTCATGTCTTCCAGGCGACGGACGCCGAGCGGCAACGTGCGTTGGTGCGCGATGGCAAGCACTCGTGACGTGAAGCCGGATGAAGCGGAGCTAGCGTTTCACAAAGTCACGAAAATGGACCGCGGATCCGAGTTCTTTCTGCGCGTTTCCAGACTCTGTTTCAGATCCGCGAAGACCCGCGTCATCCGCTCAATCAGCGGTCTATCTTCTCCGGCCGCTGATGGACGCGACATCAATCAGAACTCTCCCACGTCTTCTCCACCGTCGGCCGTCGTGATCGCTTCGAGAACTTTGGGATCAGTCTCGATCGCGAATCCACGCACGCTGCCGTCGGCCATGAGGACGTTCGCCCCCTTCGCATGATACGTCGACAGGATGCCCGGTGAATGTCCGGGAGCATCGCCCGGCAGGTTAATGCCGATGGGCGTCGTGGCCAGATCGATGTCTCTCGGCTCGGTCCAGATGATGTTCAATCCGCAGGCCTCGGCCACGATCGCGGTATTGGATGCGCCGTCGGGAATGTCAGCGTGATCGATCACGCCCGACGACGACCAGGCGGCATCATCGCCGACAATGAGGGCGAAGGCGGTCGTCATCGGCTCATCCCGTTCGGGTGCTTCCATCGAGGGACACCAGTACAGGCGGAACAAGCCATTAGCGAGTGGCCGATTGATGTCGGAATCCCACGCGGCCGAGAAGTCGTACTGGTCGTAAATGTAATGACCATCGACATACGGCAGGACGGCCACGCGCCACGAGTGGGGCGGTTCGCCCGCCTGCGGTGACGGCCAGACGGAATGAGTTTCGTTGTAGGTGTAAAGTCCGAGGCCGATCTGATGCAGATTGTGCATGCAGTACCGATAGGGTGGTGGACTGCCACCGGTTTCACGCGCTGGCTGAAGCGCGGGAACTGCGAACACGACGATCAAGATCGTCATCAGAATGCTCAACCCGAGTTGGCGCGGCTGCTCTTGCTGCAGCAGTCGCACCCAACTGACGGCACAACCGACAATCGCGATGAGCAGCAAGACGGGCCAAAGCGGCTCCAACGCCTCCCAGACCTCCCGATGGTCAAGCTGCGCGATCGAAACGAGAAGGATGAAGAGTGCAGCGCCGATCCAGAGAGCGGCATCGATGACCGCGGCCTTGCGTTTGCGCCGCCACTGCATCACGGCGAGCGATACGAGAATCAGCGCGAAGACCGGCACCAGCCAGAAGAGCGGGTTGAAGTTGAACTCGACCGAAGTCTGCGGAAATTCGCGCATGTCGCACCTCGCGTGTGATATTCATCATACCGACAATTGCGGGCCGACACAGGAGAATCGGCTCTGTTTCCGATGTTGTTCCCTGTCGGCCCCCTGCTGCTTGACAGCGGGTCTCATTGAACACGACAACAGACAGCACACGCCGTCCTATTGCCACCAAAGCCTTCCACGAACGAATGAACACGTCCTCCTCCCTCCCGCTGATGCACCGCATCCGTCAGCGGTTCGAACAGCCGAAGCTGGATGACCCGGAGGCGGTCGTCGTCGATCAGCTTCAACGCCTCAACCTTGCAGGGCATGTCAAGCCGGGGCAGACAGTGGCCCTCACCGTTGGCAGCCGGGGCATTCGGAACATTCACAACATCGCCCGCGGCGTCGTCACGCATCTTAAGTCACTCGGATTGAAACCCTACATCGTGCCGGCCATGGGCACGCACGGCGGCGCGACGGCGGAGGGGCAGCGCGAAGTGATCGAAGGGTACGGGGTCACCGAACAGTACGTCGGCTGTGAGATTCGCTCGTCGATGGACACCGTGATCGTCGAGCAAACGAAGCAAGGCATTCCCGTCCATTTCGACCGCAACGCCTACGAGGCCGATCACGTCATCGTGATGGGCCGCGTGAAGCCGCACACGGGCTTCGTCGGCGAAATCGAGTCGGGCCTGCACAAGATGATGCTCATCGGCCTGGGCAAGCGGAACGGGGCCGAGGTGTATCACAAGGCGATCAAGGACTTCAGCTTCATGGAGATCATCCGCGCGGTGGCTGATGTGGTCATTCGGCGCTGCCGCGTGCTTGCCGGCGTGGCCATCGTGGAGAACGCCCTCGATGAGACAGCCCTCATCGAAGCAGTGCGGCCGGAGGACTTTTTCGAGCGTGAGCAAGTTCTGCTCCGCCAGGCGCAGGAGTGGCTGCCGAAGTTCCCGCTGACGGAACTCGACCTTGTCATCGTCGACCGCATTGGCAAAGAGATCAGCGGCACCGGGATGGACACCAACATCGTCGGGCGCAAGTTCAACGACCACGCCGGCACCGACAAAGACCTCTGCCGGGTACGCCGCATCTATGTGAGAGGCATCAGTGAAGGGACGCATGGGAACGCCACCGGCATCGGCCTCGCCGAATTCACGAACCGCCGCACCGTCGATGCCATCGACTGGCACGCGACCTACGTCAACTGTGTGACGGCGGGCCATCCGACAGCCGCGATGATTCCAGTGATCTACGACAACGACAAGTCCGCCATCACTGCCGCGCTCGGAACTCTGGGACTCGTCGAGCCGCCAAACGCGAAGGTGATTCGGCTGCTCGACACGCTGCACATGGAAGATCTCGAAGTGAGCACGGCGTGCATTCCGCACATTAAGGAGCGAAACGATATCGACATTCTCACCGGTCCCCGGGAGTTCGAGTTTGATTCAGCGGGGAACATCGGGGCATTCTGACGGTACCCAACAATTTGAGTGAAGCTCGAACTGGTGTAGCGACTCATGCCGTCACGAAATGGACTGCGGATGGCGCGGATTTGGCGGATTCCCGCAGATCAGAGACGCCGGGTTTGATTTGCACTGTGTTGCAGATCCGCGAAGACCCGCGCCATCCGCCCAATCCGTGGCCAATCTTCTGCAGCCAAGAACTGACTTTACATCAAAGTGAGCTTTGCTCCAGGTTCGAATCATTGATTCCGCGCGCAGCATCATGGATGGATCAAAACGCCCGCTGCGTTTACCCTGTTCTCGTCCCCTCTCAGCCGCTGGTATCGTGGCGATCACGCATTCACTGAAGAAGTTCCATGGAACTGTCTGGCAAGGTAGCCGTTGTAACGGGGGGGGCGTGTGGCATCGGCCAGGCCCTGTGCCGGCGTTTCGCACACGAAGCGGCGGCCGTCGTCGTAGTCAGCGACGTGGACGAGGAACGAGGTCTGGAGACAGCGGCCGACATCGGCGGCATTTTTGTCCGCTGTGATGTCTCGAACGAGAACGACATCCAGAGTCTGACGCAGCGCGTGCTGGACCAGTTCGGACGGATCGATCTGTTCGTGAGCAACGCCGGCATCACGGCACCCGGCGGGGTCGAAGTTCCCGATGACCGCTGGCAACAGTTGTGGCAGGTGAACCTGATGGCTCACGTCTACGCCGCACGGGCAGTGGTCCCCGGCATGCTCGAACAAGGCAGCGGCTGGCTGCTGCAGGTCTCATCAGCCGCCGGACTGCTCACCGAGATCGGGTCGGCGGCCTACACCGTCACCAAGCATGCGGCGGTGGCCCTCGCCGAATGGCTGAGCATTCGCTACCGGCGTCAGGGAATCGGCGTCTCGTGCCTGTGCCCTGCCGGCGTGTCGACCGACTTTCTGAATCTGGAAGATCCCGTGCATCAGTTTCTGCACTGCTCATCCGTCACACCCGAGCACGTCGCCGAGTGTGTGATCGCCGGACTGAAGGAAGAGCGATTCCTGATCATCACACACGAACAGGTGGAAGAATTCTTTCGTTACCGCACCGAAGACTACGATCGCTGGCTGCACAACTTTTCCAGGATTCAAGAGAAGCTGGAACGAGCGAAGGACCGTCAATCGTCGGCCGTCACTCAGGAACCTCCCCTTTGAGCGAACCATCCCGCCAAGACATCCGATTGCCCTGGGCCGACTGGAACGGCACGCAGATGCCGCTGTCGGAGGTGAAGGTGTCGGTGTTGGACCGCTCGTTTCTGTTCGGAGACGCGATCTACGAAGTGCTGCGAGTGTATCAGGCGAAGCCGTTTCTGGAGGATCAGCATTTTGATCGCCTGCGCGAAAGTTTGAAGAACGTCCGCATCGCAACCGACGTCGTCGCCTTGCGATCACGAATGCTTGCGCTACTGTCCGCGTCCCGCGTCCGGAACGGCGTCGTCTACTTGCACGTGACTCGCGGCGAGGCGCCGCGAACTCATCACTTTCCGTACACGCCCACGCGGCCCAACGAGTTGATCTATGTGACGGAGTTGCGCGAGGATCCTTACGCGATCTATCGCGCACAGGGAGCCAAGGTTATCACCACGCCGGACATGCGCTGGAAACGCTGCGACATTAAGTCGGTCAACCTGCTGGCGAATTGCCTCGCGGCGCAGCAGGCAGTCGAAGCCGGCTGCCAGGAAGCGATCTTCGTTGATGACAAGGAAACGATCACCGAAGGGGCGCACACCAGCGTCTTCGGCGTCAGCGAAGGTCAACTGCTGACGGCTCCGCTCGAAGACAACATTCTGCCGGGCATCACGCGCCTGCTGGTCGTCGACCTGGCGCGGGACTGCGACATTCCCGTGATTCAGCATGCGATTCGATTGCCGCACCTGCCCCATCTCGACGAGATGTTCATCACCGGCACGACGGCGGAAATCCTGCCCGTGGTTTCTGTTGACGGACGCCCCGTGGGAGGCGGTGTCCCCGGCCCGATCACCAAACGGTTGGCCGAGGCGTATCGCAAACGGGTCGAGCCCTAGCGTGGGATTCTCTGTGAACGATTCGCGTGATAGATTGATGAGCGTAGATATGTTCGCTGCCCTCTTGTCCTGCGGTGTTTCGTTCAGCTCATGGTGTCGAACACGCGAATCTGTCCTGGCCCCATCAGCCGCCGAACCTGGTTGACGCTCGGCGGCCTGAATCTCGGCGCGCTCGCCGGCGGCTGGCATCCTTCTCTCGCCGGACTCCTACGCGCCTCCGAGCAACAGGCGATCGATGGTGACTTTTCGGTGATCCTCTTCTGGGCGAACGGCGGCCCCAGTCACATCGACTTATTCGATCTCAAACCCGAGGCGCCTGCCGAGTATCGCGGACCGTTTCAACCGATCGATACCAATGTCCCTGGTATTCGCATTACCGAACTGCTCCCACGACTCGCAGCGATGGCCGACAAATTCACGCTGCTCCGCAGTCTGTATCACGAGCGTGCAGAGCACTCCGGAGGCACGCATCGTTTCTTGACCGGCTACTCGTCGCGACAAGCCGACTTGCAGGATGCCGAGAATCCTGAACTGGGAGCCGTCGTCGCCCGTGAACTGTCGCGACTTGACGATCCAGTCCCCATCTTCGTCGCCAACACGAAGCTGTACGGCAGCGGTCCGGGATACCTCGGCCCGTCGTGCGCGCCATTCATGCCCAGCCCCAATCCACAATCATCGACCGGCAACAACACCTACGACCCGGTGCCGATCTATCCGACGCCGGGCGCGACGAACAATTTGTCGATCGATGACGAAGGGCTGGTCTCGCTCTCGCGTCGCGTCAATCTGCTGAACGACCTGGATGTGCTGCCTCGCGCTGTCGACAACAGTCACATGATGTCGGCCATGGACGAGTTCCAGCGTCGCTCGCTCGCCATGCTCGCGGGTCGCAAGGTGCGCGAGGCCTTCGACCTCTCACGAGAGAGTGAAGCGGCCCGCCAGCGATATGGCGAGACTCATTGGGGCCAGAGCCTGCTGACGTGTCGCAGACTGGTCGAGGCCGGCGTGAGAATCGTGCAATGTCAGGCGAATTATCGGCTCCCCGCTGAGATCGGAGACACGAGCAATTGGGACGACCATGCCGTCAACGCCGACATCTTTCGCGCGTATCAGGAGAAGCTCCCCTACCTCGATCAGTCGATGTCGGCGCTGGTGGAGGATCTCAATCTTCGCGACCTCGATCGGCAGGTGTTGTTCATTTTCTGCGGCGAGTTCGGCAGGACGCCGCGAATCGCCCCGCTCGATGGCAACGGTCGCCCCGGCCGCGACCATTGGCCACATGCGATGAGCGTCTTCCTCGCGGGCGGAGGCTTGCGCATGGGACAAGTGATCGGCGCCACGAACTCTCGCGCCGAGGAACCCGTCACACGCCCAATGGACAGCAACTGTCTGCTGGCCACGCTCTATCAGCGCTACGGAATCCAGACCGACAACGCCTACATCGATCACGCAGGTCGACCGTTGCCGATCCTGCCCAGTGGCGAGCCGATCGCAGAGTTGTTTTGATTCGGCTCAGCCCCCACTGATGCTCGGCAGGAACTGTACCTCACTGTTAGGTCGCACTTCGGCTCGCAGTCCTCGACTGGCTACGGTCGAGTCAATCACCACCGACAGACCAGGACGGATTCGATCGTCCAATACCAAGTGCGCGGCAATCCCAGGGAAGTCGGTTTCCAACGAATCGATCACTTGTCGGACCGTCGATCCCGTTGCTTCAACCAGCGACAGTCCTCCCGTCAGCTCGCGCAATTCGGGGGAAATGAAGACTCTCGCCATCGCATGCGATTTCGACGAAGACGCAACAACAGACATCGAAACGAGTTGCAATCATTGGTGTGAGAATGCTGATCGACATCTTAAACACGGCGTTGTGGAGGGAGCGTTGAAATAGCATTTCCTTCCGAAAATCTTTGGAAAATCTTAACGCCGAATTGCCGTGGACTTCGGTCGATTGCGGTCGCTTGTGCGGCCCGCATGGCGGCCAAATAGTGTTGACAGACTGGCGGCCCAGCGTATAGTCCCCGCTCGCCGGATTCACAACATGTTGGGGATTCAAAGCCTGCGGCCCACTACAACTTGCGATGCACATTCGTGCATACGTATAATTTTGTTCAAGTCTCGTCGGACCTCTCGACGACACTCAACACAGGTCGAATTTCGATTTCCCAACCTGCTTGGCAGGATCGCGTTACGTCAGGATGACCGGCACGCCTGGCAGGAATTCTATTGGAAAGGTGCATGATGCACGGACCAAAGGGAGTAGCCGCTTTGAGTTCCTCGAACCCCGCCACCGCTCAGACTGGCCGCGAGGCCATGTCGGTCGATGCCTACTTCTGCCCGGCGGATGTGGAAGACGTGTTCTCCACCGTCGAGTGGGAACATCGCACCGCCCACATTAAGGATGAGAACGGCAAGGTCCTCTTCGAGCAGACTCACTGCGAGATCCCCAAGAGCTGGTCCCCGCTCGCCACCAACGTCGTCGTCTCGAAGTACTTCTACGGCGAGCCTGGTACCGACGAGCGCGAAAAGAGCGTGCAGCAGGTCATTCATCGCGTCACCCGCACCATCGCCGACTGGGGCATCCAGGACGGCTACTTCACCACGACGAAGGATGGCGAGAATTTCTATCGCGAACTCGCGTGGCTCTGTCTCCATCAGCACGGGGCGTTCAATTCACCCGTATGGTTCAATGTAGGTTTGTGGGCGCAATATGGAGTGAAAGGTTCCCAGGGAAACTACCATTTCGATCCTGTCACCAAGGCGATTCATCGGCCCACGACGCCTTACGAGTATCCTCAAGCCTCTGCATGTTTCATCCAGTCGGTGGATGACTCCATGGAGGACATCATGCGCCTCGCCACCAGCGAAGCCATGCTGTTTAAGTACGGATCGGGCACCGGCACGGACTTGTCGACGATCCGTTCTGCGAAGGAGAAGCTGTCCGGAGGCGGTACTCCCTCCGGACCGCTTTCTTTCATGCGCGTCTACGATCAGATCGCCGCCGTCGTCAAATCCGGCGGCAAGACCCGCCGCGCCGCCAAGATGCAGTCCATTAAAGACTGGCATCCCGATGTCCTCGATTTCATTCAGTGCAAGAAGAAGGAAGAGAAGAAGGCCCGCACCCTCATCGAATCGGGTGAATACGAGGCCAACTTCAACGGCGAGGCCTACTCGTCGATCATGTTCCAGAATGCCAATCTCTCCGTCCGCCTGAGTGATGAATTCATGCAGGCCGTCGAAAGGGATGACGATTGGCACACCCACTGGGTCACCAATCCCGACACACCCGGCCCGACCTACAAGGCCCGCTACATGCTGCGGGAAATGGCCGAAGGCACCTGGTACTGCGGCGATCCCGGCGTCCAGTACGAAACCACCATCAACAAGTGGCACACCTGCAAAAACAGTGGACGCATCAACGCGTCTAATCCTTGCAGCGAGTACATGTTCCTCGACGACACCGCCTGCAACCTCGCCAGCATCAACCTCAAGAAGTGCCAGAACGAAGACGGCACTTTCAACGTCGATCGCTTCCGCAGGGCCTGTGCGATCTATCTCACAGCTCAGGAGATTCTCGTCGATCATGCGAGCTATCCCACGCCGAACATTGCAGAGAACTCGCATCTCTTCCGGCCGCTGGGCCTCGGGTACGCGAACCTGGGCAGCATGCTCATGTCGATGGGCATTCCCTACGACAGCGACTCTGGCCGCGGCATCTGCGGAGCCATCACCGCGCTGCTTAATGGTCAGGGCTACCTCACTTCGAGCCGTATCGCCGCTCACATGGGTCCGTTCGCGGGTTACAAGGACAACGAGCAATCGATGCTCGACGTGATGCAGATGCATCGCGACTCCGTCGAGAAGATCAACTCCGCCTGCCCGACTTATCTCAGGGACGCCGCTCGCCAGGTGTGGAACGAGTGTCTCCAGTCGGGCCGCAAGTACGGCTACCGCAACGCCCAGGCGACCGTCCTCGCACCGACCGGCACCATCGCCTTCATGATGGATTGCGACACCACCGGCATCGAGCCCGACATCGCCCTCGTCAAGTACAAGCAGCTCGCCGGCGGCGGCATGATGAAGATCGTCAACCGCACCGTGCCCAAGTCGCTGCAGACCCTCGGGTACGACGAGCCGCAGATCAAGAACATTCTCGAGTACATCGAAACTCAGGAAACGATTGAAGGAGCGCCGTTGCTCAAGGATGAGCATCTTTCTGTCTTCGACTGTGCCTTCAAGGCCGCCAAGGGCACGCGGACGATCGCCTGGAAGGCGCACGTCACCATGATGGCCGCGGCCCAGCCCTTCCTGTCGGGGGCCATTTCCAAGACCGTCAACATGCCGGCCGACTCGACTGTCGACGACGTCGAAGACGCCTACATCGAAGGGTGGAAGCTCGGCCTCAAGGCCCTGGCCATCTATCGCGACGGCTCGAAGCAGTCGCAGCCGCTCGCCACGTCGAAAGAAGGGGACCGCAAGAAGAGCCGTGACGATCAGGAAGCGGTTGTCGCTCCGCCAGTTCCTGCCCGCAAGCGTTTGCCCGACACGCGCCACTCGATCACGCACAAGTTCTCGGTCGGCGGATACGAAGGCTACATCACCGTCGGTTTGTTCGACGACGGCCAGCCGGGTGAACTCTTCATCAACATGGCGAAGGAAGGGTCCACCATCGGCGGACTGATGGATGTGATCGGCACCGAAACGTCCCTCGCCCTGCAGTACGGAGTGCCGCTGCAGGCGATGATCGACAAGTTCAGCCATGCCCGGTTCGAGCCGGCCGGCATGACCAACAACCCCGACATCCCCTTCTCGACCAGCGTCGTCGACTACATCTTCCGCTGGCTGGGGATGACGTTCATTCCCGGCTACCGCGAGAAGAACGCCCCGAAGCGCGACGGCGGCTACGGATATGGAGGTATCGGCGATGCCGGCAGCGGGGAGCAAACGGCAAACCCTAATTTGCCCTCGCTCCACGAAGGAGAGGGGGCAGCGGGGCAAGACGCCGCCCAGGAAAGTGCCCCGGCCGCTTCTGAGCGTCCGGGTCACTTGGCTGCAACCGCCAGCGACCCCGTCGCCGAGGCCATCAGCCGCATCTTAAGGCAGGCGCGTCCCCAGGACTTCCCCAGCGCGAGTGGCACGGGCATTCCTCGTGGCACCGACATTCCTGTCGGTGAACGAAGCCCGAATGGCAACGGCCACACGAATGGTCATGCCAATGGCCACTCCAACGGCAACGGCCACGCCAGTGCCCCGGCCGCTCTTCAGCGTCCGGGACACTTCGAGTCGGCGACCTCCCGCGCGACGGCCACGGTCATCGAGAGCCACTCGACCCGCAGCGCGCAGTTCGCCCAGTTCCAGCTCGACGCCCCCGCCTGCGACAACTGCGGCAGCATCACAGTCCGCAACGGCAACTGTTACCTCTGCCACAACTGCGGCCAAAGCATGGGCTGCAGTTGAGCTGACTGCCTGAACCAATCTTCAATCTCGCAACGGAGTGCACCACCAAGTGGCAGTGCACTCCGTTCGTCAATTCTACCTATAACGAGTGACTCAAGATGACAGCGTTCTCATTCCGAGACTCCACAGAGACGTGCCCAAAGTGCGGTGCTGAATATGACGTTTCAGTTGAGAAATCTCCTCTTCGCGAGATGGGCAGCAAAGACTGCGACAAATGTGGACACCACCTTCGATCATGGAATGGATCAACAGACTATTTCTACACTCTGATAGAAGGCGACGTTCAAAATGAAACTTAGCAAAGGGTGATCGGTGTCTCGAAAAGCCGAAGACAGGTCCTTGGTTCTATTGCATCTTGGCACGCTGATCGCCCACGCGTGTGAACTGGCAGAAAGGTCTACGACTCCATCGGAGCAAGAGTACCGCGTATTGACTGCCCGGTTCGAGCCTGACCTTTGCAAGTGGGAAAACGAGGTCAGCACGTTTGTCACAGTTGGTGGAGTAAGGTTCGCGAACGAGTATGACCAGATCGCTGCAACAGGGCGTAGATTCTACAAATTCTTGCGGGCGAATCTCCTTGAAGCAGGCACTGTCGAGTCCAGGCAGTTTCGACTTCGAGAAGCAATCAGCACCTTTACAACAGAGGTCCTACGGTGCATCGATCACATTCCCATCGAGTGGGAACCGCGTTTGGCGGCCGCAAAGACGCCATTCACCACCAGCATGATGATCGGTGACGCGATTAGTGGCGCTCGAGAACGGCTCGACTATTTTGACCGGTATCTTGATCCGGATTTCTTTCCGCTATACTTGCGTCGGCTTGACCGCAGTGTCGCAGTTCGACTTGTTACGACTCGTGGCGACACCAAATATGGCGTAAGTGCTGTACGGGCGATTGCTCAACTCGCTGCTCAGGAGTTCAGGTCATTACAAGTCGTGGAATGCAAGCCCGCTGATATGCACGATCGAAATCTCCGTGTCGACCACACGGTGTTCCACCTTGGCCCAAGCGCCAACGCCGCCGGGCGGTATCCCACGAACTTCAATCCTGCGGACTCGTCCGCCAATGGGCACCAGATTCTGGATGACCTTATCGCTTCCGGGACAGTTGTTGTGTGATCGGGCGACGTTAGGAGCGAGAGGCGAGGTTAGCGACGGTTGTCTGCGGTCGACGAACGCAGCCCGGCGCGATGGCATGTTCGCCGTTGTTGTGGCAAGATTGATCTTCACGTGAGTGCCATTCCTGTTTTGCGCAGTAGGGCAGAGGCAATACGATGAGTTTGTGACATGCACTTAACCATCACGGACATTGTGGCAATTGGCGGTCAAGTGTCATTTCGAGTTAGGCCGGCGAGTGTGGGAGTTTTCCACGTCAGCCAAAACAGAAGTTAGCTGATAGCTATCCAGCGGGAATATCCAATGCCTATCGAAGTCGGAATCTGGCGGATAGGTGACAAGCTCGAGCGCGTCACGATGTCTGCGCTTGACGCCGAAGAACGGCTTGAGGACCAAATCGCCAAGGATCTGTCAATCCTCGCGCCGCAGCTCTTGCTCGTCGGTCGGCAGGTGACCACTGCGTTCGGAAAGTTCATCGATCTGCTGGCAATCGACTCGACAGGGAAACTCATCGTCATCGAACTCAAACGCGATAAGACGCCTCGAGAAGTGGTTGCGCAGGTTCTTGACTACGCGTCGTGGGTCCAGGGGCTGTCTTACGACGACATTGCGACCATCTTCGCCGAACACCATTCCGGCCAAAAGTTCGAGGAGGGTTTCGCCGAACGATTTAGCACCAGCCCGCCTGAAACGATCAATCAAGCTCACGAATTGGTGGTCGTATCGTCGGAGCTTGATCCCAGCACGGAGCGGATCATTGATTACCTCACCGAGAACTACGGCGTTCCAATCAACGCCGTATTTTTCCGGTACTTCCGCGACGGCGACCGCGAATACTTGGCGCGAACGTGGTTGATCGACCCCGAGGAAGTAGAAGCGAAGACCGCAAAGAAAATCTCTCGGGGCAGCGAGCCGTGGAACGGCCGCGACTTTTATGTCAGCTTGGGCGAAGGGGAGCAAAGGAGTTGGGAAGATTGCGTGCGCTATGGCTTTGTGTCCGGCGGCGGCGGTCGATGGTACAGCCAGACGCTTACGCTCCTGTTCCCTGGCGCCCGTGTTTTTGTCAACATTCCGAAGACTGGCTATGTTGGTGTCGGAACCGTGAAAGAAACGGTCGTCCCCGTCTCGAAGTTCTTTGTTTCCTTGAACGGAAGCCAAAAGGGCATCACCGAGGCGCCTCTGAAGGCGCCGGGAATCGGCGAAAAGGCAGATGACGCGGAGTTGTGCGAGTACCTTGTTCGAATTGACTGGCTAAAGACTGTGCCGAAGTCAGAGGCATATTGGGAGAAGGGGCTTTTCGCGATTCAACACACGGCATGCCGGATGCGGAATAAGATTACCATCGAGCGCCTGTGCAAGCACTTCGGAGTTGAGGAGTAGGCCCTTGGCTGTTCACAGCGCCAGGTGCGACGCGCGAAATGAGCTGAGCTTGTCAGGCGGTGAAGTGATGCTGAATTCAATTGCACCTTATGTCGGCGAGCGCCTTGGCTATTACGTCTACTTGTATGTCGATCCGCGCACGAACGAGCCGTTCTATGTTGGTAAGGGGCAAGGTGAAGTTCGTCGCCTACGATCGTCGACGAGTGATCCGCCGGAAGACCACAGTGAGATAGGTAGGTTGATGCTCTGAAAACCGTCCAAACCGTCCAACCGTCGTCAATTCACGGAGGAGTGGCATGTTCGCGGTCGTTGTGGCAAGATCGATCTGTCGGTGGTTGGCACGCCTGCATCGCGCAGCAGGGCAGCGAGTGTAGGTCAGGCTGTGCCTGACGGACCCAACGTTGGATCCTACCGAGAAAGGCTAAGCCAATGAAGAATCGATCGCGTCTCTATATTCTGATTCTCATTGCTTTCATACTGGCAGCAGTTGCCTTTTTGATTTATCAATACGTCAATTATGCTGAGGAACAACGAAAGATCTACGAAAACCTTCAGCGGTCGGCGGTGTGGAATGCTCCCTGCGATTGTGACAAGATTGACCGCCCCATTGGGTGCCATGCCTGCATCGCAAAGCAGGGCAGGCATGCCGGACGCGAGATCGACGTCGAAACATGTCCACCCTGCTTCGCGATGTGGACATGGCACCCGGCATTGTCTGTGAATCACACTGGCAAAGCCAGTGGCACGCTTTCAAAATGACAGTGCCACCCGTCGACTTTCAAGGAGCCTCAGAGATGACACGTAGATGGGAGTACAAGCTGATAAGCACAAAGGATCTGCCAGGCGGTGGGATGCTCGGCTTCAAGGAGCGGGAGCGCCAGGCGATCGAGGCTCATCTGAATCAGCTCGGCGAGGAAGGTTGGGAGATCGTGGGCATCGACTTCAAGGACGCGTTGGACAGCCCAAGCTTCTTTCAAGCGCTTGCCCGACGCGAGCGATAAGACGTCGACCGCAGCGGTCCGCACATAGCCGCCGAACTATCGGATGCACGGCTGGGTTGCTGGGGTCGACCAGCGGGAGCCCCCAGCCGAGTGGTGAGTGAGCGTGGCAGCGTTGGTCCTGGTGGCAGGTTGCCGACAGCGTCGTCATTGACACTCAAGCTTCCCCACGGCAACCTGACCCCAGCCAC
>JANNSB010000418.1:0-7994 GCA_031402175.1 Planctomycetaceae bacterium
AGGAACAACAATGATCGTCGTCATGAAACCCGGCTCCACGGCCGAGATGATTCGCCAGATGGTGGCCCGTGTCGAAGCGATGGGCCTTAAGGCTCATGTGATCGAAGGCACCAACCGCACGGTCATCGCCGCCGTCGGCGAGAAACGAAACGGCGAACGCGAGACTCTCGAATCGTACGAAGAGGTCGAAAAGGTCGTCCCCATTCTCGCCCCCTACAAGGTCGCCAGTCTCGAGACCAAGCCCGAACCGACCACGATTCAAGTGCTCGGCCTCAAGATCGGCGGCGGCCACGTCGGTGTGATCGCCGGCCCCTGCTCCGTAGAGAGCGAGGAGCAGATCCTCGATTCGGCCCGCAAGGTCAAGGCAGCCGGAGCTCAAGGGCTGCGCGGCGGAGCCTTCAAACCGCGGACGAGTCCCTATTCTTTCCAGGGGATGAAGGAAGAAGGCCTGAAACTGCTCGCGGCCGCTCGCGCCGAGACGGGACTCGCGGTCGTTACCGAAGTGATGACGCCACAGCACGTCGACATGGTGGCGAACTACTCCGATGTGCTCCAGATCGGCGCTCGCAACATGCAGAATTACCACCTGCTGCAGGCGGTGGGAGAAGTCCGCAAGCCGGTGCTGCTCAAACGCGGCCCATCGGCGACAATTGACGAGTTTTTGCTGGCGGCCGAGTACATCCTCGACCAGGGGAACCAGGAAGTGATTCTCTGCGAGCGCGGCATCCGCACGTTCGAAACGCACACGCGGTTCACGCTGCCGCTGGCTACGGTCCCCTACCTGCATGAACGGACTCATCTTCCTGTCGTGGTCGATCCCAGTCATGGCACGGGGATCGCGTCACTGGTGCCGCCGATGTGTACGGCCTCGGTGGCCGCGGGCGCGGATGGCCTCATCATCGAAGTGCATCCCGATCCGCATAAAGCGATGAGCGACGGAGCACAGTCACTCACCCCCGAAGCCCTGGCCACGACTCTCGCTCAATGCAGAAAGGTGGCTCAGGCATTAGGGATGACGATGTAGCACCGGTTGGTTGACGATTACGGCAACGTGTAGTCCGACTCGGTGGAGGCGTCAGCGCCGAAGCTGTCGCGGAACGCCTGCACGCTGGCTTCCATCGTATCGGCCGGTCCGACCATCTTGATGAAGTAGTTGCCGTTTGCCGTCGTGAGGATGACCGACAACATGCGGTAGCCGGGGGCGGCTACCGTCTGCATCCGCACCGGCGGGCCATCGGGCTTGTTGTACGTGCCGATCAGATCGACCAGCACATACTCGCCCTGCGGACAGGTGCCGACCACCATGGCGAGTTCGCGACCTTCGGCTTCGAACTGGTCGACCCAGCGGGTGATGTTCTCTTCGCGCGTCCCCCCGAACGGAGGAAACACGACATACTCCGTCGGCTCGCCTCCCTCCGCGCCTGGCACCTTGTACTGCAGCAATCGCAGGTTGCTCGTCGGAGTTTCTGCTTCCCAGTTACCGGGCACCTGCAACGTGATGTCGAGAGCCTCCACCGACCGGCTGAGGGGCATGCCGTCGGGGCCAGCGGCCATCAACGGCGGCGCGGTGACGTTCATGGGCACTGAGTACAGGCTCGTCTGAGCCGTGATATACAGGATATTCTTGTCAGGCCCTCCCAGCGTGCAATTCGCCGGTTTCTCGGGGACTTCAATTCGCCCGATGAGTTGACCATCTGGAGAAAGCACGACGACTGATTTATAGGTGCAGTAGATGCGCCCATCAGAATCGAGCGCCATGCCGTCGGGACCGCCGCCGTCGAGTTCTTCATCACCCGTGAAGAGCACTTGACCTTCGGATAGTTGTCCCGGCGCGGTGATCTCGTAGCGGATGACCTTTCGCTCCTGAATGCTGGCCACGATGAGGTACTTGCCATCCGGAGTGACGAGCACTCCGTTGGGACGCTCGAAGTTGGCCGATCCGAGAACGCGCGAAACCTCACCTGACGGCGAGACGTAATAAACGCCTTGCTCGGGTTGCGTTGACGGGTTCCCCGAGTAATTGGGATCGGTGAAGTAGAGTCCACCCTGTCCATCAAGGGCGAGGTCGTTGGGTTGATTGAACGGCTGTCCTTCAAACGTATCCGCAATGACCGCCGTTACCGTGCCGGATTCCAGACCTTCGAGTCCGGCAACCCGGTTGGCTCCACCTTGGCAGGCATAGACCCGACCAGCCTGGTCACAGATGATCCCGTTTGTTCCGGCCGACATCGTCAACCAGTCGGAAGAAGTTCCATCGGGATTGACGCGGACAATCCGGTTATTTGGAATATCGCTGAACAGCAAGAAGCCTTGAGGATGCCAAGCAGGGCCTTCGGTAAAGACACAATCCGTGACCACCTGTTCGACCGGTCCCGCCACGAGGGAATCCAAGTCATCGGCCCGACAGTGCGAGTTGGCAGCAAGTTGGAACGCGAGCAGCGCGACAGCCGCGAGACTCAACAGTGGGAGTTTGTTAGAACAATGCATGGGAGCGAATTTCGAGTGTGTATGCGACTGAAGCCGCTGACGTGCGGCGGAATCTACAGGGGGGACAATCTTCAGCATCGATTTTGCTGCTTGATTGGCTCGATTGCAACAATCGCGGCGGCCAGAGTCGGTCCATTATTGCCGAATTTCGCGAGAGTCTCGCAGTTGCGGGGCATTGCCTCCCCCCGCATAATCTGCGAAGCCAATGTGTTCCACCTGACTCGCGGACGCCTGCGCGTGCCGTCGAACGAACGATTGATGCCGATTCCCTGATTCACGGCTCGTGACCCCTCTGCATGTCCAAGTCGACCGCCACACTGATCAACAACACCACCGGGACGGAGCATGCGGTCCCGGCATCCGGGTTGATCGTGGGACGCAGTCAACGGGCCGACATCGTGCTCGACAACCCGAGTTGCTCGCGCCAGCAGTTTCGAGTCATGCTGCAGAATGAGAAGGTCATTCTCGAGCAGCTGTCGCAGACGACGCCGACGCAGGTGAACGGCAAGGTCATCGAATCGACCATCACGCTCGACGAAGGCGATACCATCGACGTGTCGGGGTCGCTGTTCCATGTGCGAATTGAAATCGAGAAAGGAACCGACACCGGCGCGACGCAAACTCCCGAGGCTGCCGTCGGTCGCGGTCGCAAGAAGTCTCCTCCTCCGCCACCGCGCGAGTCGCCGAAAGTGGCTGTGAAGGAACCGCCCGCACCGTCGGTGGCGATGCAGAACACCGCGATCCGCAACGACCGCACTGTCGTGGGCGGCCAGGTGGATGCCTCCGCTCCCTCCGATTTCGATCAGGCCTTCGAACTCGGCGGCCGCATGGTGATTGGCCGCGACTCCGATCGGGTTGACATCGCCCTGCCCCACCTGTCGGTGTCGCGAACGCATGCGGCCATCACCCTCAAGGGAAACAAGGCCGAACTGGCCGACCTCAACAGTGCGAACGGGACGTTCATCAACGGACGCCGGGTCGTGAACCCGGTGATGATCCCCGGCGGCACTCAAATCGACATCGGCCCATTCTCGCTGGTCTTCGATGGGACGCATCTGCGGACTCTGTCCCGCGTCAATAATGTCGAACTGGTCTGCAGAGAACTGTCGCAGGTCGTCACCAATCGCACGACGGGCAAACCGCTGACGCTGCTCGACCAGATCAGCCTTGTCATCCGTCCCAAAGAATTCGTCTGCATCATCGGCCCCAGCGGTTCGGGAAAGTCGACGCTGCTGTCGGCCATCAGCGGCCGTGTGCAAGGGTCGGGAGGACAGGTTCTTGTCAGCGGACAGGATCTGTATGCCAATTTCGAATCGCTCAAACAGAATCTGGCCGTCGTACCGCAGAAGGACGTGCTGCACGACCGCCTGAGCGTGCACGATGCCTGGCAATTCACAGCCAAGCTCAGGCTGCCGCCGGATACTTCCGCCCCTGAGATGGATCAAGTCATCGACGACATGCTGGCGACGGTGGGCCTCAAGGAACGCAAGGGAACGCAGATTCGCCACCTTTCCGGTGGCCAGATCAAACGGGCCAGCCTGGGGAACGAGATACTCAATAAGCCCAGTTTGCTGTTCCTCGACGAAGTCACATCAGGTCTCGATGAACAGACCGACCGCGAGATGATGCATCTGTTCCGTCAGATTGCCGACGGCGGCAAGACGGTCGTCTGCATCACGCATAACCTGGCCAACGTCGAACGCACCTGCAGTCTCGTCGTCATTCTTACGGTCGGCGGCAAACTCGCCTTCGTCGGGTCACCCGAGGAAGCCCGCAGCTACTTCGGCATCGAACGGCTCGGCGATGTCTACGATCGGCTGGCGCAGAAGTCGACCGAAGAATGGCGGAACCAGTTCATCGAGAGCAAACTTTACAGCAGATACATCGACAGCCGGCTTCCGGTAACTGGCGACAACGACAGCGCGGGTGCTCAATCCAAACGATTCATTCCGTTCAAGGAACGCATGGGACTGATCCGCAGGCAACTCGGCATCCTGCTCAAGCGGAATAATGCGATCCAGAAGGCCGATCTCCGTTCGCTGCTCATCATGTTCGGGCAGAGCGTGCTCGTCGGCATACTGCTCATCATGCTCTTCGGCAACCTGACGGAAGTGAAAGAAGAGTCGTGGTGGGATGAACCCGCAGAGGCCGAGGTCGGTTCACTTGATGAGCCGTCGACCGAAGGTGCGATCGTTCGCGGCCAGGGTGGCGGATTCTACGACGACCAGACGCTCAACAACTACAACGACGAGCCATTTGTCGATCCTGCCGCAGCTCCTTACGCCGACCCGGCCGCCATGCCGACGCAGGGCATGGAAGGCATTGAGGGGTGGCCTCCGCCCAAGAAACGCTGGGACTACTCGGAACGACTCATTTTCCTGATGGTCATCTCCTGTCTCTGGTTCGGCTGCAACAACTCGGCCAAGGAGATCGTCAAGGAACGCGAGCTCTACACCCGTGAGCGCGATGTCAATTTGCGTCCAGTAGCCTACTATTTGTCGAAGATGCTCTATTTCGGCATGCTCAGCATCTTGCAGGCGACGCTGTTGTTCGGCATCGTCTCCGCCGGCTGTCAGTTGGAGGGGGCGACCTTCGCGCAATGGATGATCCTCTGCGCTCTGTCGATCACGGGCGTCGCGTTGGGCCTCTTCCTGTCGGTTGTCTCGAAGACCGAGGACATGGCGATCACTTTAGTGCCGCTCACTCTCATTCCGCAGATCGTGCTGGCGGGCCTGATCGCGCCGCTGGAGGGGTTTGCCGAGTTCCTTGCGAAGGCGTTTGTCTCGGCCCATTGGGGCTTCGAGGCCGCCGGCGCGACGTTGCCTTCCGACTTCGAGGCCGTCTCGCGCAGCGGCAGTGAGAACTGGGTTGGCTCGTTCACGATGATTCTCGTGCACTTCGCCTTCTTCGCTGCGGGCGCCATGGTGCTGCTCATCATTCAAGAGAAGCGCGGAGCCGTGAGTTGGAAGACGATTACCCGTAAGATCTCCCGAAAGTCGTCGGCCCCGGCGTCCGCGTCTGCCTGAAAGGAGTTTTTCCATGCCCAGCCCGCCCGTCGGTCCCGTCGACGTGCACGCCAGCGTCGTGCAGGCGACGTGCGGTTGCCTCGATCATTGCCTGTCGGTCATCACGCACTGCGTCAACCAGCTCAGCGACGACCAGCTCAGCGACGACCAGCTCTGGTGGCGACCGGCGGAAGGAATGAATTCGATCGGCAACCTGCTGCTGCATCTCGACGGCAACCTGCGTCAATGGATGATCGCCGGCCTCGGCGGCGCGAATTACGACCGCGATCGCCCAGGCGAGTTCGCCGAGAGAACACACATTCCCGCCGCGACGCTCATGTCGCGATTGAAGTCGACGATCGAAGAGGCCAAGCGGACTCTTTGCTCTCTCAGCCCCGAAGACATGCTCAAGCAGCGGCGAATCCAGGGCTTTAATCTCACTGGCTGGGAAGCGGTCTTCGACAGCGTGCCGCACCTCAAGGGGCATGCGCAGGAAATCACGAACCTCACTCGCCAGCAACTCGGCGACCGCTACCAGTTCCGCTGGCAACCTGCGTTGCCTGAGCAAGGGGCCTCGCAACATTAGCGGTCCGAGAGTGAGAGAACGGCGTTAAGGCCACGAGATAGGTCAGCCTCACTCAACGCCATTCTCTCGACCCTCGACTCTCGTCCTTTCCACTCACCTCCACATAAACAGCACCGCGTCCGAGCCGATGCCGCCGCGGTCGACGACCAGGCGCTGGTAGCTGAGATCCTGCATCGGATCGACCGGCGTGCCGCTCTTGAAGACGCCGCCCGATCGCACATCTTCGCGGTAGCGTTCGCCCAGGTAGTGCGACAGTTCGTGAGCCGTCAGCCGCCGGTCGCCGTCGAGGTCGCTGTGGTCTCGATCGCTCGACAGGGCGTCGACCAGAAAGCTGCTCAAGTAACCGCCGGCTTGCAGCGACCCGGCCACCATCGACTGCACGTCCTCTTCACTGGAGAAGATTCCCATGCGTCCATCCACCGAAACCACGTCCTTGGCGAACCCGCCGCTGAAGCACGAATCCAGCAGCACGAGTGCCGTGCCGGCAGGACTGGCGTTGAACGACTGTGCGAACTCGTCATCCAGGATGTCGCCATCGTAGAGCGAAAGTGTTTCGTGAATTCCATCGGGATCGGCAGTTTGAGTGGAACCGCTCGACTGTCCTCCATGTCCCGAGTAAAAGAAGATCAGCATGTCCTGCGGGCGGGCCTGGCCACCCAGCTCATCGAGCGCGGCCATGACGTTCTGGACCGTGGCCTCGTGGTTCGTAAACAGGGCGGAATCCTGGGGCTGCATGCCAAATTCGCTTTGCATCACGTTATGCAGATTGACGGCATCCTGGTCGCAGTAGCTGAGGTCATTGCCATCTCCGGGGTAGTCGCTGAGGCCCACGAAAACGCCGAGGATGCGCGGTTCGCCGCTGTCGCCCCGTGTATCCTGGAGACCACCCTGCGGGCCGCGCTGCTCGCGGGGCGGACGGGATCGATCGTCGCGGGCCATTCCCTGACCGGGACGATCCTGCATCGCGTCCCCATCGACACGCACCGACAGTTCATACCGGCCGGTATCTCGCGCCTCGTAACTGGTGACGCCGATGGTGTAGTTCCCGGTCGTCTGAACTTCAAAGACGATCTGAGAGTGTTCAGTGCTCTCCAGGTGATCATCGTTGTCGAGTTCGACGCTGGCGTCCTGGTCGCAACGGACGAGCAGGTACGTGTCGAACTGATTCGACGTGAGATCGATCGTCACGATGTCGCCGGCTCGAAAGTCCATCAGGATGGAGTCGATGTATTCGCCGCTCTCGAGTGTTTCGTCGAGCCGCGAAAGTGATCCCGATTCGGAAAGCTCGTTGGCCCGTCCGGGAGCCGATCGAGAATGATTGTTTGGTCCCGCGGACAGCGGAGCTGCCGCGGCAAGTGCACTGAAACAGAGCAGGGTCAGAATGTGTCGGGCGTTCATGAGAGTGTCTCCAGTGTGTAAGTTGTCAGATCGGAATTCGGCTGAATTTGCAACGGGCCATCTCAGCCCATTCGACGAGCGACTTACCGAAGATCCCCCTCGTCGCCAGATAGAGCACACTCTGGCGGAAACTTGCGCATCAAAGTGACGGCAGGCCTGGTCTGCGGCTCGAAAACGTAGCACGGCCTTCCCAAGCCGTTCGATTCGTGGCACGCATGGTACCCACCAGGACGTCTGTTTATTCACAACGCTGGCGAGCATGCCACCTGATCGCACGGCCCGAGCGGGGGTGCAGCCGCTGATTGGTGGTGGGTGAAGCTCGTCATCTTTCGGCGACGCAGGGATATCCGTCAATTCCGCCCCGGTGGGGCGGAGGTCTGTAGCCACGGGTGGAGCGCAGCGAAACCCGTGGTCGTCGGAAACGATGGTCGTCCGCCCCGCGAGGGGCGGCGGAACGCCTCCTTCGCCCCTGCCGGGGCGATCTCTGCCGCATGTGATCGATGTCCACGGGTTCCGCG
>JANNSB010000419.1:0-21929 GCA_031402175.1 Planctomycetaceae bacterium
CGCTGGGAAGCTGGTTGTCACATTGATTGTCGTCGGCGGGGGAGAGGGAGATCTTTGAATGAGTTGTCTTTCAAATTCCATCACTCCACATACAGAAACGCATTACATGTCAATAACACTCTCGCCAGTGCGGACCATGCGGCTTGCTCAACCTCAGCCTCGGGGACGCCTTCTTCACTCGCGGCTACCCGGAATGACGCCAGGAAATCCTGAGCCTGCTGCAACTCGTCGCTGTCGGCAACACGTCCCAGCACCATCTCATAGGCCGAGCCAATTCGCGAAACCTCATTGCCGGACTGCGACATCAATCGATCGGCCAGTCCCGCCGCGCAAGTGTGCACGAACTCGCTGTTCATCAAAAACAAGGCCTGTGTCGGCACCGTCGTCGAAGTGCGCACCGGCGTCGTCGTGTTCGGGTCGGCTCCATCGAACAAGGCCAGCAGCGGGTGCCGTTTGAGGCGCTGCTGCATGAGATAGACGCTGCGCTGATTTGTGTCGTAGACGGCATAGAAAGGATCGTGTTGCGTGAAGCCCCAACTCTCGATATCCGGGAACGGATGCCCCTGTCCCATAGTCGGATCGAGCCTGCCCGAAACGAAGAGTATCGCATCCCGCAGTTCCTCAGCCGACAGCCGACGCCGCGAGAAGTGCGAGAGCAGGGCATTGTCGGGATCCAACTCCAGCACCGCGGCGGATGGTGACGCAGACATGCGATAGGCGGATGAATTCATGATGAGCCGATGCATCTCTTTGATCGACCAGCCCGACTCGACGAATCTGCTGGCGAGCCAGTCGAGCAGTTCGGGATGACTCGGCGCGGCACCGCGGGCTCCGAAGTCGTTGGGCGTGCTGACGAGACCCCTGCCGAAGTGCTGTTGCCAGATGCGATTGACCATCACGCGGGCCGTCAGCGTGTTGTCGGGCGAGGCAATCCAGTCAGCGAGTTGTCGCCGTCCGCTGCCGGATCCATCGGGGGGCAATGGGTCGCCGCCGAGCACGTTCAGCCAGCGCCTGGGGGCTTCATCGCCCGGTCGCAACGGTTCGCCGCGAAGCTGGATCAGGGCGTTCTTGGCCTCTCCCTCAGCCACGCCGTAGATCACCTCGCATCCGCCTTCGGGTAATGTGGCGACGATCTCCGGTGGGACCGATGGAACGAAGTCCGTTGGACGCTTCTTCTCTTCGCTGCCGGGAAAAGCGTAGCGCGTGCTCTCGAAGATGCCGTAGAGCGCGTAGTAGTCCTCGACATTGACCGGATCGTACTTGTGATCGTGACAGCGGGCGCAGCCGAGCGTCAGGGCCTGCGTCGCCTGACCCAGCGTGTCGACCGTGTCTTGAATCGTCAGGTGATGATAATTCTGCGGATCGAAACCGAACCGACGCGAGATCGCGATGAAGCCGGTGGCGGTGATGAGTTCGCGATACCGGGCGAGCGACGCATCGTCCCAGTTGCCCTGGCGTTCGCTCGCGAGATCAGCCGCCAGCAGGTCACCCGCGATCTGTTCGCGCAGGAACTCGTCGTAAGGCTTGTCGGCATTGAAGGCGTCGATGACGTAATTGCGATAGAGATACGCCTCGCGCACCGGGTAGTCGGCTGTTTCGCCAGCAGTGTCTGCGTAACGGACCACGTCGAGCCAATGCCGCCCCCAGCGCTCGCCATATGCGGGTGATGCCAACAAGTGGTCGATGACCGTGGCGTAAGCCTGTGGAGACTCGTCATTCACGAACGCCGCAACTTCTTCGGGAGTCGGCGGCAGCCCGGTGAGATCGAACGTCGCACGGCGGATCCACGCGAATCGATCAGCAGGTGGGTCAGGCGTCAGCTCCGCGCCACTCATAGTTGCGAATAGAAATCGATCGATGTCACTGGTCGACCACACATCATTCGTCAGTTGCGGCGGCGCGCTGTCCACCACAGGTTGAAACGACCAGAAAGCACGTTCTGCATCAGTGATCGCACCGCCGCGAACCGTGATGGCCGGCTGCTCATCTGGCCAAGGCACCCCACGCCGAACCCACTCGACGAGATGTTCGACGTGTTGCGGATCGAGTGCCGTTTCCGGCGGCATCGAAAGGTCGTCAGTCCGGCGGATCGCGCGGATCAATAGGCTCTCGTCAGGATTTCCAAGTGTGACGGCTGCACCAGAATCGCCTCCCTGCAAGACGCCGGCGCGGGTATCGAGCCGCAGGCCCGACTCCTGCTTCAGCGCCCCATGACAAGTCTGGCAATGCTCCACCAGTACGGGCCGCACATGGTTCTCGAAGAACTCCAGATCCTCGGCCGAGAACTCATCCGCGGCGTCTGCCGACATCGGCTGGCAGCACAGTGAGAGCAGGCAAATCAGGAGGTGTAGGACTGGTTTCATGTTTGAACACTAGCCCGCAGCGCAAGCAAGGGTCGCAAGGGATTGGTGCCCCATGCGAATGTGTGCGACTGGATCTCTGGCTTTGATGACATCGAACTTCGATTACGTCTACCTTGGTGGCCCCCTTGCTGGCGCTGCGGGCTAATGTGTTATCAACTGACAACGTCAATGCGGTCGATGTGGCTCTCGATGTGCCGCCGCATTTCACGTTCCGCGACGAGTACCTTGCCCCGTTTGAGAGCATCGATGATCCGCTGATGGCTGACAATGCCTGTCTTCCATTCGGCCTTCTTGACGCTGTCGCGGAATTTGCGAAAGAACACAGACAGCAACTGATTGAAGGCCAGCAGCGGCGTCACTCCACTGGCCTCGACCAGCAAGCGGTGAAACTCGATGTCGAGCTCGACCCACGCCTTGAGCGTTCGCGCCCGGCGCAGCTGATCGTTGATCTCCTGCAACTGGGCATGGAGTAATGGCTCGGCCCGCATCCGATCGGCCACGAAAGGCAGTACGCCGGTTTCGACGATCACTCGTGTGCGAATCAGCGCCAGCGGCGAGGCATCCCGCAGGTCGGGATGAAACTCCAGCAGATCGGTGACGCGCTCCAGATTGAGCTGCCCGACCGTCAACCCCTTGCCGGGTTTGGCTTCGACGACGCCCAGGTATTCCAGCGACTTCGTCGCTTCGCGCAGCGTGAGCCGATTGACGCCGAACATTGCGGCCAGCTCGTTCTCCGTCGGCAAGCGGTCGCCGGGGGAGAGCTGCTCGTCGGCGATATACGCATGGAGCCGTTCGGCGACGAGGTCGCGGGTTTTGGGACGGGGCAGGGTGTTCAACGTGTTCAACATCGAGATCTCCGTTCCTTGCGGCTGGACGAGCACCTCCCTAGATTATCAGACAATCTGATGATTCACAATTCGCGAAATGCTCTCTGCGGATGGATTGCCGATGCTGGTTGCCGTCACTGATTACTCGTTTCCCGATCTATCGCTCGAAGAAGCGATTCTGGCGGGCTATCAGATCCGTTCGATCAAGGAGAAACGCGGGCCCGCGGAACTCGTGCCCCTGGTGGCCGACGCTGACGCCGTCATCACGCAGTTCGCTCCGGTAAACGCCGAAGTGATCGCCGCCATGACGAAGGCCCGCGTGATCGTGCGTTACGGTATCGGCGTCGATAATATCGATCTCGACGCCGCCCTGGCGAAGGGCATTCCCGTCTGCAACATCCCCGGCTTCTGCGTCGATGAAGTGGCCGACCATACGCTGGCCTTCATCCTGGGACTGACTCGGCAGGTCACGCTGTATTCGAATGCCGTCCACGCGGGAAAGTGGGGGCTCGTAACCACGCTGGATGAGATTCGCGCCCTGCGCGACATGACGGTCGGCGTCGTCGGTTTCGGACGCATCGGCCGTGAAGTCGTTTCGCGGCTCAAGTCATTCAAGTGCCGCGTGCTGGTCTATGATCCCCTGGTGCCCGCGGACGTGATTGAAGCCGCCGGCTGTCGGTCCGCAACACTCGATGAGGTGTTCGCCGCGGCGGACCTGATCACGCTGCATTGCCCCGCGACGGCCCAGACGCGCGGGATCATCAATCGCGAATCGCTGGGCACGATGAAACGCGGCGTGCTGCTCGTGAATCTATCCCGCGGTGATCTCGTCGACTCCGCCGCGCTCGTCGAGGCGTTAGACAGCGGGCAGGTGGCCGCAGCGGCGCTCGACGTGTTTTCACCGGAGCCGATCCCGGTGGATCACTCGATCCTCAAGCGAAACAACGTCATCCTCACGCCCCATATCGCATCGGTCAGCGTGCGGGCGGTGCGGACGTTGCGCGAGTCGGCCGCGCAGACCGCCCTCAAGGCCCTGCGCGGCGAACCGCTGGTCAACATTGTGAATGGTGTGACGAGCCAGTGAGATTTGAATCGTCGCGACGGGCAAATCATTACATCAACACCTATGCCGAAACCACTCTTTCGCGGCGTCTGCGCCTCGACCGTCACGCCGTTCCATACCGACGGTTCCTTGCGGCTCGACCGCCTGCCCGCCCACATTGACTGGGTTATTGGCGAGGGCGCTCATGCCCTTTCACCATTGGGAAGCTCGGGAGAGTTCCCTGCCCTGGAGACCGAGGATCGTAAACGTGTGCTTGAGGCAGCTCTGGCCGCAAACAATGGCCGCTTGCCTGTCGTAGCGGGGACACATCATTACTCGACGCGATTGACGGTCGAGCTTTCGCAGCATGCGGAACGCGCGGGAGCCGATGCCCTGCTCATCGTGCCGCCGTACTACATGGCGCCGACACCGAGCCAGGTGCTGGACTACTATCGCCGCGTGGCTGAGGCGGTGTCGATCCCGATCGTCGTCTATCACAACATTCCGTTGACGGCCGTCGATCTCAAGACCGAACACCTGTTGACGCTCTTCAACGAAGGCGTGATCGGGGGCGTAAAGATGTCGAACTCGGAACCCGACCGCATCTGCGAACTGCTGCAGGCGACCGACGGGAAGCTGTTCGTATATGCGGGCATCGATACCGTGGCGTTTGAAGGGTTGTGCCACGGCGCGCACGGCTGGATCTCCGGTATCCCCAGTACGGTGCCGGGCGCGGCGAGAAAACTCTACGAGGCGATCACCGAGCGCGGGGATTTGATCGAGGCACGCAGAATCTGGAAGCAGCTTGCTCCGCTGATGCGACTGCAGTTCTCGGCCTATCACTCGAAGGGCGAGGGGGCGCACTGGTTCAGCGTGATGAAAGCGGCCCTCAACCTGATCGGCCCGCCGGTGGGCGACCCGTGCCCGCCCGTGCTGCCGCTCCCCGCTGCTTATCGGCGACCGCTTATCGAGAGCCTGAAGCAGCTCGGCTACACCGTGCGAGAGGAGTAATGTCATGCTGGCCGAGGCGACCTGTGTGCCAATCGCGAGTCTGCAGGCGTTTTGCCGCGCCGCGTTGACGCGCACAGGGTTGAGCGCCGCCGCCGCCGCCACGGTCGCGGAAGCCTTGGTCACCGCCGACTCGATGGGGGTCTATACGCACGGCACGAAACTGCTCATCGGCTACATCCATCGTTTACGAGGCGGCGGGTATCGAACTTCGCCGAACGTCCGCGTCGTTCGCGAGGGTCCGGCATGGGCCGTGGTCGATGGCGACAACGGGCTGGGACAGGTCGGTGGGGTCTTTGCGATGCAGACGGCCATCAACAAAGCTCGGCAGGCCGGCATCGCTTATGTCGGCTTGAGGAACACCGGCCACATCGGAGCAGCAGGCTATTATGCCTGGAGTGCGGCTCAGCAGGGCTTGATCGGCATCGTCTTCGGCAACGACACACCAAGTGTTGCGGCACCGGGTTCGCGAGGACCGGTGCTGGGAAGCAATCCGATTGCGTTTGCGATTCCGATTCCTGGCGATGAACCGATACTGCTCGACATCGCGACGTCAGCCGTCGCCGGCGGCAAGGTCTACGCGGCCCACCAGCGCGGCGAGCAGATTCCGCCGACTTGGCTGATCGACCGCCGAGGATTGCCCACGACTGATGGCAGCCTGTATCCCCATCAGGCCGCACTGGCCCCGATGGCGGGACACAAAGGCTACGGCTTCGCCCTGCTGGCGGAAGTGCTGGCGGGCGTGCTAACGAGTGGGGCGATCACTTCGCAGATCGGCAGTTGGATGTTCGACGACCCGGCGAGTCCGTCCAAACACAATGCGGCGTTCATCGCGCTCGACGTAGCGACGATCGCGCCTCCCGAAGAATACAGAGCCCGCATGCAGTCGCTGGCCGCGGAGTTGCGGTCGGCTCCGCCGGCTGAGGGAGTCGAGTGCGTGCTGCTGCCTGGTGATTTGGAACATCGTCGGTTGGGCAGTTCCCGCAGGTCGGGGATTCCGCTGCCTCCCGATGTGATCGACAAACTACTGCTCGTCGCCGAGCAGACTGGAGTTCCTTGGCCGCCTGTTGGAGATGCCGTATGAGTCCGCTTGCTCGAAATGGTCTGGTGTTGATGCTCGCGCTGCTGTCGACCTCGGCGTTGCAGGCGCAGGAGACGCGCTTCGTCGACTGTTCGCTGCTCATCTCGCCAAACTTCCCCTGCACCTGGCCGAGCCACCCGTTTCCGAGGTTTCAGATCGTGCATCAGCGTACGATCGGCCCCGATTCCCCCTACAACATCGATTCACTCGTGATCGATGGCAACACAGGGACGCAGCTCGATGTGCCGCCGCATTCGGTGGCTCGGCCGGACCTCAATCGCGAGAAGTCGGGACCGTTCGGGCTCTCGTATACCGATCAGATCGAACCCTGGCAGTTCGGCGGCGAGGCCTGCATCGTCGATGTGCGCGACCTGCTCGATCAGGCACCCAATGGCATCAGCCCGTTGGTGACACTCGAACATGTCGAGCGATTTGAGAGCGAGCATCGACAAGTCGGGTTCGGCGATGTCGTCCTCTTTCGCAGTGATTACACCGACCACTACTACCAGTCGTTCCCCGAAGGGCGCAGGTTCATCGCCGCCATTCTCGATCGTGAAGCTCCCGGCTATCCCGATCCGAATCCCGAGTGCATGGAGTTCCTCGCCACGCGCGGCGTGATGACTCTCGGCACCGACAGCGCGAGCATGGGGCCGCTGCCGGACCTCGCGGAGCCGACGCATTACGCGGGACTCAAGTACGGCATGATCTGGACCGAGAGCGCGACGAACCTGGGCGAGCTGCCGTCAACGGGGGCCTTCTACTGCATGCTGGGACCGAAGCATCAAGGAGGGCCGTACAGCGAAACTCGGGCACTCGCAGTTGTCGGCGGCGATCTGCCGGCGAGGCTCATCGAGTCGTGCCGCGAGCGACGAGTTGTCGACCTGTCGCCGACGCTCATCCCGGGTTATCCGCTCACGTCGCCTGGAGCGGGGGCAGGCGAGCATCGGCAGGTCTACCTGAAGGTCGACTTCCTCTATTCCGAGTATCTCGACATGTGGCATCACACTCACATGATGGACTCGATGGCCGGCACGCACCTCGTGCCGCCATCTTACGCGCTACCACCGGTAGGGGCTGAAGTCACCTATTCGCCCGAAGTGCGCGGTTGGCTCGAAGAGTACGAACAGGGCTATGGCGAACGCGGCACGAGTGAGTTGACGACGGATCAAGTCCCACTCGATTGGACCGCCGGAACGGCGCGAGTGATTGATGTCACGTCGCTCATCGGCACCACGAATCGCGATCGCTGGCCGGCGTCTCCCAAGATTACGCCCGATGTCATTCGCGCCTATGAAGAGGAACATGGCGAACTCGAGACCGGCGAAATCGTCATTTTCCAAACGGGGCATGTCGATCGGCATTACCTACCCGCCCCCGACGATGTCGGCATGTGGACTGACCCATTGGCCGGACGCAGCGAAGGCTGGCCCGCGCTGGGAGCCGATGCGGTGGTGTACCTGCACGAACGCGGTATCCGCTGCGTGGCGACCGATGCCCCTGATCTCGGCGGCGTCGATCCGCGAAATGCACTCATGACCTATTGGGCAATCGGCTCGCGCGAAATGGTCGGCGTCGAGTTCCTGCATCATGTCGATCAAGTCCCCGAAGACGCGTACTTCCTGTTCGCCCCCATCAAGATCGAGAACTGCCACGGCGGCCCAGGCAGGGCTTTCGTGTTGTATTGAGGCAGTAGGGAGTAGGCATTAGCCAATAGGATCTGACCATCTTGTTTTTCGCGTCGTTTCATTGAGTTACGTGGATTCCTATGACGTCACGCCTTCACTGCACTACTGCCTACTGACTTCAATTATGTCGCATGACCTTCCCCAAACTTGCCTCCCCACTTGGGACATGGCCGATCTTCCCGAGCCGAAGCCGTTGGGGTGGAAGAACCTCGCGGGGTTGATCGGGCCGGGGATCGTGATGTGCGGCATTCAGATCGGCGGCGGCGAATGGCTGTTCGGGCCGGATGTCACCGCGAGATATGGCGGCGGGCTGATGTGGATCGCCACGGTCGCCATCATTGTGCAGGTGTTTTACAACATCGAATGCGGCCGCTATGCCCTGTATTGCGGCGAGCCTGTCTTCACCGGGTTTCTGCGGACGCGCCCCGGCCCCGGCTTCTGGATCGGCGTGGCAATCCTGCTGAGTTTGGGTGCTCTCATCCCGGGCTTATCGACGAACGCAGCGGTGCTGATCTGCTCGATGTCACTCGACCGGCCGCCAGTTGTCCCCGGCGTCAGCGAGGGAAGCAGCTTGGCAGTCGTGGAGGTTGATGCCGACGGCGGGCGGAGAGAGTCCATCCATGTCGTCGGGTCGCCGCAGTTGCCGTTGGAGTCCACGGACACGGGAGTGCGACTTAGCGGAACCGCGACGGCTGCTACCGAAATCGAATTGTGGCGAATCATCGATGACAATCGAAAGCCCCTCTTCGATGATGACTTTCAGCCCGTGAAACTCCGCACGCAAGCCGATGGAAGCTGGGCGCTCGATCTCCGGGACGACACGTTCTTCGTGGACACGATCGCCTACATCTGCCTGGGTCTCGTGGTCCTTCCCGTGCTGGTGGGAGGCAAGGTTTACAACACGTTGCAGGTGGTGATGACCGCCAAGGTCTTCACGGTGCTCGGCTTCTGCCTCGTGGTGGGTGTGTTCTACGTCGGCGCTCAAGGCTGGAGCGACGTTTTCAGCGGTTTCGTGAAGTTCGGCAACATTCCGGTGAAAGACGCCGCCGGCAAAGAAGTCGTGGTGAATGCCTTCGGCCACTGGATGCAGACAGGCGATTGGCCGGTGCTCCTGCTGACCAACATTGCCATGCTGGGTGCGTTCGCGGGGTATGCGGGAGGCGGCGGCCTGAGCAACTCGACCTACAGCAACTTCGTCCGCGACAAGGGCTGGGGCATGGGCAGCCAGGTCGGCGCGATCGCCAGCGCCGTCGGCGGCCGAAACATCACGCTCAGCCATGTGGGAAAGGTGTTCCCGATCAATGCCGAGAATCTGCGCAAATGGAAGGCGTGGTGGAAGTACATCCTCTGCGATCAGTTGCTGGTGTGGATGCCGGGCTGCTTCATGGGCATGGCGCTGCCGGCGCTCCTGTCGATTCAGTTCGCGCGGTTGTCGCCGATGTACGGCAAGGATGTGGCCTACGCACAGGCGCTCATCACCGCCGACGGCATGCGGCATGCCGAGTCGCTCGGATCGTGGGCTCCGCTGATGTGGACGCTCGCCCTGGTCGTCGGGCTGATGGTCTTTCTTCCCAGCCAGATGTCGATCGTGGACGATGTCGCCCGGCGCTGGACCGACATCATCTGGACATCGAACAGCCGGGTGCGCGACCGCTTGAAGCCGCATCAGGTATCACGGGTCTACTACACAATCCTTGCGATCTACGTCGCGTGGACGTTCATCGTTCAGTCCATCTTCCTGATGTTCGGCAACGCGCCGACGCTGATGGTCACGGTCATTTCGAACGTGGGTAACGTGGCACTGGGTTTTACAGCCTTCCATGTGTTGTGGATCAACACGCGTTTCCTGCCACGCGAGCTGCGTCCCAAATGGTATCAGCGAGTTGGCATTTTCGCTTGCGGCGTGTTCTACCTCGGGCTGGCTGCACTTGTGTTTCGGGCCAAAGTCTGGCCGCTCATTTTCGGATCGGATGCTTGATTCCCTCGGTCACTACTGCCTATTGCCCACTGCCTACTCCCTTCCTCACCATGACCACTTCACTTCATATGTTCGACTTGACCGGCAAGGTGGCCGTCATATCGGGAGCGGCGCAGGGCATGGGAGAGGCCACTTCGCTCGCCTTGGCCGAAGCCAGGGCCGATGTGTTTCTGATCGATCGCAACTTGGCGGGAGCCGAGTCGACCGGTGCACGCATTCGTGCAATGGGGCGGCGGGCGTTGGTGTCCGACTGCAATGTCTCCGATCCCGTCGCGATTCGCGAGCTGTTTAAGCGAGTCGACGCCGAGTTCGGTCGGGTCGACTTTCTCGGTAACATCGCGGGGGACGGACATCTCGCCAAGCCCGAGGAACTGGCGATCGAAGACCTGCAGCGCGTGCTGCAGAACCTCGTCGTCGGCCGGTTCGCGATGTGTCAGGAGGCCGGCAAGCGAATGCTCGCTCAAGGTCGCGGCTCAATCATGAACATCGGCTCCCTCGCCAGCACCAGTGCCCTCGGCCGCGGCCACGTCGCTTACAGCATGGCGATGGGAGCCGTCGTACAGATGACCCGCGAACTGAGTACCGAATGGAGCTGCCGCGGCGTGCGAGTGAATGCCGTGCTCCCCGCGCAAGTCATCAATCCTAGCCTGTCAGCCCGCATGCAGCAGGATCCGACGCTCGAAGCACGCTTCATCAAAGGCATCCCCGCCGGACGCATGGGCGTGCCGGACGACATCAAGGGACTCGCGGTGCTGCTGGCGTCTGATGCATCGTCCTGGATCACCGGCGCGCTCATTCCCATGGACGGCGGAAACCTGGCCATGAATGCGGGTGGTACGCCCGGGCACGAAGGGGGAATGGTGCAGGCATTCCGAGGAGAATCCAAGTGAGCACCGCGAAAGTTCAATCACAAACCCGAAAGATGAATCAACAAACGTCCCTCTCCCTGTATCGCGTGATGCTGAAGATCCGTCACACCGAAGAGCAACTCGCCCGCATGCACCAAAAGGGACTCGTCCTCGGGGCCTGCCATACGTACGTTGGGCAAGAGGCGATCGCCACGGGTGTATGCGCCCATCTCACCGATAAGGACGTCGTCTTCAGCACACATCGCGGGCATGGGCATGCGCTCGCAAAGGGAGTGACGCCGTACGCTTTGATCGCCGAACTCTTCGGTCGCAGCACCGGGGTGTCGCAGGGGCGCGGCGGGAGCATGCATCTGTTCTCACCCGAGATCGGCATGATGGGGACCAGCGGCATCGTCGGCCCCTGCATCCTGCAGGCCTGCGGCGGTGGGTACACGTTCAAGATCTTGAAGCAGCCGCATGTCGCCGTGGCGTTCTTTGGCGATGGTGCCGTCAACAACGGGGCCTTCCATGAAGGGCTCAACATGGCCAGCATCTGGAAGCTGCCGGCGCTCTTCATCTGCGAGAACAATCAGTTCGCGACCGAGGTGCCGTTCAAGTACGCCAGCGGCATCCCCGACGTCGGCCGCCGGGCGGCAAACTACGGCATGCCCGGCTACGAAGTCGACGGCAACGATGTGCAGGAAGTCTTCAAGGTCGCGGGAGAAGCCGTGAAGCGGGCACGTGCCGGCGAAGGCCCGACGCTCATTGAATGCAAGACGTATCGCACACGGGCTCATGCCGAGGGAATGGGGGACTATACCTATCGCACGCGGGAGGATGTCGCCGAGTGGCGGCAGAAGTGCCCGATCAAACGCTTCGCCGAAACGCTCATTGCTTCCGGCGAGTTCGCCGCCGCCGAGCTGGAGGCCGTCGAGAATGAAGTGAAGGCCGAGGTCGCTGCGGCCAGTCAGGAGGCCGAGAACGCTCCGTGGCCCGAAGGCGACACCGCGACCCAGTATGTCTATTGCGAGGAACGCGCTCAGGGCATCGCCCCGGCCCCGCGGCCGGGAGATCGCGAAATCACTTACACTCAGGCCACCCGCGAAGCTCTCGATTTCGAAATGGAGCGGAACTCTGGCATCTTCGTGATGGGAGAAGGCATCGGCGTTCGCGGCGGCAACTTCGCGACCACCACCGGACTGTTCGCCAAGTATGGAGCCGAACGCCTGTGCGATACTCCGATCTGCGAGCGGGGCTTCGTCGGGCTCGCCGGCGGAGCGGCCATGACGGGTTGCGCCCGGTGATCGATTTCATGTTCATCGATTTCATCAACGATTCGTTCGGCGAAGTGATCAACCAGATCGCGAAGATGCAGTACATGTCGAGCGGCCGGCTCAAGATGCCCGTGCTGCTGCGCGGCTGCATCGGTATCGGCCACTCGGCAGCGACGCATCATTCCGGCAGCTATCACTCGATCTACGCCCACATTCCCGGCCTGCGAGTGGTGATTCCCTCGACGCCCTACGATGCGAAGGGGTTGTTTCATCACGCCTTGCGGTGTGATGACCCAGTGCTCTTCCTCGAGCATCGCGAACTGATGGGCATCAAAGGGCCTGTGCCGGAAGAGCCGTATGAAATTGAGTTCGGCAAGGCGGCCGTCGTGCGCTCGGGCAAGGATCTCACCATCGTGGCGCTGTCGCTGATGGTGCAGCACTCGCTGCAGGCCGCGAAGCGACTCGCGGAAGAAGGCGTATCGGTCGAGATCGTCGACCCGCGCACGGTGTCGCCGCTGGACATCGACACGATTCTCACGTCCGTCGCGAAGACAGGTCGGCTGCTGATCGTGGACGAAGCGTTCGCCCCCTGCAGCATGGGAGCCGACATCGCCGCCCGCGTGGTGGAAGCCGGCTTCGACGACCTTGATGCACCGATCAAGCGTCTGCAGGGTGAGTTCGCGCCAACGCCGTACAGTCCGCCGTTGGAACAGGCCTTGGTGCCGAACGTGGAGAAGATCGTCGCCGCCGTGCAGGCATTGATGCGTGAATAGTTATCATTGGTCCTCATAACCAAATGGTAACCCGAAGCGTTAGAGCGTGAGCGAGGCTGCCGTGATGTTTCGCGATGAATAACTTGAAACGCACCTTGCGGAAATCGACTTTCACTTCATCTTCAGGGTGCGCCCTGTGCCGCAAGCCACGACAAACTTGAATTGAACACGAATACTCACGATCCCCTCGCTGACGCGTCGGGTTACGATGAGTTGACTTTGACCCTCGATCAGACAATGTCCATCGAAATCACAATTCCCAGGCTCGGTTGGAGCATGGATGAAGGACTGTTCGGCGAATGGCTCAAGCGCGACGGCGAGCGAGTCGAGGCCGGCGAGTCACTCTTCACACTGGAAGGGGACAAGGCTCTGCAGGACATCGAATCGGTCGATGCCGGCATCCTGCACATCCTGCCCAGCGGCCCGCAGGGGGGCGACACCGTGCAAGTCGGCATGCTCGTCGGCTATTTGATTGCGGAAGGAGAAGCACTGCCAATTGCGTCGGGTGAAGGCATCACAGAAGTAAAGTCCTCCCTCTCCCCCGCTGAAAGCGCGCCAACCAAGCCCGAAGTTTCCAGCGGGGGAGAGGGCCGGGGTGAGGGGCACAGGACGGCGCCCGCAAATCGACCCCCTCACCCCGACCCTCTCCCCCACATTGATGTTTCTAACACGAATCAGAATCGTTCGGTGGGGGAGAAGGAGGTTGTTGTCGCGCGTTCGAGCGGGCCAGTTCCGAAGCGCAATTCCTCCGACATCCTGCCCGACATCTCACCGCGGGCTGCCCGCGTCGCTGACGAACTGGGAGTCGACTGGACGCAGATCAAGGGGAGCGGGCAGACCGGCCGCATTCGCGAACGCGATGTTCGTGAGCGAGCCAAGGCGATGGGAACGAAAACTACTTCGTCGGCCGGCAACCTGCGCAAGACCATCGCCAGACGCATGCTGGAAAGCGCAAAGACCACCGTCCCCGTGACGCTCACGACCAGGGCCGATGCGACGAACCTCGTTGCTCTGCGGAACCAGTTCAAGAGCGTACAGCGCGACGGGGCGACGCCTTCCTATCAGGACATCATCACGAAGCTCACCTCCCTGGCTTTGTGCGAACACCCCCACATGAACTGCCGCTGGGAGCACGATGACATCGTCACGCCGGACGGCATTCATGTCGGCATCGCCGTCGATACCGAGTGGGGACTGCTGGTTCCCGTGATCCGGCACGTCGATCGGCTCTCCCTGGGTCAACTTGCAGGCGCATCCCGAATCCTGATTGAACGTGCACAGAAACGGTCTTGCTCGAGGGAGGAGTTGACAGGGGGGACGTTCACGATCACCAACCTCGGCGGCTTTGGAATCGATGCTTTCACTCCCGTGATCAATGCTCCGGAAACAGCCATCCTCGGCCTCGGGGCCATCCGCCGCGAAGCCGTAGTCGTGGATGGTGATCGCATCGAAGCTCGCGACCAGATAACGCTCAGCCTCACGTTCGACCACTGTGCCGTCGATGGCGCGCCCGCCGCGAGGTTTTTGCAGCGCATCGTGGAACTGGTCGAGAATCCGGCGCCGTGGCTGATGTCGCAGGTGTTTCTGGTTTCTACGTGACGCGCGCGACTCGCGAAACGGAGGTGAGACCGCAGATGAGGCGGATGACGCGGGTTTCCGCGGATCTGAATGCGAGTCTCCGATCCGCGGAAACCCGCGTTATCCGCGCTATCCGCGGTCCCTTTTCCTTCACGATTGGAATGTCATCCAAGCCGTCCCGTACAATGCATGCAGCCATTGCAGTTCGAACCCGACTCGCGAGTCCGTCTTGTCTTCCGGAAACATCACTCAGATTCTCGACGCCCTCGATCGAGGCGAGCGGCAGGCGGCGGAAGAACTCTTGCCGCTGGTGTATGCCGAGCTGCGCCGACTTGCAGAGCAGAAGATGTCGCATGAGGTGGCGGGGCACACGCTGCAACCGACGGCTCTCGTGCACGAAGCTTACATGCGGCTCGTCGAGAAGGGGGACGCCCGCTGCTGGGAGAACCGCGGACACTTCTATGCGGCCGCAGCCGAAGCGATGCGGCGGATCCTGATCGAGTCGGCCCGCCGCCGGCAGAGCCAGAAGCGCGGGGGGGACGCGGTGCGGTTCGAGTTTCACGAAGAGATCGCGGTCACGGGCAGCGACGACTCAACCTCGCTGCTCGCCCTGGACGAAGCTCTCGAACGGCTCAAGCAGCAGGATGCGCCCGCCGCGCAGCTTGTCCTGCTGCGCTACTTCGGCGGACTGACGATTGATGAAGCCGCGGCCTCGCTCGGCATTTCGCCCCGCACGGCCAAACGGAACTGGAGCTTCGCGCGGGCATGGCTGCAGCGAGAGGTTGAACGTGCCATGGAATCGGACGGTTGATCGACACTTTGCCACCTACTCAAATGGTCGAACAACTTGAAAACCGCCCAGACAAGAATCCCTTGCCGATCTTGTTGTTTCTCGCAATGTTCCCAGTCTATGCCGTGGGAATCCGTATCGGTCTCGACATCGGGTTCTCTGGAATCCTCGACATTTTCAGTTACTCGGAAGGGGATCAACTTCAACTGGCTCTGATACTCAGCGCTGTTCCATTTCTTGTGATACTAACCCTGAGCCTGATCGCCATTAGAATGATTGCGAGTGGCGCTCGTACAACTGCAGGAATCATCTTGTACATGGTGTGCTGTGTACTATGCCTGTTGGTTGGAATGATAATCGTGCCGTCGATCGCGTTGCTGTAAGACTAGGTGACAACGGCAGGTGGCACTGTTGACAAGAAAGTGTGCGACTGGCTCTGCCGGCTCTGCCAGTGCGAGCTGTCCATTGAATTGGCCACGCGCAGAACGCCTCAATGTAGATCGTTATGATCTCGAATGGTGAAAGTACAACGGCAATGGAGAGCCGACGCTGCATTCGCACTGGCAAAGCCGGCAAAGCCAGTGGCACACACTGGCAACATGCCTCCCGAATCCGAAAAGTCGGTCTTTCTCTCTGCCCTCGACCGCGAATCGCCGGCCGATCGCGAAGCTTGCGGACCGAATGCGGCTCTGCGCCAGGCCGTCGATCAACTGCTGGCGGCTCACGAACAGTCCGAAAACGTACTCGTGAGTGGCCCCGATGAAAACTTTCGGGGCGGCGTAGCCGTGGGGGAGTTGTGATGGTGCCCGCCATCGTCAGTCTTGCTTCGCCGGCATCGCCCCCGCCAGCCATTCGACGATGCTTCGCGAAACGTCTTGCTTCGGTCCTTCCCATGTTGCCAGCGATTCGCCGTTGGGGGAGAGCAGTTCGACCGAGTTCGTGTCGGCTCCGATGGCGGAGGGATGATTGAGCACGATCCAGTTGCAGTTTTTGCGGCGGAGTTTCTGCAGGGCGTTCTCGCGCGGGTTCTGCGCTTCGAGCGCGAAGCCCATCACCCAGCGGCCGTCCTTCATCGCGCCGAGTTCGGCGAGGACATCATCCGTTTCGATCATCTCGACGACGATGGGTTCGCCGACTTTCGACATCTTGCCGGGGACGCGCTCCTTCGGGCGGTAGTCGCACACGGCGGCGGCAGCGATCACGCCGTCACATGTCGGGAACAGGCGCAGACACGCTTCCCGCATGTCGGACGTCGTGATGACCTGATGCACTTCGCATCCCGCCGGAGGCTGCAACTCGACCGGTCCAGTGACGAGCACTGTTTCCCAGCCGGCGTTGATCGCCGCCTGAGCCAGCGCGTACCCCATCTTGCCGCTGCTCGCGTTCGACAGATACCGCACGTCGTCGAGATACTCGCGCGTCGGGCCGGCTGTGATGAGGACTCGCATGGCGATGATTAGCCGCGAAGCGGCGAGAGCACATGGGAACAACTGATGCTGCCGCCCCTTCGGGGCTTTATCCTTATCTTCATCGCTCACCACGGGCTAACGCCCGTGGCCAATTGCTTCCGCCGCTCCGCGGCTTATGAAGGTTCTTACATGCTGCAAATGCAGTTTATCTTCACACCAACGGCGTGATCCCCGGCAGCGCCACCTCCGGGATCTCCACCGGCGTCTCCCAGTTTTCGTAGTGAGCCGGCGTCAGGTTCTCCTCCGACGCGAGCATGTGTTCCCAGGTCACTTCCTTCCCCGTGTAGCCCGCCATGCGGCCCATGATCGCCATCATGGTGCTGTTGATCATGCGGTCGCCGTCGTTGATCGGCGTTCCATTGCGGATCGAGGCGAAGAACTCGTTATGCTCGACCTGGTACATGTTCGGCGTCTCGCCGTCATAGCTCCACGTCTCCTTACCGCTGATTGACACGCCGCGAGGCAACACCTGCCCGGCCCCCTCACTACCGAGGACGTACATGTTGTTCTCGCCGTAACAGTTTGGGATCTGACGCTGCGCGATGAAGGCGCGGCGGCCGTCTTCCCAGACGTAGTTCACTTCGATGTGATCGAAGATGTTGCCCCCCTCGGCCGGAATCTGCCTTCCGCCGACAGCGGTGCAACTGACTGGGGGCTTGTCGCCGAAGGCCCAGGCGAGCCAGTCGACCGTGTGACACGCCTGCTCCACAAGGCCATCGCCCGACAGCCAGGTGAAGTTGTACCAGTTGGCGATCATCCATTGCAGATCGCTCATCCCAGCGGGCCGGTCGGTGGCCGGCGGCATCGGCTTCACCGGGCTGGTGAGGTACGTGCCGAACGCAGTGTGCATGTTGCCGATGGCGCCTTCGTGCAGCTTCGAGAAGAAGGCCCGCTTGGCGTAGTCGTAGCGCCAGCAGAAGCCGGCTACGACGGCGAGGCCCTTCTCCTTGGAGAGTCGCACCGACTCCATCACGCTGCGGCAGCCGACGGCATCGGTCGCCATCGGCTTCTCGGTGAAGACGTGCTTCCCTTGTTCTACCGCGTACCGTAACTGCTCCGGCCGAAACCCCGGCGGCGTGCACAACAGCACCACATCCACATTGTCGATCAACTGTCGGTAGGCGCCCAGCCCTTCGAACATCAGGTCCGGCTCGATCTCGACCTGTGATGCGACCTCTTGAGCGTTCTTGAGATTGTTGACGCAACGGCTGAGTTCATCAGGATGAGTCCCCGCAGCTTCGGACTCGGGACCGAACGCATCGGCCAGCGCCACCAGTTTCGCATTCGGATCGCCTCCCAGAGCGTTGACCGCCGCCCCGGTGCCGCGCCCGCCGCAGCCGACGAGGCCGACCCGCAAGGTTTCGGTGACCCCCGCATACAGCCCCGAAGTGGCCGCAAAGTTCGCGAGCAGCGAACCGCCGACAGCGGCGGCGGAACTGGTCTTGAGAAAGTCGCGGCGGGATTGCGAGTCGGGCGAGGCAGGCATCTTAAAGCTCCGGCGGGTTCAGGAGGGCGGGATTGATCTGCGTCTATGATCCCGAACGATCCGCGAAGTGACAAGTATCAAAGGCCAAGTCGTCGCTGTCGCCACTCCCTACCTGCGAGACCTGCATCGCAACTGCGACCGATAGAGTGAGGAGCGGGAAGCATAGAGCAGGGAGCAGGGAGGAATGAATGGCTCGTCATTGGTTCCTGCGATTCAGTCTTCGCCAAAAGCAATGCTTGATTCGCTGTAGCCTCCGTTCACGCGAGGTCGAAGAGGTTGGACCGCGGATTGGGCGGATGACGCGGGTCTTCACGGATCTGAAACAACGCTGGAATCGCGGCGAGACACTCAGATCTGCGGGAATCCGCCGAATCCGCACCATCCGCGGTCAATTTCCGCGACTTCACAAAACTCTACATCCAATCGAGCATTGCTCTAAGCTCTTTGCAACCTGCCCCTGCAAAGAATCGCGGGGTCGCACTGTTGGCCCGAGCAGTGCGCCCCCGCTTTGATCACGTCAGTTTCGCGACATGAACTTCATCCGCCACTTGTCGGCACTATGTCCGGTGCAGCGGAGCGTTCAGGTCGATACCCATTTCGATCAGGGCGTTGGCGACAGGCTGGACCATGTCATAAGGCAGGTCGAGCATGCGGTAGGCGTTCATCAGGTCGAGGGCGGCGTCGGCGTTGTTGCCGAGGGCCTTGTTTGCCATGCCTCGCATCGCCAGGGCGGACGCGGTCACATCAGGTCGTGCAAAACTCTCGGCCAGCAGGCGGTCGGCGTCGGCGATCACTCCGTTCCAGTCGCCGAGCGCGCCCCGCAGAATCGCTCGCCACAACAGGGCGTCGTGCACGGTGTCGAGCGCGGCGGCCGGGTTGTCGATGACGGCGGTAAAGTCGGCGGCGGCGGTGGTGGAACCGAGGGTCATGAGCAGCCGGCCCCGCATGACGTGGGCTGCCACTTCGTATTCGACGGTGACATCACTGACCTGCAGGATGTTGTTGAGATGGTCGATGGCGATCTCGGCCTGGCCGGCGGCTTCCGAAAGGAGAGCCAGACCGAGGCGGGCCTCGATGATCTGAGCCGACGTCGCTTCGGGCATGTCGAGAATCTGCGAGAAGGCGCTGATGGCGGCTGTATCTTCACCGGCGTCGTAGCTGTTGAAACCCTGGTTGAGGAGTTCCTCAGCCGACTCCGAGGCGATGGTCGGCGTCGGCGTGAACGCCTGACCGCGCCTCGGGGGTGGGTTCTTGGCAAAGGCGTCGTTGCAGAAGACGAGCAAAGCGGCGAAAGCAAAGGCGGTGATGGCGGTTCGCGGTGACATGGTCGGTCCCCTCTTCCTTCTTCTTCTTGGTGTGTTGTTGGGCGAGTTGCCTTAAATCATTGCGAGAACAGTCACTTAGGAAGGACAGCGAAAAGTCTTTGAATTTGATTCAGCCTTCCCACTCCACAGAGTCGGCCGACCGGCAGTTTCTGCGCGAGAACCGCCGCGTTTCTGGATGATGTTGCAAACGTCGAAACGACAACCAGTTACGACAATCTCTCGGGGACGAGCTGGATTCCTGGCCCTTTTGGAAGCTGGAGTTCGCATTTCTGGTGTTTGACACACTTTCTGTGAGAGCATCCGCTATTGGAGTCCAGCCTTTAGGCTGCCGGACAGGCTAAAGCCTGGACTCCACCCATTCATTTTGGAGAACACTTCCCATGGCAGAGACGAGAGTTCGAAGGCGTGCGAATTGGTTGGCGATGTTGTCGGCGTTGGGTGTCTGGGCGGGAATGTCGGCGACGCTGTTGGCCCAGCCGCCACAAGGGCCGCCAATGGGACCGCCCGAAGGAGCGGAACCCGGCGTCACGACTAACTTGGACGGCGCACTGCAGGGATACACCGTGATCGCCCCGATGAACTCTACGACGACCTACCTCGTCGACATGGAGGGGCGGATCGTCAAACAATGGCAGAGCGACTACACGCCGGCGATGTGCGCGTACCTGCTCGACAACGGTCACCTGTTGCGACCTGCAGCGGCGCGTGGCGGTCAGGGCTTTGGCGGACCCGGTTCAGGGGGACGCATTCAGGAGTTCGACTGGGACGGCAACATCGTGTGGGAATACACATTCCCGGAAGGGAAGATTCACCCGCATCACGACGTCACTCCGATGCCCAACGGCAATGTGCTGGTCGTCTGCTGGGACAAGAAGACTCCCGACGAAGCGGTCGCGGCAGGCCGCATCCCCGACTTCGCGGGTACGAACGAGTTCCTCCCCGACTGCATTCTTGAGATCAAGCAGGCGGGCGAGACGGGCGGCGAGATCGTCTGGGAGTGGCACGCCTGGGACCACATTATTCAGGACTTCGATCCCGAGAAGCCGAACTATGGCGAAGTGTTCGAGCATCCGGAACTGATCGACATCAACTTCGGCAGCGGCGCGATCGCCGAGCTGCTGAATGATCCCGAAGAGCTGGAGCGTCTGCGATCACTCGGCTACGTCGGAGGCGGCACGACAGCGCCGACGGACGGCGATGGAGACGACGGCCCCGGTCGCCGCGGCCCCGACGGAAACGGTGGGCCGCAGATTCAAGGCGACTGGATGCACACGAATTCGATCGCCTACAACGCCGAACTCGATCAGATCATGCTGAGCATTCACGAGTTCAGCGAAGTGTGGATCATCGATCACAGCACGACGACCGCAGAAGCGGCCACTCACGAAGGTGGCGACTGCGGCGTGGGAGGCGACCTGCTCTATCGCTGGGGCAACCCGCGAGCCTACCGCAGCGGCTCGAACGTCGATCAGAAGTTGTTCGGCCAGCACTGTGCGCACTGGATTCCCGAAGGCCTGCCCGGCGCGGGAAACATGCTCGTCTTCAACAACGGTATGCAGCGCCCTGACGGCGGGTATTCGTCCGTGGATGAAATCGAACTCCCCGTCAATGAAGATGGCACATACGCTCGCGAAGAGTTTCTGGCCTTCGGTCCCGACCAAGCGACGTGGAGTTACTCGGCTCCGGAAAAATCAGACTTCTTCTCGATGTTGATCTCCGGCGCTCAGCGACTGCCCAACGGCAACACGATGATTTGTTCGGGCAATCCGGGCATCGTGTTCGAAGTGACAGCCGAGAAAGAGACCGTCTGGAACTATCAGCACCCGAACATGGGTGGCGGTTTTGGTCCGGGCGGTTTTGGTCCCGGTGGATTCACGCCGCCAAAAACAGGGGAACTCTTCCCACCGTTCCTGGCGGGGATGCTGCAGATCACCGATGAACAGCGCGAGACGATCGCACCCTTGCAGGAGGAAGTCTTCGCGAAGCTCGACGACATTCTGTCGGACGAACAACGCGAGCAGTTGAACCGGCCATTCTTTGGATTTGGTGGTCCTCCTGGCGGTCCCGGACGAAGTTCTCGTGGTCCGCGCCCTGATGGGGATGGCCCGCAAGGTCCGCCCCCCGGCGATGAACCCGGTCGTGGGCCTCGTGGCCAGAATGGTCCGCCTCCCGGAGCTCAGGGCGGCCCGCCTCCGGGTGGTCAGCCGGGACAACCTGGTCGTGGCCCTCAAGGTGGTCCAGGTGGATTTGGCCCCGACTTCAGGCCGCCGCGTACGGGTGAAGTGTTGCCGGAGTTCCTGCGTGGCGCACTGAATCTCACCGAAGAGCAGACAGACGATTTGGCGAAGCTGCAGGAGCATGTTAATGCCGAACTCGAAACGATTCTGACCGACGACCAGAAG